>NZ_DASVSO010000347.1:0-1776 GCF_036388035.1 Archangium sp.
AAAGCGTGAGTGTGAGTGAACTCCTCGCCGTGATGGACGAGGCCGTGACGGCCCGGAAGCCGCTCGTGCTGGGGACGCTGGTCCGCACGAGTGGCTCGACCTATCGCCGGGCCGGGGCGCGGCTCCTCATCACGCCAGAGGGCGTGCCCGTCGGGCTGATCAGCGGCGGGTGTCTCGAGCCGCAGATCGCGAAGGCCGCGCGCGAAGTGCTCACCACGGGCCTCGCGCGTCGCCTCCGCTTCGACATGACGGGCGAGCATGACGGCATGGTGGGCTTCGGCCTCGGCTGCCGAGGCGCTCTGGACATCCTGCTCGAGCGGCTCGAGCCCTGGCGCCTGAACGAGGAGACCCGGCGGCTGCTGTGCGGAATGAACGTCGGTTCGGCGCCGAAGGCGATCGTCACCACCTTCGACGCCGCTCCCACGCTCGAAGGGCAGCTCGGAAGCCTCCTGGAGGTGGAGGGCGAACCCGGCTCTCCCACCGCCAGGGCCCTGCGCGAGGCCGCGCGCGGGTTCGCCCAGGAAGCGCTCGGGACGGGAGTCCCCCTGGTCCGGACGGTGCCCCTGCCGGAAGGCAACGTCGAGTGCTTCGTGGACCTCGTGCCGCCCGCCTTCCACCTCACCGTCTTCGGCGCGGGCCCGGACGCGGTGCCGCTCGTCGCGATGGCGCGTCAGCTCGACTGGCGCGTGACGGTGATCGACCACCGGCCGGCGTACTGCGATCCGGCACGTTTTCCGGGCGCCGAGCGCGTGCTGCACGCCCATGCGGACAATGCCGCCGCGCACGTGCCCACCGGGAGCCACTCGGCCGTGGTGGTGATGACCCACAACTACTTCGCCGATCTCCGCCTGATCCCCGTGCTCCTGAAGCTCGACGTGCCCTACGTCGGGCTGCTCGGCCCCAAGCGCCGGGGCGAGCAACTCCTGGGCGAGATGGCGGACGAGCTCGTCCCGACCCCCGAGCAGCGCGCGCGCCTCTACAGCCCGGTGGGACTCAAGCTCGGCGGTGACACGCCGGCCGCGATCGCCCTGTCGATCCTCGCGGAGATCCAGGCCGTGCTGTCGCGGAGCGAGGGAGTCCACCTCCGGCAGCATGACGGGCCCATCCACCTGACCGGGCCGAGCGAGGCCAGCGACGTGGGGGGCGGGAAGAAAGCATGAGCCCCCCGGGCTTGCCGACCTTCTCCGTCGTCGTGCTCGCCGCTGGCGGCTCGTCACGCCTCGGGTCGCCGAAGCAGCTCGTGCGGCTCGAAGGGGAGCCCCTGGTGTGCCGCGCCGCGCGCCTGGCGCACGAGAGTGGGGCCCGGAGCGTCATCGTCGTCACGGGAGCGTGTGGCGAAGCCGTGGCGGAGGCGCTCGGCGAGGCGCGCGTCCGCGTCGCCTTCAACGCCGGATGGGCCGAGGGACCGGGCAGCTCGTTGCGCACCGGCATCGAGGCCCTGCTCGCCGACGCCGCCCGCCCCCGGCAAGAGCCGGCCGTGCTCATGCTGTGTGATCAACCCTTCGTCACGCCGGAGCACCTTCGCGCGCTCGTGGAGTGCGTCGCGCGAGGCCACCCCGCCGCCGCGAGCACCTACGGGGGAGACGGCGGTTTCGGAGTGCCCGCGGCGTTCGCGGCGGAGCTTCTTCCCGAGCTCCTCACGCGCGGCGGGCCCCAGGGAGCCAAACCGGTCCTGATGCACCACCGGGCCCGCCTGGGTCTCGTGCCCTTCGCCGAGGGGCTCCTCGATGTCGACACCCCGGAAGATCTCGAGCGACTGGGCCTCAGCCGCTGACG
>NZ_DASVSO010000348.1:0-4599 GCF_036388035.1 Archangium sp.
TTGCGCTGGTGCGCTCCAGCGCGCGCGATGGCGGCCACGGTCTCGCCCGGCAGGTACTCCATGGCGAGGTAGAAGGCCCCCGCTTCCTCTCCCAGGTCGAAGATCTGGACGATGTGCGGGTGGTTGAGCTGCGCGGCGATCCGGGCCTCGTCGAGGAACATCCCCACGAAGTCCGCATCCGTGCCCAACCCGTCGAGAATGCGCTTGATGACGACGAACTTCTCGAAGCCCTTGGGCCCCTGCTGGCGCGCCAGCCAGATCTCCGCCATGCCGCCCACAGCCAGCCGCGCCAACAGGTTGTAGCGGCCCACGGCCAGCCCCTGCTGCCAGACAGCGGGGGCCTCGAAAGAGACCGGAGGGCGGTGGGTGTCGCTCACAAGGGAACTTTCTTCATCCGACCCGGGCGCTGTCAATTCGACGCTTTCCGAGCATACCGGATAACATCGTCACGCCTTGTCCAGTCTCCCCCCGCTCCTCGCACTCATCACCGCCCTGCTGCTGGCCTCGCAAGCATGGGGCCAGACGCCCAACCCGGAGCTGTCCCGCGCCCGCCAGTTGCTCGACGGGCTGCGCTATACCGAGGCGGCCCGCTCGCTGGAGGCCGCACGCGCGCACCCAGGCAATGATCGGAACACCCTCCTGCAAATCCTGGAGCTGCAGGGGGTGGTGGCCGCCATGCTCCAGCAGCCGGCGAAGGCCCGTACCGCGTTCCAGACCCTCCTGGTGCTCGCGCCGGATCATCAGCTCACGGGCGACTACGCCCCTCGGGTGGTGACGCCTTTCTTCGAGGCCAGGGCCTGGGTGGCCGATCAGCGGGCGGCGCTGCGGCTCGAGGCGGCCCCCGCGAGCAAGACGGACACCACCATCGAAGGGGTGGCCGTGCAGGTGACCACGGACGTGTTGAGGTTGGCCCGCGCGGTGCGCTTCCACCTGCGCGCCGATGAGGCGCCCTGGCGGCAAGAGGAGAGCCCGTTGCTGGAGGGGCGGGCCTCGGTCGCCGTGAAGGGGGAGCGAGTGCAGTGGTGGGCGGAGCTGCTCGACGAGCGTCAGGCCGTGCTCGCCACGGTGGGCAGCGCCTCCGCTCCCCTGCGGGAGACCGCTCCCCGGCCTCAAGCGCTCACAGCTCCTCCGAAACCCCTCACGGGCACCCCCGCGCTGGAGGGCGCACCGGGCTCCCCCTGGCGCACCGCGGCATACGTGTTCTTGGGAGCCGCGGCGGGGACGGGTGCGGCGGGGGGATACTTCGGGTGGCGCTCACGCAGCGCTCGGGCCGAGGTGGAAGGAGCGCCCGTGAATGAGCGGGGCCTCACCACGGGCCTGACCCAGCGCGAGGCCCTCGCACTCGATAAGCGGGCCCGCTCGAACGCCCGGCTCGCCAACATCCTCTTTGGAGTCGCGGGCGTCACGGCCCTCACGGGAGGAACGCTCTGGGTGCTCGGCGCGCCCGTGACGGTCTCCGCCACTCCCTCGGGGGTGACGGTCGGAGGTGAATTCCCATGAGCATGCCCTCATGGCATCGCACCGGGTCGTGGCTCTCCGTGCGGCTCCTGGCGCTCCTGCTCTCATTGCAAGGTTGTGACCGCGGCTCCACCGGAGCCGATACGCGGCGGTTCGCCTGCGGCCAGGATGACGAGTGCGCGCCGGGCTTCGTCTGCCGTGAGGACGAGTGCCAGCCAGGGGGAGGCTCCGTGGACACCCCACGTCCGACCCAGCTCTCCTTCATCAACCCCGCGCGGACGCTGCCGGCGGGAGGCTGCTCCTCCTGGGTGGAGCTCGAGTCCCGCGACGCCTCCGGCCACCCCCTCCCTGTCCCCTCACAGACACGGGTGACGCTGTCGGGACAAGCGGCCGCGGGGTTCTCGTTCTTCACCGATCCGGGGTGCACCACCCCCACCACCGAGGCGGTATTCCCCCCGGGTGCGGTGCGGACCGGCTTCTACTTCAAGGGGCGGACTGGCGGCACGTTCGCACTCTCCGCCGCGGCTCCAGGCTTCTCCACGGCGAGCCAGAACGAGACGATCCTGCCCGTGGTGCGTACCGGCGTCTGCACCCTGCCGGTCGGCGCCGGCTCGGTGACGTGCCCCATCTCCCCCGCGCAGCTCGACAGGTCCAAGACGCTGCTGCTCTTCCAGGCCAGCTCGGACGACCCCGAACCCGACACCGCGAGCCTGAGCTGCTCGCTCTCGGCACTGGATGCCTTCACCTGCCGCCGCAACGACTTCGACAGCGGCACCGAACCCGCGGTCCGGATCGCATGGCAGACGGCGGAGCTGACTTCCGGGCTGAAGGTCCAGCACCTGCAGGGCTCGTGTGGGGGCACTCCCCTCACCAGGCTCCCCATCGAGCCGGTCTCCCGCCCGCAGAACACCTTCCTGCTGGTGAGTGCCGAGAAAGACGGCGCCACCCAGGGAGAGGATGACTTCTACACGGCTTCGCTCTCCATGATGGATCACGTGGACTTCGCGTTCTCCACCAACTGCACCACGAGTTGGCGCGTCTCGCTCCAGGTCGTGGAGCTCTCGGGCATCCACGTCACCCGCGGCATGACGGGCAGGATGAGCGGCCCCCAGCTCGTCGTCTCCAGCCTGCCGGCCGTGGATCTCGCCTCCACCGCCTTGCTCTTCACCTACCAGGTGTCAGGCGCCAGCACGGCCGTCATCTGTGACCGGGTCCTGCGCGGGGAGCTCACCTCACCCACCTCCATCACCTTCTCGCGCGGCGCGGGCGCCACGGGTTGCGAGGGGGCGAGCATCAACTCCATCTCCTGGGAGCGCATCGAATTGGGCGAGCGGGCGTGGGCCCAGCACGTCCCGGTGACGATGGACGCGGCCACCACGGCTGTTTCCCTCCCCATTACCGCCGTGGATCCGACACGCACCCTGGTCTTCGCCAGCGGGCAGCCGCAGTCCGGCCAGGCCGGCGGAGAGACTTCCCACGCGACCGACGATGTCATTGGCGCCGCGCTGGGCTGGCACTCGCTCACCTCGCCCACGGTCCTGGAGGTCAGCCGCGGCGCCGCCGCGGGCAGCGCGAAGTGGTCCTCCACCGTCCTGCAGCTCGAGCCCTGATCCCGCGCGCGTCCATCGACTGAGGCCGCTCAGCGTTTCCCAGGCGGCGGCTCGCCCATCGCCGTGGGCGAGGTGACGGAGTCACCCTTCGGATCCACTCCGCCCGTGGGGGGCTGGAGGTCCTCCGGCTTCAGGCGCTCCTTCAGCGAGGCGGGCAGGGTGCTCGGGACGGACATCCCCAGCCCCTCGGCCACGCGCCGGCCGTAGTCCTTGTCGCACTGGCTGAAGTGCCAGACCATGCGCTCCTGGATCTCCTTCGTGCAGCCCCGCAGCGCGCCCACGAGGTTGCTGATGAGCTCCTCGCGCTCCCAGTCCTCGTGCTTGCGGTAGCGCTCACCGGCCTGCTGGTAGTTGTTCTGCCGGTCGAGCTTCTGCCGCACCAGGTGGCCCGAGACGAATGGCATCTGCTCCGGGCCGTCCGGCGGGGCCTCGCGCAGCCCGCCCAGGGCCGAGGGCTCGTAGTTGACGTGCGGGTTGCGGGTCAGCTCGGTCCTCTCCGTGTATGCCATCTGCCCGCCCTGCTGGTGGGTGGCCACCGGCCGCTTCGGGGCATTGATGGGCAGCTCCAGGTAGTTGGCGCCCACGCGGTGGCGCTGCGTGTCCGAGTACGAGAACGTCCGGCCCAGCAGCAGCTTGTCGTCGGAGAAGTCCAGGCCATCCACCAGCACGCCCGTGCCGAAGGCGGCCTGCTCCACCTCCGCGAAGTAATCCACCGGGTTGCGGTCCAGCACCATGCGCCCCACCGGCCGCAGCGGGAACTGGTCCTCGGGCCACAGCTTGGTCGGATCCAGCGGATCGAAGTCGAGCTCCGGGTGCTCTCCGTCGCTCATGAGCTGCACGCAGAACTCCCACTCCGGCTTCTCGCCCCGCTCGATCGCCTCGTACAGGTCTTGCGTGGCGTGGTTGAAGTTCTTCGCCTGGAGCTGCTCGGCCTCGGACTGGAGGAGGTTCTTCACGCCCTGCTTGGGCACCCAGTGGTACTTCACCAGGACGGACTCCCCCTTCGCGTTGACCCACTTGTACGTGTTGACGCCCGAGCCCTCCATGTGGCGGTAGCTGGCGGGGATGCCCCAGGGGCTGAAGAGGAACGTCACCATGTGCATCGCCTCGGGCGTGAGGCTGATGAAGTCGAAGATGCGCCGGGCGTCCTGGCGGTTGGTGACGGGGTCCGGCTTGAAGGCATGGACCAGGTCCGGGAACTTCATCGCGTCACGGATGAAGAAGACCTTGAGGTTGTTGCCCACCAGATCCCAATTGCCGTCCTCCGTATAGAACTTCACGGCGAAGCCGCGCGGGTCGCGCAGCGTCTCCGGGGAGTGGCCGCCGTGGATGACGGAGGAGAAGCGCACGAAGAGTGGCGTGCGCTTGCCCTTCTGCTGGAACAGCCTGGCGCGCGTGTACTTCGACACGGGCTCGTCGCCGACGGTGCCGTAGGTCTCGAAGTAGCCGTGCGCGCCCGCACCGCGCGCATGCACCACGCGCTCGGGAATGCGCTCGCGATCGAAGTGCGAGATCTTCTCGAGGAAATGGT
>NZ_DASVSO010000349.1:0-3413 GCF_036388035.1 Archangium sp.
CGGGCGGCGAGCATCTCCTCGGCCCGCTTCACCTCGCGCTCGGCCAGCCCCAGCTCCGCCCGGGCCCGGCTCACCTCCAGCTCCAGCGAGGCCAGGTCCGTGGACGTCGCGGTGGTGGTGGGGGCCAGCTTCACCAGCACCTCGCCCTTCTTCACCGGCTTGCCCAGGTACGGCACCGGGCCGCCCACGGGGATGCGCCCGGCCACCGGCGCGGACAGCTCCGCGGCCTGCCCCGCCACCGGCTTGAGCTCACCGTTGGCGGCAATGCCTCCTTGCAGCACGCGCACCTCGGCCGGTGCCGTTGCGTAGCGCGTCTTCCACTGCTGCTCCTTGAGGAAGGGAATGGTGGCCTCGCCCTCCTTCTCCGGCGGTGTCGCGGCAAGGGCCGCCGCCACCGTGGGGTGCACCGTGAAGCGGCCCGCCTCCACCGGGCCCGCCACCTGCTCGCCCTCCAGCACCAGCGTGAGCGTGGCCTCGCCCGCGCGCGTGGGCGTCACCACCGGCTTGAAGATGCCGTCGCGCAGCAGCGTGTCCGCCACGAAGCGCTCCTCCGTGCCGTCCGCGTGGCGCAGCACCGCGGTGACCCGGCCCTTCGTCACCACCCGGAAACCCTCCGGATCGCGCGCATCCGTGAAGTGCGCCACCAGCGCCGAGGGCTGCCCCACCACCAGCGCGGGGAACTCCATGAAGAGCTCCAGCCCGCTCTGGTAGGCGGTGATGGACAGGCCCGGCCGCTCCGACTTCGCGTCGGGGGCCTGGCCGTGCGAGTGCGTGCCCTCGCCTTCAGGGGACGGCCCGCGCTCCTTGCAGGCGCCCAGGAGGCACGCGAGGACGAGGAGGGAGAGGCAGGAACGGTTCATCGGGGGGTGCTCCGGGGCTCCACGGCCACTGGGGCGCCCGCGAGAAGCAGGAGATCCACTTCCGCCTCGATGGCGGAGACGGACAGCTCGACGGCCGCCAGCCGCGCCTCTCGGGAGGCCCGCTCGGCGTCCACCAGCGCGAGGAGGTCCGCGCTCCCGCCCCGGTAGGCGGCCTCGGCGACGCGGCGCAGCTCCTCGGTGCGCTGGAGCACCGTGGCGCGATGGCGCTCCAGCCGCTCCCGACGACCCGACACCTCTTCGTAGGCGGCCTCCAGCTGGATGCGCGTGGCATGCAGGAGCGCGGCGCGCTGTGACTCGGCGAGCACGCGGCGCGCCTCCGCCCGGGCCGCCTCGCCCTGGCGGTGCTGGAAGAGAGGCAGCGGCAGCGCGAGCCCCACCACGTAGCCCGTCGCCGCGCTCGGCTGGCCCACATCGAGGAGCTGCGCACCGGCGTTGACGGTGGGCTCGGGAATCCAGCCCCGCGCCGCCGCCCGACGGGCCAGCTCCGCGCTCCGTGCTTCCAGCTCCCACGCCCGAACGTCCGGCCTGGCCTCGAGCACCGACAGCACCTCCTCCCGAGGAGGCAGCCGTCGCTCCACCCGCGGAGCCCCCTGGAGCATCGGCAGCGCGCCCGAGCCCGGCGGCAGCAGGCGCAGCGCCTCGGCCTTCCGCTTCCGCTCCTCCAGCGCCACGCCTCGCAGCAGATCCTCCACCGTCGCCACCTCGATGGAGACGCGCAGGTGGTCGTACCCCGCGGCCTCGCCCGCCTTCTCCTGGGCGGCGATGGCCGACTCCAGGCGCCGCAGGGCCATGAGCGAGTCCTCGAGAATGGCCCGGCGCTCCTGGGCCCCGAGCGCCGAGGAGAAGGCCCGCGTCGCCTCGTTCCACAGCCGCAGGCGGGCGAAATCCCGGCGCGCCTCAGCGGCCCGGGCGCCCTGCTCGGCGGACTGCGCCTCCAGCCCCAGCCGGCCGGAGAGCACCAGCGGCATCGAGGCCATCACGATGTCCTGCGTCTCCCTCACGCCGCCTCCGAGGCGGGCGCTCTCGCGCTGCCACTCCAGGACGGGGTTGGCCCACCGTCGGGCGCCCACGGCTTCGGCCCGGCTGAGCGCGGCCTGTCCCTCGGCCACCCGCGCGTCGAGGCCCGAGGCGAGCACCCGCTCCACGTACTCCCGCTCGGTGAGTGTGGGCTGCGCGAAGGCCGCGCCGGAGGCCAGCAGCAGGAGCAGCGTCAGGAGTCGTCCCGGAGAGCGCACGAGGGAGTCTCGGTCCAGAAAAGAAGGTGTGGAGAGGCCCCACCCAGGCGGAGTCCCTCGGCGCCTACAATAACGACGACCCTCCGGCCGCGCGTGGAAGCCCGCCCTTCACCGTTGAGCAGGAACCGGACGCGGCGCTCCAGGGCCCGAGCGCCCGAAGCCGGTACGCCCCCGGTCGCATGCACCGCCCACGGCCTCGGGCGCGACGCTAGCCGACGACCTCGATGCCGGGCCGGCCCTCGCCCACCTCTCCGATGAGGGCCACGAACACGTCGGCCCGCTCCAGGGCACGAAGGGCCTTGGCCGCGTCACGCGCCGGCACCGAGGCCAACAGGCCGCCGTTCGTCTGCGCGTCGGCGAGCACCCACTGAATGTCCTCGGGCAGACCCTTGGGGAAGCGCACCTTCTTGCCCACATGGGCGAGGTTGGACTTCGTCCCGCCGGGCACCACGCCCTGCTGCGCCAGCGCCGGCACCTCTGAGAGGATGGGGATGCGCTCCAGGTCCAGGAAGGCCTTCGCCTTGGCGCCCGTCATCATCTCCAGCAGGTGTCCCAGCAGGCCGTAGCCCGTCACGTCCGTGAGGGCATTCACCTTGAACTTGCCCGAGGCGAACACCTCGCCGGCCCGCTTGTTGAGGGCGGACATGAGCTCCACCACGCGCTCCGTCAGCTCCTCGGAGGCCAGCCCGCGCTTGATGGCCGTGGTGGCGATGCCCGAGCCCAGCGGCTTGGTCAGCAGCAGCACGTCGCCCGGCTTCGCCCCGGCGTTCGTCAGCACCTTCTTGGGGTGCACCTGGCCCGTCACCGCCAGCCCGTACTTCGGCTCGGGGTCCTGCACCGAGTGCCCGCCCAGAATGGGGATGCCCGCCTCGTCCGCCTTCGACTGGCCGCCCGCGAGGATCTTCGTCAGCACCTCCAGCGGCTGGTCCTTGGGGAAGCCCACCAGGTTGAGCGCGAAGAGCGGCCTGGCGCCCATGGCGTAGATGTCCGACAGGGCGTTGGCCGCCGCGATGGCCCCGAACTGGAACGGGTCGTCCACCACCGGCGGGAAGAAGTCCACCGTGCTCACCAGCGCCATGCCCGGCGCCACTTGATACACGGCCGCGTCATCGTTGGTGTTGAAGCCCACCAGCGCCCTCGTGTCCTTCGAAGTCTTCAGTTGGCGCAGAACCTGCGCCAGGTCCGCGGCCCGGATCTTGGCCGCTCAACCCGCACAGTTCGCCAGCTCGGTGAGCCGGCGCGGCTTCTGCTCTTCGGACACGGTGGACCTCGTGACTTCGGGGGACGGAAGGAAGGG
>NZ_DASVSO010000350.1:0-3063 GCF_036388035.1 Archangium sp.
ATGCGCCGTCGGGGCTGACGGGCCCTCGGAGGGTCTCGAGGCGTCTCCCCGCGAAGAGCCGCGATTCAGGGCCCGTCTATCCGCCTGTTCGCCCATGTGTTCTAAACCGGATGCCCCTGGGGGGGCCTCCCGGGGGTCACCGTGCGGGAGTACCACCGCGACGTGGCAGCGTTCACCGTGATGCTCGCAGAGAACACCGCGCTCCAGGCCCAGCTCCGAGTCAAGCGGAGGATCTTCTTCGTCTCCGCGGCTGCGATCCTGGCGATCCCCCTCGTCCGCCTGCTGCTCTCCGGCACCTTCAACCCCACGTTGGCGCTCGTGCAGCTGCTCTGGGGCCTGAGCTACGTGCTGCTCGGAGTGGGCGTGGGCAGGGGGTGGGTGGCACCGTGGGTGGGGGGGACCCTGGCCGCGCTGGTGTGCGTCCCCGCGGTGGCGACCATCATCCACTTCACCGGCGGGCCGGCGAGCCCCTTCTTCGTGACGATCGCCTGCGCGCCCCTCCTCGTCGCGCTGTTCGCTCCGGACTCCCGGCTGCCGACGCTGGTGTCCCTCGGGGGGATGGTGGGCGCGGTGGGGGTGTTGAACGTCCTGGCGGGAGTCCCCGCGCGCACCTTCCTGCCCCAGGTGCTCATCTTCGGCTGCATCGGGGCGTTCGGCCTCTATGGCGGGCGCACCTACCGGCGGCTGCGGGAGGCGGAGAAGCTGGCGCAGGAGGAGCGGCTGAGCGCCCTGGAGCAGCTGGCCGAGAGCGAGCGCCTCCGGCTGCGCGCCGAGCGCGAGCGCGCCGAGATGGAGCGGCTGGTGATGGTGGGGCAGCTCGCCTCGGGTGTGGCCCATGAGGTGAACAATCCGCTGGCCTTCGTGAAGTCCAACCTGCACTACCTCGAGCGGGAGCTGCTGGACACTCAGGGGCCTCCGGACAAGGAAGAGCTGCGCGAGCTGCTGGACGAGACACGGCAGGGGGTGCTGCGCATCCAGCAGATCGTCATGGACCTGCGGCGCTTCGCCCGGGAGGGCGACGCGCCCACCGAGCAGGGCTCGCCACCCGAGGCCATCGAGGAGGCCCGGCGGCTGGCCTCGGTCCGCCTGCGCGGCCTGGGCGAGGTGGTGGTGGACGTCACTCCGGGGCTGCCAGCGGTGCGCCTGGGGCAGCGGCACCTGGTGCAGGTGCTGGTGAACCTGTTGCTGAACGCGGCGGATGCGGTGGAGGAAGCGATGCCCCCGCGCCGGGCCCGCATCGTGGTCCGGGCCCGACGGGTGGACGGTGGGGTCCGGCTGGAGGTGGAGGACAACGGGGTGGGAATGGCCCCGGAGGTGTTGCCACGGATCTTCGAGCCCTTCTTCACCACCAAGCCGACCGGAAAGGGCACCGGACTGGGACTGGCGCTCTGCCACGAGTACGTCGCTCGCGCGGGAGGAACGCTCACCGCGGAAAACCGGCCCGAGGGCGGCGCACGCTTCGTGCTCACGTTCAGGGAGGTGCTCCAGACCGCCTCGGCGGCGTGAGCACCCGTCTGGCCTCGGCCGCCCGAGAAAGTCCCTCGGTGCCTCTCAGCGACGAGGAGCGATGGGGACCTTCTTCCAGCGGCCCCACGCGACGAACGCAGCCAGCGCGCCCAGGCTGCCCACCACGGGGAAGGCCTGCGCGATGTCGCCCCTCATGACGTGAACTCCGCTGGCGAGCACCATGATGGTGAAGAGGCCGAGAGCCGCCAGGGGCGTCAGGCCGGGACGGATACGGCTCGCAGCGGGAAGGATCATCCCGAGCGCACCGAGCACCTCCACCACGCCGATGAAGCGCGTCAGGGGGATCCGCTGGGTCGGGTCGAGCTTCAGAAGCTCCTCGGCAGGGGTGACCAGCTTCATGCCGCCCGCGCCCATGAAGGCGAGGAAGAGCAGGACCTGGGCGACCCAGAGGCCAATGTGAAGCGCCTTCGAAGCGTGAGGCGCGGGAGCGGAGAGGTTCGCGGAGTTCATGACCGGGATTCCTCGACGAACCCACCCCGTCCGTCAATCACCAAGGCGCGGGGAACCGACGCCTCGAGCCGTCGCGCTGCCCCACCAGCCCTCGCCCCGCCTGTTCGCCCATGGGGTCTAAACCGGATGCCCCTGGAGGGTCATGGTACGAGATGGCATTGAGACCGAAAGGAACCGCCATGACGCTGAGGCTCTATGCCCACCCCTTCTCTTCCTATTGCCAGAAGGTGTTGATCGCGCTTTACGAGAACGACACACGCTTTGAGTTCCGGATGCTCGCGTTCGACGATGAAAAGGTCGCGGTCGAGCTCGAATCGCTGTGGCCGCTCAAACGCATCCCGGTGCTCGTGGACGACGGTCGCACGGTGGTGGAGACGAGCATCATCATCGAGCATCTCGGGCTCCATCATCCCGGGCCGGTGCGGCTCGTCCCCGAGGAGGCGCGCGTCGCGCTCGACGTGCGGATGATGGACCGCTTCTTCGACAACTATGTCATGACGCCGATGCAGAAGCTCGTGTTCGACAGCATCCGCGCGGCGGAGAATCGCGACCGTCAAGGGGTTGCCGAAGCGCGGGCCATGCTCGATACCGCCTATCGCTGGCTCGACGGCGCGATGGCCGGGCGTGAATGGGCCGCGGGCGACGCCTTCAGCCTCGCCGACTGCGCCGCCGCGCCGGCGCTGCTCTATGCCGACTGGGCCCACCCGATAGGCGAGGCGTTCGCGAACGTCCGTGCCTATCGACGGCGGTTGCTGGCGCGGCCATCCTTCGCGCGGGCGGTGGACGAGGCGCGGCCCTATCGCTCACTCTTTCCGCTCGGCGCACCAGAGCGCGACTGAAGGTGGCCGAGTCCGTGTCGCGCCCGAATCCGCATCGGGCGCAACCTGCGCGGACATGACGGTCGGCCCCGCGGAGGCTCCACCGGCTGCTCGGAGCACTTCAATCCGTCCGATCAGGCCCGGTGGGATCGACGTGTCAGTCCCTCGCTGACGCCGCGTTCGGCTCCCCCGTGAGAGGAGCTTCTGAGGACACCGGGGTCCTGGACAGTGTGGCTTGGTGTTTGCACTGCAAGAATGGCGACAGCGC
>NZ_DASVSO010000351.1:0-5171 GCF_036388035.1 Archangium sp.
CGCGTTCCCGCCATGCTCCCAGGTGATGTCGAGTGCGGCGCGGCCCCGCATCGCCGCCCAGGTGTTGTCCGCGAGGACGGCGAGGCCTCCCCAGGACTGGAACATGTACGGAGGCTTCGGCGCTGGAAGCTCGATGACGCGCTTCACCCCGGGAATCGCGAGCGCACGGCTGGCGTCGTACCGCGCCACGTGCCCTCCCACGACGGGGGGCCGGGCGATCACCGCCGTGAGCATGCCGGGGAGCCGGACGTCAGCTCCGAACGTCGCGGTCCCGGTGACGTAGGCGGGCGAGTCGAGGAGCGGCAGCGGCTTGCCCACGCGGCGCAGCTCCGCCTTCGGCCGAAGCCGGACCTCCGAGGGCGGGGGGACCCGCTGCTTGCCCGCCTCGAGCGCGAGCTCTCCGAAGCCGAGCGTGCGCTGGCTGTCGCGGTGGACGACGACGTGGTCGCGCGCCTCGCAGGACTCCGGCGACACCTTCCAGCGCTTCGCCGCGGCCGAGATCAGCATCGTGCGCGCGGTGGCGCCCACGCGGCGCATGTCCTCGTAGATGCCACGGACGCTGTTGGACCCGTCGGTGTTCTGGTCGCCGTAGACCTTGTCGCCATCGGCCTGGGTGATCTTCACCCGCGCCATGTCCGCGCCGAGCTCGTCGGCGATCAGCACGGGAAGCGAGCTTCGAATGCCCTGACCCATCTCGGAGCGGTGACAGACGATCGTCACCAGCCCATCCGGAGCCACGTGCACGAAGACGTTCGGGTTGAGGCCGGGGGCGCGCTTCTCCTCGGCCGGCGAGCTCGTCTTCGGCTTGGGCCCCGGCTTTCCCGAGGGCTCGTTGGTGGGGCGCTCGTTGGTGGCGAAGCCGAGCGCGAGGCCTCCCACGGCGAGGTTCAGTCCAGCCAGGAAGGACCGCCGGGCGATCAACAGGGGCCGTTGACTCATCGCGTCCTCATTCCTCGGGAAGACCGGCGGCCTTCTTCACGGCCGCGCGAATGCGCGTGTACGTGCCGCACCGGCACAGGTTGCCCGCGAGCGACTGGTCGATCTCCGCGTCGGTGGGCTTCGGCTTCTTGGCGAGCAGGGCCGCCGCGGTCATGATCTGCCCCGCCTGGCAGAACCCGCATTGCGGAACGCCCAGGTCATTCCAGGCGCGCTGCAGGGGGTGGTTCCCGTCCGCCGAGAGCCCTTCAATCGTCGTCACCGAGTGCCCATCCGCGCGGCGGATCGGCGTCACGCACGCGCGCACCACCTGGCCATCAATGTGGACGGTGCACGCGCCGCACAGCGCCTGACCGCAGCCGTACTTCGTGCCGGTGAGGCCGATGACATCGCGCAGCGCCCACAGCAGCGGCATCTCGGGGTCGACGTCGAGCTCCTGCTCGACGCCATTGATGCGGACTCGAACGGTCATGGTTTCGCCTCCTCGGGCGGGCACTCCGCGCCGGTCTCCACCCAGGCCGCGACAATCGCCCCAAAGCGTTCCTGCGTGCCCGGCGCCGGCTCCCGCCCCGAGCCGGGGGCCCAACCCCAGCCCACGAGCTCATCGTGCGCGTTGTGCTCGACGATCTGCGCCAGCGTCTTGCCCCCGTTTCGCTTCCGGTCCTTGAGCTGCTCGCACACCTGACGTGGCGTGCGACCCACCCAGGCCATCTCCAGGGGCGCGAGGTGCCAGTTCGGCGCTCCAGGCACGCGCGCGAGCTCGAGGTTCCGGTCCTGGTGGCAGCTCGTGCACTCGAGTCCGACCACGCCGCGATCCTCGGGGCCGCGCAGGACCGGAGGGTAGTGGGCCTGCCACTCGGTTCCCTGGAGGGGCGTGTCACCGCTGGGATGGCAGTTGGCGCACCGCGGGTGGAGCAGCACCCGGCTGGCTTCCAGGAAGAGTGCGCGCGAACGATCGGCCCGGTCGGTGATGACACCGAATGCCTCGGGAGCGCGGAGCTCGCTCGGGCCTACGGGGGGAAGAACATCGGACGGCCGCGCGGTCGACTCGGGCTGGCGCCGACTACAGCCGGCCGCCGCGAGGAGGACGAGGACGGACGCCCAGGTGCGGAGGGGCGATGGCATTCGAAAAAGGGTCCGCCGGTTCGTTTCCAATCTCAAGGACAGAGCGTGCGGGCTCGCGTGAAAGGGGCCACCGAACGATTGAGAAGTATTCGGGCGAACATCCCGTGCCCCCCTTGTCAGCGCGCGGAAGCACGGCGAGAGTGGAGGCAACTCCCGAGCGGAGGGGCAGGCGCATGAAGCAGGCAACCAGAACGGTCCTCGTCACGGGGGCCAATCGCGGTCTGGGACTGGAGACCTGCCGGCAGCTCGGACGGCTCGGCTGGCGGGTGTTGCTGACGGCCCCTGACTCCACCGAGGGCCAGCAGGCCTGTGAGGCCCTCCGCTCCGAGGGACTCGACGTCCACTTCGAGTTCCTGGATGTCGCCTCCCAGGAGAGCCTCTCCACGCTGGCGGGGCGCCTCGAGCAAGAGGGAGTCCGGCTCTCGGCGCTCGTCAACAACGCGGGCATCGCCATGGACGGCTTCAACGCCCACGTGGCCGAGTACACACTGGCCGTGAACTTCTTCGGGCCGCTGCACGTCACCGAGCGCCTGCTGCCGCTGGTGGAGGAGCACGGGCGCATCGTCATGGTGTCCAGCGCCCTGGCCGAGCTGAAGGACTATCCGCCCGCGTTCCAGCGGCGCTTCAATCCGCCACCTCCCAAGGAGCAGCTCCAGACGCTCCTGCGCTCCTTCATCGAGGACGTGCGCGCGGGCGTGTACGAGCGGAAGGGCTGGCCGGGCTCTGCCTACCGGGTGTCCAAGCTGGGCCTCAACGCGCTCACGCGCGTGCTCGCCGAGGAGCTGAAGCCCCGCAACCTGCTCGTCAACGCCGTCTGCCCGAGCTGGGTGAGGACGCAGATGGGCGGGCCGCATGCCGCGCGCAGCGTCGAGCGGGGAGCGGACGTCCTCGTGTGGGCGGCCACGCTGCCTCCCGAAGGGCCCACGGGCGGCTTCTTCCGCAACCGCAGGCCCGTGCTCTGGTAGGCGCTCAACCCTTCCAGCGGAATGGGAAGGCCAGCTGCTTGAAGAAGCCGTCCGGCACGTAATCGCCCAGCACGCCGTAGTCGCTCGGCCACTCGCGGTCGCTCTTCACCGCGGTGCCAAACAGGTAGTCGAGGAAGGCGAAGTGGGCCGCGTAGTTGCGGTCGAGCGCTTCCGGGTCCTGGCTGTGGTGCCAGTGGTGGAAGTTGGGAGTGACGAGCAGGTAGCGCAGCGGCCCGAGCCGCACGCTCACGTTGGCGTGGTTGAACACGGCCTGGAAGCCGACGATGACGATGTAGGCATCAATCACTTCCTTGCTGAACCCGAGCACGTAGATGGGGGCGAGGATGAGCGTGCGGGTGAGGAGCAGCTCGAGGATGTGCTGTCGCGAGCCGGCCAGCCAGTCCATGCTCTTCACGCTGTGGTGGACGGCGTGCAGGCGCCAGAGCGCGGGCACCTCGTGGTAGGCGCGGTGCGTCCAGTACTGCACCAGGTCGGCCAGCAGGATGATGAGGAACAGCTCGACGACGAAGGGCAGGCCCTCCACCCACTGCTGCACGCCGCCGCGCACGGCCCAGCCAAACAGCTTGTGCACCAGCAGGTTGGTGGCCAGGAGGATGAAGCCGACCACCATGTGGTTGACGATGAAGTGGTGGAAGTCGGTCTGCCACTCGGCGCGGAACACCGGCTGCTCGCGCCGGAGCGGGAAGAGCTTTTCGATGAAGATGAAGATGAGGCTCGACCCGAGCAGGTCGAGGATGAACCAGTCCAGGCCGATATACGGGGTGTGGTCGGCGAAGTCGTGGACCGGCACCTTGTGCCCACCCAGGAGCGCCGTCACGGCCACGAAGAAGAAGGCCCAGGCCGACAGCCAGCGCACCCGCCCGAGCGCGATGTTGCCGAGCGAGATGCCGCCCGAGACCACCATGGCCCAGAACATCACCTCCCGGAGCCCGGCCACGTCGTAGCCGCGGCGCAGCTCCGGCGTGGTCAGGTACGCCGGGAAGTGGAAGGCCAGCACACCCAGGAAGCAAAGGCCGCCGAGGATCAGCGCGAAGACACCGGAGACGACGCCGACGCCCCGCGGCAGGTGGCCGTGGGACTCGGACAGGCGGTTGAGTTTGTCGAGCATGGCGGTCCGGCGGAAGGGAGAGTGCCGTGACTATGGCACGTCACGCCCCTCGCCGAAGCCCAGCACCCACCATTCGGGCGCCTCCTGGCCCAGCTCCGCGAGGGCTCGCTTCAGGTCCTCCACGGGCTCGTCCTCGCCGTCGTCCGCGAGCTTGAAGGTGCCGTAGTGCATGGGGACGCTGTAGCGCGCACCCAGGTCCACGCTGGCGCGTACGGCCTCACCTGGCGACACGTGCACCGGGGACATGAACCACTCGGGCTTGTAGGCGCCGATGGGGAGCACCGCCAGACGCATGGGGCCGAAGCGCTCGCGGGCCTCGGCGAACTGGCGGCCCCAGCCCGTGTCCCCCGCGAAGTAGCTGGTGCCATGCGGCCCTCGGAAGACGTAGCCCGTCCACAGCGTGCCTCCCCGGTCGAACAGGCCCCGGTTGGAGAAGTGCTGGGTGCGCGCGCTCACCAGAGTCACCTCGGGGCTCAGGGGGAACTCCTGCCACCAGTCCACCTCGGTGACGTGGTCCAGGCCCTTGCCCTCGAGGAAGGCGCGGTTGCCCAGCCCGGCGAAGATGCGCAGCTCGGGGAACTTCTCCTGGAGCCGCCGCAGCGTGGCCACGTCCATGTGGTCATAGTGGTTGTGGCTGAGCACCACCACGTCGATGGGGGGCAGGTCCTCGAAGCGGATGCCCGGCGGCCGCACCCGCTTGGGGCCGATGAAGGAGACCGGGCTGCACCGCTCGCTGTAGATGGGGTCGGTGAGGATGTTGAGCCCGTCCAGTTGCAGCAGCACCGAGGCGTGGTTGATGAACGTCACGCGCAGGCCGCCGCGCTCCACACGCTGGGGCGGAGGTGGGCCGGGAGGCACGTCGTGCCACTCCGTCCAGGGGCCCGGCTTCCGGTGGAGCTGCCATTTCAGGAAGCTTCCCCTCGGCTCGCGAGGCTCCAGGTTGACGAAGCGCTCGCCATCGAAGTGGTCGCTCTTGGGTCCCTTCCAGGTGGGAGCGGAGAAGATGCAGCCGCCAA
>NZ_DASVSO010000352.1:0-9308 GCF_036388035.1 Archangium sp.
AGCTCTTCGGCGGCACCGAGCTGACCGTCATCGGCAACGAGCGCGTCCGCACCGAGCACAACTGCGTCCCGCGCGACATCGTCGGCGTCGGGAAGTACCTCCTCTTCGGCTACAACGTCTTCATCGGCCTGAAGAAGGGGACGGCCGTCGCGGACGTCTTCTCGCTGCACAAGTTCGAGCAGACGGCCGAGGGCTTCGACTTCTCCGAGGTGCCGTCCTCCGAGGCCGGCGGGTTCCTGCAGGATCCGCGCTTCGTCAAGGACTTCGGCGAGCTCTACAAGTACTACAAGGACGCGAAGCTCCTTCAGCTGCGCCGCAACGAGTCGCGGCTCCTGGCCATCTTCCAGACGGGCCAGTCCGAGCGCGACATCAAGGTCTTCCGCTTCGCGCTCGATGTGGAGGGCAACGCCACCTACATCGACAACCAGGGCGAGCGCGATCACGTCTTCCCCCCGTCCCACGACTTCGAGTGGACGGTGGCCACGCGTGAGAACTACGTCCTCGGCCAGCACCCCCACGTCAACGTGCTCGACCAGGTGTTCGTCGAGACGGTGAAGGGCGACCTCACCGTCAAGGTGGAGAACAACACCACGGACGGCCTGGGCATCTACCGCGAGCCGGTGGATGACCCCGACCAGTCGCTCGATGACGCCGAGTTCGCCTACGCGCAGGTGGGCGGCCTCATCCTCCTGCGCGTCCTGCCCTTCCGCGAGCAGAAGTACCGCTACCTCATCTTCAACACCCGCACCCAGCACGTGGTGCGCATCGACGCCCTGGGGCAGGCCTGCATCCGTCTCCCCGAGGACCAGGGCATCGTCTTCCCCGGCGGCTACTACCTGCAGACGGGCGACTACAAGGTCTTCGAGGGCATTGGCGAGGGCCTGCGCTTCAAGCGCGCCATCCGCTCGCCCAACGGCGAGGACGTCCTCTACGTCTTCTTCCGCAAGGACGAGGGTGCCTACGTCCTCTTCCCGTACAACCTCGTGCGCAAGGAGGTGCAGAACCCGCTGGTGGGGCACGGCTTCAGCCTCTTCGGCGACGGGCGCATGGTTGTTTTTCGCGCCACCTCCAACGAGCCCACCCGCATCCACCCCATGCAGGTGTGGCAGTCGCCCTTCGTCTCCGCCGAGCACGCCGCGAAGATGCCTCCCGCGCCCGGCTACCTCGGCAAGGTGGGCAACGCCGAGCTGGTGCGCGGCATCTCGGACGCCCTGACGCTCGTGCGCATCGCCCGCACGGACAAGCCCTCCCGGCGCACCTACGAGGACCTCGCCGCCGCCGGCACCCGCATGCTCGACGCCTTCTACTGGCTCGGGCACGAGGAGACGGCGCTCCAGCAGGACATCGAGTCGCTGCGGCGCACCTCCGAGCTCATCATCGACGAGTTCGAGAAGGTGCTCGCCCTGCGCAAGCGCGCCGAGGACGCCATCGCCGGCGCCCTGACGGCCCAGGAGCAGGTACTCCTCCGCGTGCGGCCCGAGGAGCTCCAGAGCGCGGAGGGCTTCATGACCGCCCTCTCGGACCTGCGCAAGCAGCGCGGCCACCTCATCACCCTCAAGGAGATCCGCTACGTCGACGTGGCCCGCATCGAGGCCCTCGAGAAGCAGGTCTCCGACGAGAACGACCGCGTCAGCTCCGATGCCGTGCAGTTCCTCCAGCGGGGCGAGGCGCTCCAGCCGCTCGCCGAGCGCCTGGACGTGCTGCTGCAGAAGCTGGAGCCCATCGAGACGACGCGCGAGATGGAGCCGTTTGGCGCGGACATCGAGCAGGTGGGCAAGGGACTGGAGGTGCTGAGCGAGACGGTGGGTGGCCTGCAGGTGGGCGATCCCCTGGCGCGCGCCCGCATCCTCGAGGGCATCTCCGAGCTGTTCTCCCGCCTCAACCGCGTGCGCGCGGGCCTCAACGTCAAGCGCAAGGAGCTGGTGGGCCGCGAGAAGCGGGCCGAGTTCGGCGCCCAGTTCAAGCTGCTCGGCCAGGCGGTGGAGAGCGCGCTGTCCGTGGCGGACTCGCCGGAGAAGTGCGACGAGGGCCTCTCGCGCCTCACCGTGCAGTTGGAGGAGATGGAGGGGCGCTTCGGCGAGTTCGACGAGTTCCTCGGCCAGCTCACCCAGAAGCGCGAGGAGCTGCTCGAGGCCTTCGGCCAGAAGAAGCAGGCGCTGGTGGACGAGCGCCAGCGTCGCGCGCAGAACCTCTTCGGCGCCGCCGAGCGCATCCTCGTCGGCGTCAACCGCCGGGCCAAGTCCTTCAAGGACGAGGACGAGCTCAACTCCTACTTCGCGTCCGACTCGATGGTGCAGAAGCTGCGGCAGCTCGCCGAGCAGCTCCTCGCCCTCCAGGACAGCGTGCGCTCGGACGAGGTGCTCAGCCGGGTGAAGACGGCGCGCCAGGACGCCCTGCGCGCGCTGCGCGACCGGAACGACCTCTACGAGGAGGGCTCGGGCGCGCCGGTCATCAAGTTCGGCAAGCACCGCTTCAACGTCAATACGCAGCCGTTGGACCTGACGCTGGTGCCGCGCGATGGCTCGCTCTACCTCCAGCTCACCGGCACGGACTACGCCCAGAAGCTGGAGGAGCCGGAGCTGGAGAAGTACCGCGAGCTGTGGGACCAGCACCTCGTGTCCGAGTCGCCCCAGGTGTACCGCGCCGAGTACCTCGCCGCGCAGGTGCTGCTGGACGCGGAGGAGAGCAAGGGCAGCGTGACGCTCGCGGCGCTGCACCAGGCGGTGCTGGCGCCGGGCGGGCTGCTGGAGAAGGTGCGCGCGTACTCGGCGGACCGGTACGACGAGGGCTACGAGCGCGGCATCCACGACGCGGACGCGACGGCCATCCTGGAGAAGCTGCTCGCGATGCACACGGGGGCGGGGCTGCTGCGCTTCGCTCCCACGCCGCGCGCCTGGGCCGCCCTGTTCTGGGCCTTCGGCGGCGAGGGCGATGAGAAGGCGCTCTTCCACCGTCGCGCGCGCAGCCTGCATCGGCTGCGGACGGCCTTCGGTGAGTCCGCGGAGCTGGTGGCCCTCGGCAACGAGCTGGGCGAGCGCATCGGTGTCTTCCTGAAGTCGGTGGGCGTGGCGCATGGCCCCGCGGAGGCCCGGCTCGCCGGGCGCTACCTGGTGGAGGAACTGGGCGTGGATCGCCCGCGCCTCACCACCAGTGGGGAGGCCGTGGCCCTCAAGGACGCGCTCCTGGCGCAGCTCGATCGGTCGGGCACGCGCTCGGCCTTCGAGGATGACCTGCGCGGCCTGGAGAAGAACCTGCCCGAGCGCCTGCGCGTGGTGCGCGCCTGGGTGGAGGCCTTCCTGGCGCGCCGCGAGGGCGGCCCGGGCACGGCGGCCCACGTCGCGGTGGAGGCCGCGGTGGTGCTGCTCACCGAGCGCAAGCTGGATCGCGAGGTGGCCGGGGCCCTCACCGCCACCGAGGTGACGGGGATGCTGGGCCAGCACCCGCGCATCCACGATCGGAAGCTGCCGCTGCGCCTGGACGAGTTCCTCGCCCGGCTGAGTGACTTCCGGCAGGTGCGCGTGCCGGCCTACCACGCCTACCGCACCCTGCTGAGGGACCTCCTGGAGCGCGAGCGCCGCAAGCTGCGCCTGGAGGAGTTCACGCCGAAGGTGCTGTCGTCCTTCGTGCGCAACCGGCTCATCGACGAGGTGTACCTGCCGCTCATCGGCGCCAACCTCGCCAAGCAGCTCGGCGCGGCGGGGGAGAACAAGCGCACGGATCGCATGGGCATGCTGCTGCTCATGTCCCCGCCCGGCTACGGCAAGACGACGTTGATGGAGTACGTGGCCAGCCGGCTGGGGCTCACCTTCGTGAAGGTGAACGGCCCGGCGCTGGGTCACTCGGTGACGTCGTTGGATCCAGCCGAGGCCCCCAACGCCACGGCCCGCCAGGAGGTGGAGCGCATCAACCTGTCCTTCGAGATGGGCAACAACGTGATGCTCTATCTCGACGACATCCAGCACACGGATCCCGAGCTGCTGCAGAAGTTCATCTCGCTGTGCGACGGCCAGCGCCGCGTCGAGGGCGTGTGGAACGGCAAGACGCGCACGTACGACCTGCGCGGCAAGAAGTTCTGCGTGGTGATGGCCGGCAACCCGTACACGGAGACGGGGGATCGCTTCCGGATTCCGGACATGCTCGCCAACCGCGCGGACACCTACAACCTGGGTGACATCCTCGACGGCAAGGAGGAGCTGTTCGCGCTCAGCTACATCGAGAACGCGCTCACGTCGAACCCGGCGCTGGCGCCGCTCGCCACGCGCGAGCCGGGGGACATCCACAAGCTCATCCGCATGGCGAAGGGCGAGGAGGTGCCCACGGGCGAGCTGTCCTACGGCTACGCGGCGGCGGAGCTGCAGGAGATCGTCGCCGTCTTCCAGCGGCTGTTCCGGGTGCAGCAGGTGCTGCTGAAGGTGAACCTGGAGTACATCGCCTCGGCGGCGCAGGACGAGCGCTTCCGCACGGAGCCAGCCTTCAAGCTGCAAGGCAGCTACCGCAACATGGGGAAGATCGCCGAGAAGGTGGTGTCGGCGATGACGGACGACGAGCTGGAGCGGCTGCTCGACGATCACTACCAGGGCGAGTCCCAGACGCTCACCACGGCGGCCGAGCAGAACCTGCTCAAGCTGCAGGAGCTGCGCGGGCGGCTCAAGCCGGAGCAGACGAAGCGCTGGGAGGAGATCAAGCAGGGCTTCGCGCGCGTGAAGCGGATGGGCGGGAAGGAGGACGATCCGGTGGCCCGGGTGACGGGTCAGCTCAGCGCCATCGAGGAGCAGCTCGGGTCGGTGCGCGACGCGGTGGTGCTGGCGTCCGAGGTGGCGCGCAAGCCGTCGGGTCCGAGCCCGGTGGCCGAGGTGACGCCGCGGCTGGACGCGCTGCGCGAGGCGCTGCTGGAGCTGGCGCGCAGGGAGCTGCCGGCGCCCGTGGTGCAGGTGCCTCCGGGGACGGATCTGACGCCGTACCTGCAACACCTGGCCAAGGTGCTGCGGGCCCTGGCCGAGCGCTCGGTGGCTCCGGCGCAGGCGACAGACCTGGGCCCGGTGATGGAGCAGCTCACGCAGGCGGTGAGGGCGATGTCGGATCGCCAGCCGGTGGCGGCTCCCGCCTCCGCGCCGCCCGCGGAGCTGGGGCGGTACATGGAGCAGATGTCCCAGGCGGTGAAGGTGATGGCGGAGCGGGCGCCCGCGCAGTCGCTGCAACGGGCCGCCGCGGCGCCGCTGCCGGCGGACGTGGGCCGGCAGATCGCCCTGGTGGAGAACGCGCTGGCGCCGCTGGAGCGACTGGCGAAGCGGACGCTGCAGAGCGGCGACGAGAGCCTCAAGGCGATGCAGGTCTGGCAGGCCGTCACCGAGGCCCTGCAGCTTCTTCAGGCCATGCCGCGCTGAGCACACCCCCAGGGGCCCCTGGGGCGGGAAGAAGGGCTTTCCGGAGCCACCGCCTCGGGGCTACCCTGTGCGCCCCGAGCGCGCACTGGCGGGCCCGCTCATCTCGTTCCCCCATCTCGCTCCGCCCGCCCGAATTCCCCGAGGTCCCCCACATGTCCCGCGCCACTCCTGACTTCGATCCCGCGTCCGTGGACGTGGAGGGCTTCCTGCGCGACGTCCGCGCGCTGCGCGCCGAGGTCGACGCCTCCGTCAGCGAGGAGGACCTCAAGCACCTGCGTCGCATCGAGCGCTGGGGCCGCACCGCCACGGTGATCGGCCTGGCCACCAGCTGGGTGATGCCCAACCCGCTCAGCGCCGTGGGGCTGTGCCTCGGTCGCTCGACGCGCTGGCTGCTGATGCACCACGTGGGGCACCGCGGCTACGACCGCGTCCCGGGCGCTCCCGCCGAGCGCACCAGCAAGGGCTTCGCCAAGGGGCGCCGCCGCTTCATCGACTGGCTCGACTGGATCCTCCCCGACGCCTGGGTCTACGAGCACAACGTCCTCCACCACTCGCACACCGGCGAGGACGCGGATCCGGACCTGCTCGAGCGCAACGCCGAGGGCACCCTGCGCGACCCGAGCCGCCCGCTCGCGCTGCGCTACCTCCAACTCGCGTTGCTCGCCATCACCTGGCGCGCCAGCTACTACTCCCCGGAGACGCTCGCCTCGCTCCGGCGCAAGCACCGCCCGAACGGGCCGCTCACCCGCGACGAGTGGCGCGAGGTGCTGTTGAGCGGCTACGCCCCCTACATCGCCTGGAACTTCGTGCTGCTGCCCGCGCTCTTCCTCCCGCTGGGCATGTGGGCCGCGTTCAGCGTCCTGTGCAACTCGCTGATGGCCGAGGTGCTCACCAACTTCCACACCTTCCTCGTGGTGGGGCCCAACCACACCGGCGAGGACCTGTACCGCTTCGACTCGTCGCCCCAGGGCCGTGGTGAGCGCTACCTCGCGCAGGTGATCGGCAGCGCCAACTACCGCACGGGAGGGGACCTCAACGACTACCTCCACCTGTGGCTCAACTACCAGATCGAGCACCACGTCTTCCCGGACCTGTCGATGCTCCAGTACCAGCGGGTGCAGCCGAAGGTCCGCGCGCTGTGCGAGAAGTACGGCATCCCCTACGTGCAGGAGAGTGTCTGGACTCGCGCGCGGAAGATGGTGGACATCATCGTGGGCAAGAGCTCCATGCGGCGGATCGCGCGGCTCGGGTCGGCGTCCTCCGCCGAGGGCTCGATTCCCGAAGTGGCGTGATAGGGTACGCCCCCGTGCACACCATCTTCGTCATGATCAAGTGTGAGCTGGGGCAGACCTACAAGACCGCGGCGATGATCGTCGACCAGGTCGACGAGGCCGCCGAGGTCTACTCCACCTCGGGTGGGTACGATCTGCTGGCCAAGTTCCACCTCGACAAGGACCAGGACATCGGTCGCTTCGTCACCGAGCGCATCCAGACGCTCCCCGGCATCAAGGACACCTACACCATCACCACCTTCAGCGCCTTCTAGCGGAAGGGAGGCGTCCAGCGGCGCGCCCGAGTGCCGCACCCGGTGGTCCACGTCGCGCACGATGTAGAGCCCCCTGGCTCCGTCGAGGCAGGACGTCCACTCACCCCTCGAATGACGCAGCGCATTTTGGCGCGGCTGGACAGGGGGTCAGGAAGGACCGGACAGCCCTTGGAGTCCGGTGAAACTGGAAAAGTGTGCAAACATCCACAGAATTGTGCATGCTGTGACGCACAACCGACTCGGGAGTCACCCGGGCCCTGGGGGGGCTGACGAAGAAGGACTCTGCTCATGACAGCGTCGACCACCCCCATCCGGTTCATGATCTACCCGTCGCTCGGGGATGTTCGGGAGCACGTTCGGGTCGATCTCTTCGGTCGAGCGCTCTCGGAGAGGCTGGGCCGGCCGGTGGTGGTGGAGCTGGCGCCCACCTATGAGGCGCTGGAGGTGGAGCTGGCCGCGGGGCGGGTGGACATGGTGTGGGGGACGGCCGAGCAGTGCACCGCCTTCGAGCCGCAGGCCCGGGCGGTGCTGCGCGCGGTGCGCTCGGGGAGCTGGAGCTACCACGCGGCCCTGGTGTGCCGGGCGGACGCGCCCCTCACGCTGGAGACGCTGAAGGGCAAGCGCGTGGCCTGGGTGGCTCCGCGCTCCACGGGCGGCCACCTGCTGCCCCTGAGAGATCTGGAGTCGCGCGGCGTGCGCCCGCAGGAGGCCTTCGCCGAGCAGCGCTTCCTCGGCACCTACCGCAAGGCGCTGCACGCCGTGCTCGCGGGTGAGGCGGACGTGGCCGCCGTCTACTCCAACCACCCGGACGAGCACGCCATGCGGGCCACCCTGGCCAGCTACGTGGGGGCCGAGGAGCCCAAGCTGCTCCCGTTCCTCTTCACCGCGCCCACGCTCGCCGACGGCATCATCCTCACCCGGCGCCTGTCCGAGGCGGACGCCGCCACGCTGGTGTCCATCCTCACGGGGATGAACACCGACGGGGCCGGCCTGGAGATGCTGATGGGGCCCTTCCGGGTGGAGGGCTTCGTGCTGGCGTCGGGCGCGCAGGTGAGGCCCTCGGCGCGGCCGGTGTGCAGCGCCGAGTACGTGGTGGCGGAGGTGGACGAGACGGATCGGTGCCTGCGGCTGTGGTCGCCCACGGGCAAGGCCTTCGGCCGGGACGTGTCGGGCGCCGAGGGGCTGCCGCTGGTGCGGGTGCTGGGGTCGGAGGCGAGTGAGCCGCTGCTCGCGTTGACGCGCGCGGTGCGCCACGGTGGCTCGGGCGGGCGCCTGGAGTACCGGCTGGAGGTGGAGGGACAGACGCGCTGGTACGCGGCCGAGGTGACTCCGTGCGCGCCGGCTCCCGGGGACACGGGCTCGCGCCTGGGCCTGCTGGTACGGGACGTCTCCGGGATGCGCGCGCTGGAGGAGCCGCTGTACCGGCTGGCCTCCTTCCCGCTGCTGCACCCCGAGCCCCTGCTGGAGCTGGGCATGGACGGCCAGCTGCGCTACGCCAACCCGGCCACCCACACGGCCTTTCCGGAGCTGGTGGTGCAGGGCGCGCACCACCCGATGGTGAAGGCGGTGCTGCAGTGGGCCTGGCGCGGAGCCCCCTCGGGCGAGCCCGCGCCCACGGTGCACCTGGATGGCCGCTACTGGGAGCTGACGGTGGCGCAGCTGTGGGATCCCGCCGGCCTGCGGGTGTTCGCCCGGGACGTGACGCTGCGCAAGCAGATGGAGGCGGGGCTCATCCAGGCGGATCGCCTGTCGGCGCTCGGCTCGCTGGCCTCGGCGGTGGGGCATGAGATGAACAACCCGCTGGCCTTCATGCTGGCCAACCTCTCCTTCGCCCGGGAGGAGCTGGAGCGGCTGGGGGAGACGCTGCGCGAGCGGGGCGAGGCCGTGACGCGGGAGTTCGACGATGTGCTGGAGGCCCTGGCCGAGACGGCGGAGGGGGCGTGCCGGCTGAAGAACATCGTGCAGGACCTGCGCACGCTCTCGCGCAAGCCGCCGGAGCACCCGGCGCGCGTGGAGGTGCAGCCGGTGCTGGAGAACGCGCTGAAGCTCATCCGCGGCGAGCTGAACCACCGGGCGCGGCTGGAGAAGGACTTCCACGACGTGCCGGCGGTGGACGCGGACGAGGCCCGGTTGAGCCAGCTCTTCCTCAACCTGCTGCTCAACGCGGTGCACGCGATGGACCCGGGCAACGCCGAGCGCAACGTGCTGCGGGTGGCCGCCTACACCGGCGAGGAGGGGGAGCTGGTGATGGAGGTGCAGGACACGGGCAAGGGCCTGTCGCCGGAGGTGCTCTCGCGCCTCTTCGAGCCCTTCGTCAACACGCGGCCCTCGAGCACGGGCCTGGGGCTGTCGGTGAGCCACGCCATCGTGTCGAGCCT
>NZ_DASVSO010000353.1:0-5458 GCF_036388035.1 Archangium sp.
ACCCCTTCCACCTCCCGTCCACTCGCCGCCGCTTCCAGCCGCTCACGCACCTGCCGCGCACTGGTTCCCACCACCGCCAGCCGGTGCTCGAAGTGCGCCCGTCCCGTCGCCGCCGTGAAGCACACGTCTCCCACGTCAGTGTCGCTCTCGGCCAGGAATCGCGCGTGGCGAGCTGCCTGTGCACGCAGCGCCTCCGCACTTCGCGCCGACACCACCAGCACGTGCTCCGGCCTCTCCACCGCTCGCTTCACGTCCGCTCGCGCTGGCGCCTCTTCCACCACCACGTGCGCCAGGGTGCCGGTCCGCCCGTAAGAGGTCACTCCCGCGAGGCGCCGGCCCTGCGTTGGCTCCCACGGCGTCAGCTCCACCGGCACCCTCACCCCCATCCCCTTCCAGTCGATGAGCGGGTTGGGCTGCTTCAGGTGCAGGTGCGCCGGCAGCTGCTTGTGCTGCATCGCCAGCACCACCTTCATCAATCCCACGACGCCCGAGGCCGCCTCCGGATAGCCGATGTTCGTCTTCACCGAGCCCATCCACAGCGACTCCCCGCCCTTGCGCCCCTCCTTCAACACCGACCACATCGCCTCGGCCTCGATGGGGTCTCCCATCGCCGTCCCCGTGCCGTGCGCCTCCAGGTAGCTCACCTCGGCCGGCGCCACTCCCGCGCCCTGCAAGGCCTGTCGGATGACGGATTGCTGTGCCACCCCGTTCGGCACCGTGAACGAGCTGCTCGGGCCGTCATGCCCCACCGCCGAGCCTCGAATCACAGCCAGGATGGTGTCGCCCTGGGCCTGGGCCTCCGACAGCCGCTTGAGCACCAGCACGCCACAGCCCTCGGCTCGCCCAAAGCCATCCGCCGAGGCATCGAAGGTCTTGCACCGCCCGTCCGCCGAGAGCGCCCCACTGCAAGAAAGATAGACACTCACCTCTGGCGAGAGGATGAGATTCACCCCCGCCGCCAGTGCCGTCGCGCACTCGCCATTCCGCAGGCTCTGGCAGGCCAGGTGCAGCGCCACCAATGACGACGAGCACGCCGTGTCCACCACCAGGCTCGGGCCCTGAAAGCCAAACAGATACGACAGCCGTCCCGAGATGGCGCAGTTGGCTCGCGCGCCGATGAAATAGGGGTCGATGCCCTCCACGCCCCCCGCGTCCAGCGCGAGCTGCCCGTAGTCGTTGTTCATCACCCCCACGAAGACGCCCACCCGCTCGCGCCGGGCTCGCTCCACCGCGTGTCCGGCTCGCTCCAGCGCCTCCCAGGCCACCTCCAACACCAGCCGCTGTTGCGGATCCATGCTCTCCGCCTCGCGCGGCGAGAGGCCGAAGAACCGGGCGTCGAACCGGTCCACGTCCTTCAGGAAGCCGCCGCGCCGCGTGCGCATCCTCCCCTTCGTCTGGGGATCCGGGTCGTAGAAGGCCTCGGCGTCCCAGCGCTCCGGGGGCACCTCGCTGGTGGCGTCCACGCCCTTCACCATCAGGTCCCAGAAGGCCTCCGGGCTCTCCACGCCTCCGGGCAGCCGGCAGGCCATGCCGATGATCGCGATGGGCTCCCGCCGGGCGGCCTCGGCCTGCTCCACCCGGGCCTCCAGCTTGCGAATCTTCACCAGCTGCTGCTGGAGCAGCTGGCGATAGTTGATCTCCTCGGACATCTCCGGCCTCACGATTCCCTGGCGAGATCCTCCGCCACCATGCGCGCCAGCTCGGCGTCGGACAGCGCGTCGAGCTCCTTCTCCATGGCGGCGCCGGCTCCGGCGGTCTCGGGCTTGATGGTGGCCTCGGGC
Source organism: Archangium sp. (assembly GCF_036388035.1). Taxonomy (GTDB): domain Bacteria; phylum Myxococcota; class Myxococcia; order Myxococcales; family Myxococcaceae; genus Archangium. Next base: position 1,782 of record NZ_DASVSO010000353.1, read on the forward strand.
TTGCGCTCCGGGGCGGGCGGCGCCTCCCGGGCCTCGGGCTTCAGCACCTCGTCCAGCAGGTGTCGCACCAGGAAGTCGATGGTGGGATGGTCCAGCGCCACCGTCGCGGGGATGCTCTTCCCGAGCCCCTTCTGCAACACGTTGCGCAGCTCGATGGCCATCAACGAGTCCATGCCGAGCTCGGCGAACCCCTGGCGCCAGTCGATCTCCGTGGAGCTGTCGAGCCGCAGGATGCGCATGACCTCCTCCTGGAGGCTCCGGGTCAGCACCTCCGCACGCTCGGTGGGCAGGGCCGCCTGGAGCCGCTCCGCGAGGGGGTAGCGCGGCTGCGTGGGCTGCGGCATCGCGCGGGACTCCGCCTTCCGGGCCGGCGCCAGCGCTTCGTAGAAGGACGAGCGTCCCAGGGCCCCGAGCTCTTCCAGGTACACCGGCCAGTGGATGGACAGGAGCGCCACCTGCGGCCGGCTTCCCGCGAGCGCCTCGCCGAAGAGCGCGAGCGCCTGCCGGGCCGGAAGCGGCCGGATGCCCCGGCGCTCGAGCGCCTTCGCCACGACCCCGTCCGCCGCGCCCACCATGCCCGCGTCCGCCCACGGGCCCCAGTCGAGCGACTGCGCCGCCAACCCGCGGGCGCGCCGCTCGTGGGCGAGCGCGTCCAGGAAGGCATTCGCCGCGGCGTAGTTGCCCTGGCCCGCCGAGCCGAGCGTCGCGGACGCCGAGGAGAAGAGGACGAAGAAGTCCAGCGATCGGCCCTCGGTGAGCCGGTGCAGGTTCCACGCTCCCGCCACCTTGGGCGCCAGCACCCGCTCGAAGCGCTCCAGGTCTTGCTGGAGGAGCGCTCCGTCATCCAGCACGCCCGCCGCGTGGACGATGCCGCGCAACGGCGGTGCCTCCACGTCGAGTTGCTGGAGCAGCCGCGTCACCTCCGCCTTGCGCGAGACATCCACCGCGGCGAGGGTGACCTGGGCTCCCGCCCGCTCGAGTGCACGCACCCGCTCGGAGGTCGAGGCCGACGGCGCGCGACGCCCCACCAGCACCAGGTGACGCGCCCCCTGCTCCACCATCCACCGGGCCACCTCCAGGCCCAGCGCACCGAGGCCCCCCGTGATGAGGTAGGTGGCGTCCGCCCGCAGCGGCGGCGCCCCACGCGAGCCCATGTCCCGCCGCAGCGACGGGTACAGGCGCATGCCGCCCCGGAAGGCCAGCTCCCGCTCGGGAGCGCTCCCGTCGCGGCCCAGCTCGGCGTACAGCAGGGAAATGCTGCCCTCGAGGTCCTCGGGGTCCAGGTCCACGCGGTGGCAGCGCAGCTCGGGGTGCTCCTGGTCGATCACCCGGCCGAGCCCCCACAGCGGCGCCTGTGCCAGCGCGAGCGTCGGGCGTTGCTCCTTCACCGCCTGCGCACCCTGGGTGACGAGCCACAGCGGCGCCGCGCTTCCACCCCGGCCCGCCAGGGCCTTCACGACGTGCAGGGCCCCGCCCGTCGTCTCCAGCACGGCGTTCTGCAGCCCGTCCGCGGAGGACTCCTCCTCGCACGGCCGGTCCAGGCCCCACAGGTAGACGACTCCCGCGCAGCCGCCCGGCCCGATGGCCTCGCTCCACAGGCGCGTGAAGTCCTCCGGGCGCCGCGCATCGAGCTCGAACGCTCCGGCTCCCAGTGCCCGGAAGCCGGCTCCTGGACGGACGCGGACCACGGGCGCGCCGTGCTCCTCCAGCAGGCGCCCGAGCCGCTCGCCCGCGCCTCGCGCATCCATGCACAGCACCCAGGTCCGCGTGTCCACCGTGGGTGTCGGGACAGGGCGAGGCGTGGACTCGGGCCGCCAGATGACCTCGTAGCGCGCCTCCTCCCGCCTCACGTGCGTGGCGAGGCGCACGGCCTCCCGACTCGCCAGCCGGCCTCGGAAGCCGAGGATCTCCGCCACCAGCCCCTCCTCGTCGAGGATCCGCAGATCCCCGCCGATGGGCGCATCCTCCGCGCCCCGCTCGCGCCCGTCGATGCGCGCGTGGCACCACACCGTCCCTCGCGGCCTCCTGTAGACGATGAAGCGCGAGATGCTGAAGGGGATGAACAGCGAGTCGCGCAGCTCGAGCTCCAGGGCCCAGCTCGCGAGCACCTGGAAGCACGAGTCCACGAAGCCCGGGTAGAGCGGGTAGTCCTCCAGGCTGTCCGGCAGCGGAGGCAGCCGCATCTCCCCGAGGAGCTCGTTGCCCTGGCGAGCCACCGAGCTGATCCACTGGTAGCCCGACCCCAGCGTGTAGCCCCGCTCGCGCATGAGCCGGTAGAGCTCGTCTCCCGAGCGCCGCGTCTGGCACCGGGCCCGGAGCTCCTCGCGCGACGGCAGCGACTTCGGCGCGTCCACCATTCCCATGCGCAGACCGCCGAGCGCGTGCAGCACCCACGTCTCCGCGCCGTCGGCATCTCCCAGCGACTTCACCTCGAAGGCGTGGCCCTGCTCCTGCGGGGTGATGATGACCTGGAGCGTGCGCTCCTCGGTGTCCCCGAGCACCAGCGCCTGGGGGAAGGCCAGGTTCTCCAGCGTGCACGCGGGGGAGCCGTAGGCGTCCTCGATGGCGGAGAGCACCAGCGAGATGTGCGAGGAGCCCGCCGCCACGAGCGTGCCGAAGAGGCGGTGATCATTGAGGTGCGCCGGTCGCGAGGGCCCGTAGGTCGTCTCGTACACGAGCGCCTCGAGTGCCGGCGAGCGCAACCGTCGGCCCAGGTGCGGCTTGATGCCCGTCTCACCGCGGGGCGCCGCCGGGCGAGCCGTCGCACCGCGCCACCAGTAGCGCTGGCGCTGGAAGGGATAGGTGGGCAGGGCGACCCGACGCCGCTCGAAGGGAGCGTCGTAAGCGGCCCAGTCCACCTCCACACCCGTCACGTACAGCCCGCCCAGCGCCTTCACCACCTGCGCCCATTCCACTCCGTCCCGGCCCGCCGTGGCCAGCCACCCCGTCCGACCCACCGGACGAGGCCCCAGCTCCAGGCACACCTCCACGCCGTGGGCCTTGAGTGCCTTCTCGGCCTCGTCCCACCGTGCGGCCTGCTGTCCCCGGGGCTTCTTCCAGTAGTCCTCCTGGCTCGCCTCCGCTCCGGGCGCCGTCCCACGCTCCGCGCTCACCAGCAGCAGCCTCGGCACCGCGTAGGGGCCCGCCTGTCCCGGCTTGCCCACCGCCAGCCTCAGCCCCTCCTCCAGGCTGAACACTCCCGCCTCCACCCCCGCCACGTACTCCCCGACTCCCTGCCCCACCACCGCCTGCGGCTCCACTCCCCACGCCCTCCACATCCTCGCCTGCGCCCACTCCAGCGCGAACACCGCCGCCTTCCCGTAACCATCCTCCTCGAGCAGCGCTGACTCCGGCCCGTACAGCACCTGCTCCAGCGGCCTCTCCAGCACCCCCTTCAGCGCCTGGGCGCACGTGTCCACGGCCTCCCGGAACGCTGGCTGCGTCTCGTACAACTGCCTGCCCATTCCGGCGGAGCGCTCCCCCTCTCCCGCGAAGACGAAGGCCACCTTCGGTGCCGCGGCCCCCGTCCTCCCCGCCACCACCCCTTCCACCTCCCGTCCACTCGCCGCCGCTTCCAGCCGCTCACGCACCTGCCGCGCACTGGTTCCCACCACCGCCAGCCGGTGCTCGAAGTGCGCCCGTCCCGTCGCCGCCGTGAAGCACACGTCTCCCACGTC
>NZ_DASVSO010000354.1:0-7771 GCF_036388035.1 Archangium sp.
GCCCTCGGCGGCATAGGCGGGAGCCTCGGCGGTGAAGCCGGCGGTGCGCTGGGTGACGGCCACCTGCTCCGTCTTCACGCCCTTGACGCTCAGCCGCCACGCGAGGCCACCGGCCACCTGGCTCACGTTCTCCTCGATGGCGCCGTCCGCGGCCACCACCACGCGCACCCGGTTGCCCTCGCCGGGCACCGAGAAGGCGCTGATCATCTTCACCGGCGTCTCCAGATCGCTGGTGTCCAGGCTGCGCTCGAGCTTGCGCGGCAGCTTCGCGTTCTCCAGCGTCAGCACCGCGCTGCGAGGATCCGGCCGCTCCACCTTCCAGGCCACCGCGCCCGAGAGCTTCAGGTTCACCCGGCCACCGGCGTCGTTCTCGTCGAAGGACAGGTCCTTGACCTCCACGGTCGCCGGCTGCGCGGCCACGGGCGCGGGACGCAGGGGCTCGTTCTCGGCCACCACCTTCTCGGGCGTGTCGGCCACGGGGGCGGGCTTGCGAGCCACCTTGTCGCCGAGCACCACCTCGAGCCCACGGCCCTTGCGGTCCACCCGGTACGCCGGCATCTCTCCGCGCACATCGAGCACCAGCCGCACCTTGTCCGAGTGCGCGCCCACACGAACGTCCTTCAGCGTCCCCGACTGGACCCGCGGGGCACGGGCCGACAGGCCCACGCCATACACGTCCACCGCGAGCCGCGGCGGATCCGCCAGCTCCAGCACCTCGTAGCGCGCCACCTCGCCGTCGGCGCGGATGCTCAGCGTCTCACGGGCGAAGGACAGGGCGGTGATGCGGCGGGCCGGGTGCGCCACGTCGCGCTCGTCCGCCTCGGCCGCCACCACGTTCTCCGGCAGCGGCGCGGCCGGGGCCTTGGCCACGGCGGGAGCCGGCTGCGCGGGGGGCGTCTTCTTCTCCGGCGACTCGCTCGGAGCCACCGGCCGCGGCGCGGGCTGCTCCGCCGGAGCGGGCTGAGCCATGGCCACGACGGGAGCCGGCTGCGCGACGGGCTCGGGCTTCACCTCGGGCGCGGTCGGAGCCTCGGCCTTCGCCTCGGCCACCGCCCCATCCACCGAGATGACGATCCGGTTGCCCTCCGCGCGCACGTCGTACTGCGCGGCCTGGTGGAGCGCCACCAGCACCCGGCCGACGCTCGCGCGCTCGTCCGAGAACTGGGAGGCCACCACACCGGACACCGGACCCTCTCCGTTGTGGTGTCCCTTGATGCCCGTGGCGTCCGCGGACGAGAGGTCCACCACCAGCCGCTCCGGACCACTCAGCCGGAAAACGGTGAAGGTGGGAGCCCGGGTGCCAGTCACCACCACCTGGGCGCCCGCTCCCGTCTGCACGACCTTCAGGTCACGCAGCGTATTGAGCTCGGCGGCCTCGGCCCCGACGCCCACGATGGCAACCAGCAAAGCGGTCACCATGCTCATCAACTTGCCCCTCGTCACAACGCTCTTCTCGAGCATGCTTCCCCTCAACAAGTTGCTATGGGCCGTGGGAGCCAGGCCAACCCGGCTCCCCCGTCACCGGGCCGCTACGGCTCCCAGTTTTTGCCCGTCATCAGGTCGTAGGCGGGGTTCACCGTGGTGTCCTGCCGCAGCTCCAGCTTCACTGGATTCTGGATGACGCGCTCGGGCGTGGTGATGACCTCGGTGACGATGACCTCGTCACGGAGGATCTGCGTCACCTTGCCACCCTGGCGCCCCATCCGGGTGTTGCGGCGCACGATGTGACCGCGCCCCATCGGGTCCTCCACCATGGCCATCGGGTTGGCGTCACCGGTGACCACCGCCACCAGCCGCAGCTGGTCGATGTCCCACTGGCACAGCGGCTCATTGCACGCCAGCTGCGGCCCCGACTGCTGCGAGTCCGTCTTGGACTCCTCGACGGGGCTGCGGAACGGGTCGCGCTTGCCCACCGGGTTGTAGTTGTAGGTGTACGTCGGCGCCGTGGCCGCCGCCACGGCCGCTTCCGCGACCTTCGCGGGCGCAGCCTGGGCAGGCGCCGGCGCGGGAGGCGGCGGCGCGTCGTACTCTTCCTCGCCACAACCCGCGAGCACGAGGGCCAGTGCCCCCGAGATGAACATGGAGTGGAACGTCTTCATCCTCAGGTCCCCTTGTCGCCCCATTTCCAGGACCGATCAAGTTTCTGCTACGACTTATTGGGTCTTCGTCTCGACTTCTTACTTCGTCTCGACGAAACGGAAGGTGGTGGCCATGAAGGAGCTCTGCAGGAGCACCTTCTCGTTCTTCATGGTCGCGTTGCCGAGCTGGATGTTGTTCACGTTCACGATGCGCCGCATGTTCGCCACTTCCTGCAGGAACATGGCGATCTCATGGTAGTTGCCGGCCACCACCATCTTGATGGGGATGCGCGCGAAGAAGTCGCCGCCCCCCACGCTCTCCGGACCGGGCTCCACGCGGGAGATGGCCAGGCCGGACTTCTTCCCGATGTCGTTGAGCTGCGCGAGCAGCTCCTCGACGTCCTTGTTCTCGGGAAGCTCGGTGAGGGCCTCGGCGAGCTTCTGCTCCAGCACGTCCATCTCGCGCCGGCGCTCGTTGAGGTTCTGGGCGATCTCGCTCTTCTCCGCGAGGTCCAGGTCCAGCCGACGCTGCTCGGCGCGCTGTCCTTCCGCCTGCTCCTCCAGCGGCTGGATGACCCAGAAGAAATTGGCGGCCGTCATCAGCACCACCGCGGCCGCCAGCCCACCGAACTTCACCGCGGGAGGCGCCTTCACGATTCTGTCGAGATACTTGTCCATCGTGTTCAGGCTCCTCAGATGGCGTAGTTGGCGTTGAGGGTGATGTCGAAATCCACCGTCCCCAACTCACCCGGCTTGGGTGCGGCACCCTGCGCGGTGCTCTTCAGTTCGACGGCGGAGAAGAAGGGCTTGATGTCGCCCACGGGGAACTCCTCGATGGCCACGTCCGCGGCCACCAGCTCCACGCGAGACGTCTTGGCGTCGCGGCGCTGCTCCACCAGGCGGCCAATGCCCTTGGGCGTCCAGACCATGCTGTTGAGGTTGCGCATCAGCTCGGCCACGTCGTCGTGGCTGATGGCGGAGCCCATCAACCGCACGTTGCCGCGCTCCTCGTTGAAGCCCTTGATCCAGGCCTTCTTGGGCAGCGAGGTGGCCAGCGCGTCCAGCAGACGCACCGGACCGGAGCGGCCCCTGCGCAGCTCGTCCAGCACGGCCAGCTTCTTCTCCACCTCGACCTTGCGGGCGTTGATGTTCTTCACCTCGCCGATCGTCTTGTCGAGCTCGGCGATGCGCGCACGGGTCGCGTTCAGGCCATCGGCCTGCTTCATGACCACGTCGTCCCGATCGGAGTACCAGAAGTAGTTGCCCACGCCGGCGGCGATGAGCACCACAGCGAAGAGGGCCAGGATCTGCCGGCCCGCCTCCTGCTGCACTTTCTTCCGGACGGGCAACAGGTTGATGCGGATCATCATGAGAGTCGGTCCTTCAAACCTTCAGAAATCGGAGAGGAAAGGTCAGCCGAGCTTGTCACCCGGACGGCGCAATGCCAGACCCACGGCCACCGCGGCCATCGGCGCCACCTCCATGATGAAGGAGGGGTCGAACTTGCGGTTGTCCACGTCGATCTTCCGGAAGGGGTTCAGGATCTCCACCGGCACGCCCACGCGCGACTCGATGGTCTTGAACAGCGCCGGAATCTTGGCGGTTCCACCGGAGAGGTAGACCTTGGTGAAGGTCGCATCCACGGCGGTGCCCGCGTAGAAGTCGAGCGAGCGCTGGATTTCGCCGGCTACCTGCTCGGCCACGCTCATGAGCACCCGCTCCACTTCCTGGGGGACCACCGCATCCGAGTCCCCGCGGGTGCCGCCGATCTTCAGCGCCTCGGCCTCCTCGTAGGAGACGTTGAGCTGCTTCTGGATCTCCTCGGTGAACTGGTTGCCACCGATGGTGACGTCACGGGTGAACACCGTGGCGCCGTTGGAGATGATGTTGATGTTGACCACCGAGGCGCCCGCGTTGATGAGCACCACCGTCTCCTTGTCGGGGACGTCGTAGTTGGTGGCGAACATGTTCTGGACGGCGAAGGCGTCCACGTCCACGACCACCGGCTGGAGCCCCGACTCGGAGACCACGGTGGTGTAGTCGTTGATCATGTCCTTCTTGGCCGCGACCAGCAGCACGTCCATCTGGCCGGTGGCGTCATTGCCGCCCGCGTCCAGGATCTGCGTGTCGATGTTCACGTCCTTGACGTCGAAGGGGATGTACTGCTCCGCCTCCCACTGGATGCTCTCCTCGAGCTCCTCCTGGCTCATCCGGGGCATCTGGATCTTCTTGATGATGACCGAGTGGCCGGAGACGCCGATGGCAACCTCCTTGTTCTTGACCTTCAGCTCGGACATGAGCTCCTGCAGCGCCTGGACGATGGCGGTGGAGTTCATGAGCGCGCCGTCGACGATGGCCTCCGGAGGCAGCGGCTTCATACCGAAGCTCTGCAAGGCGTAGCTCACCTGGCCACGCTTGCGCTGCTCCTTGAGCAGGATCATCTTCACCGAGGTCGATCCGATATCCAGACCGAGAGCCAGCTTTCCCTTCGCCATACAGTCGTCGCTCCGTGGAGGGGCCGCCAGCGTAGCACCGGCTCGCGGGCCCTCCTAAAAAGTGCTCCGCGCCTGCCCGCGTAGCAGGCGGCCAATCTATCCCCCGGAATTCCACGGCGGAGAACCCACGCCGCTCTCAGGAGGCCGATTTTCCGGCCCCGGGCGCGTTTCGTCAAATCGCCCCGTTCGCCGCTCCGTCCACTGCTGGGCGAGCTGTCAGCCTCGCTCCCCCTCTGCATCCGCGTCGATTCCGTACTCCTTGATTTTATACAGCAGGGCCCGATGGCTGATCTCCAAAACCTCGGCGGCCCGGGTGCGGTTGCCCCGGGTGCGGCGCAGGGCGGCGCGGATGTAGGACTCCTCCAGGTCGCGGATGGCCTGCTTCAGGGAGAGATTGGCGTCCGGAGGGGGCTGCGGAGGGGTCGGGACGGGGGCGACGGCTGGCGGAGGCGCGGACCAGAGCCGCTCTGGCAGGTTCTGCGGGAGGATCAGCTCTCCCTCGGCCAGCAGGACGGCGCGCTCCATCGCGTTCTCCAGCTCGCGCACGTTGCCCGGCCACCCGTAGGAGACCATCAGCGCCTCGGCCTCGGGGCTCAAGCCGCGCACGGGCGGCTCGCGGTTGAGCTCGCGGTTGAAGCGGGTGAGGAAGGCGCGCGCCAGCAGGACGATGTCGCTGGGGCGCTCGCGCAGCGGGGGCACCCGCACGTTCACCACGTTGAGCCGGTAGTACAGGTCCTCGCGGAACTCGCCCCGCTCCACCAGCCGGCCCAGGTCGCGCAGCGTGGCGGCGAGGACGCGCACGTCCACCTTCTCCACGCGGTTCTCCCCCACCGGACGGACTTCCCCCTCCTGGAGCACCCGCAGCAGCTTCACCTGGGCGGCCGGGGGCAGTTCCCCCACCTCGTCGAGGAAGAGCGTGCCGCCATCCGCCTCGCTGAAGAGGCCGCGCCGAGCGGTGCGCGCGTCGGTGAAGGCCCCCTTCGCATGGCCGAAGAGCTCGCTCTCGAGGAGGCCCGCGGGGATGGCGCCGCAGTTGACGGCGACGAAGGGCATGGCGGCCCGGGGCGAGCGCGCGTGCAGCGCCCGGGCGACGAGCTCCTTGCCCGTCCCGCTCTCTCCGGAGATGAGCACGGTCGTCCCCACCGGCGCGAGCCGCTCCACCTGCCGCAGCACCGCGCGCAGCGGCTCGCTCTCCCCGAGGATGCCCTCCGCGGGCGAGGCCCCTCCGGCCCCCTGCAGGCGCCGGTTCTCCCGCAGCAGCCGCTCGCGCTCCTCGGCCTTGCGCAGGACGAAGACGATCTCCTCGGGCTTGAAGGGCTTGCGGACGTAGTCGTACGCGCCGGCGCCCACCGCCTCGAGCGCCTGCTCCTGCGAGCCGTACGCGCTCATCACCACCACCGTCAGGTGCGGGTGCTCGGCGAGGGCCTGGCGCAGCACGGACAGCCCATCGCGCCTGGGCATGCGCACGTCACACAGCAGCACGTCGTAGTCGCGCGCCGCCAGCTCCCGGAGCGCCTCCTCCCCATCGGCCACGGCACGCACCTCGTAGCCCAGCCCGGACAGCACCAGGGTGAGCACGTGGCGAAGCGAGGGCTCGTCATCGGCGACGAGGATGCTGCGGAAGAGGGCCATGGCTGCATCCCAGGAGTAGCCCACTCCAGCCTGCTCGGCCAGATTCCGCCTCAGACGCCTGGCAGGCGGACGGAGAAGCGAGCACCGCCCCCGGGGAGGTTCTCCGCCATCAGCCGTCCGCCCATGCCCTCGGCCAGGCTGCGCGAGACGGCGAGTCCCAGCCCCGTGCCCTGCCCCGGCTCCCGGGTGGTGAAGAAGGGCTCGAAGAGGCGCGGCATCACCTCCTCCGGGATGCCCGGCCCCGCGTCCTCCACCAGCAGAAGCACGTCTCCCCCCTCACTCCGGGTGGAGAGCCGCACCTCCCCCTTGCCTTCCATGGCCTGCACCGCGTTGAGCAACAGGTTGATGATGATCTGTGACAGCGGCCCGGAGTCCGCGCGCGCGAGCAGGCCGGGGGTGAGCGCGAGCGACAGCCGTACGCTCGAGAAGTCCCGTCCGGCCTTCACGAGCTGCACGCATGCCTCCACCACGTGCCCCACCTCCACCGGCCCCAGCAGCCCCCGCCCCGGACGGCCTATCTCCAGCAGCCCGCGCACGATGCCGTCGATGCGCTGCACCTCATGATCGATGCGCGCGAGGAACTCCTGCACCTCGGGATCCTGGGTGCGGGCCCCGGCGAGCGACAGGTAGCCGAGGATGCCCGCCAGCGGGTTGCCCACCTCATGAGCGACGCCCGCGGCGAGCCGGCCCACGGTGGCCAGCCGCTCCGAGGACACCAGCTCCATCTGCGCCTGGGCCAGACGCGCGTTGGCGGCACGCAGGGCCTCCACCTGACGCCGGGTCGTCTCCTGCTCCTCCTGGAGCGCCAGGGCCATGCGCGAGAGGGCCCGCTGGATGCGCGACAGCAGGGGCCCCGCGCTCTCCGTCATCGACGCGTCCAGCTCCAGCCGGCCGAGCTGCTCCACCAGTTCCTCGGTGCGGCGCAGGGGGCGGCCCACCATCAGGTCCAGCACCCCGTACGCCACGACGGTGAGCAGCACCAGGTCCAGCCCGAGGAGGAAGGGCAGCGAGCCGATCGTGCGCACCAGCAGGGCGGCCTCCCGCGAGCCGTGCCCCGCCGTATGGCGCACCGCCTCCATCAAGGCGAGGAGCGGCCGATGCAGGGTGAGCCAGGTGCAGCCGGTGCCCACCGCGCTGAGCAGGAAGGCGACGCTGGCGACGCGCCACTTCATCCCCGCACGCCCTTGCTCACCGCATCCCCGTCATCAGGAAGTCGAGCGGCACCGGCAGCACCGTGCTCAGCCACGGGCCAATCAGCATCACCTCGAGCGCGGCGAGCGACAGCCAGGGGCCGAACGGAATGTTGGTGGGGCCCGGCACCCAGTCATCCTCCTCCTCCTCATCGTCCGCGCCTTGCTCCCCCGCCTGCTCGGGCGTGACACCGGGCTCGCTCACCGGGGCAGCACCCGACTCGGCGGCCGTACCCGTCAGCGGCGCGGCGGAGACCTCGGGCACGGGTGACACGCCGGGCTCGCTCACCGGGGGAGCACCCGACTCGGCGGCCGTGCCCGTCGGCGGCGACGCGGTGGACTCCGCGGGCGCGGGCGCCGGTCCCGCTCGCCCATG
>NZ_DASVSO010000355.1:0-2995 GCF_036388035.1 Archangium sp.
CCACGGACACCCAGGGTCAGGCCACCGTCCTGCTCCAGTCGGGTGACGAGGTGGGCGTGGCCACGGTGACCGCTCGGGTGACCGGCACCGCCCTGTCCGTCAGCACGCCCGGCACGCCCATCGTGGGCGCCCGCGTCTCGGACGAGGGCCTCGTGGTGGAGTGCAATCAGCTCAACCTGGCGGCCAACGCGTCGGAGACCCCGCCGCGCCAGGACCTGAGCACCTCCTGCACCGCCAAGCTGGTGGACCGCTTCAAGAACCCGGTCACGCTGGCCACCAGCGTGACGTGGTACTCCGAGGCCGGCTCCATCAAGAGCCCCGTGACCACGGACAGCAGCAGCGCGACCACCACCTTCAGCACCGCCGGCAAGTGGCCGCCCGTGCCGGTCACCCCGCTCGCCGCGCCGGTGTCGGAGCAGGACGAGCCGTTCGTCGGCAACTACAACCCGCGCGACATGCTCGTCACCATCATCGCCGTCACCTCGGGTGAGGAGGAGTTCTACGATGGCTCGGGCGTGTCCAACGGCGTGAAGAACGGCAAGTGGGACGTGGGCGAGTGGTTCGTGGACGTGCCCGAGCCCTTCGTGGACGCCAACGACAACCAGGTCTACGACCCGGGCGAGCAGTTCATCGACGCCGAGCGCGTGGATTGCACCACGGGCACGCGCCAGCCGAAGAACGGCAAGTGGGACGGCCCCAACGGCTGCTGGGACGGCGACGTCATGCTGTGGCGGCCGACCCACGTCGTCTACAGCGGCTTCAACACGCGGGAGCCGTCCCGCTGGACCCTGCTCAACCCGGGCAAGCTGCCGCCCCCGTACACCGTGGCCAAGGGCAGTGCCACGTCCATCAGCGTCATGGTCACCGATGCCTACCTGAACCGCATGTCTCCGGACTCCGCGGACATCACGTTGGGCCGGGTCGGGGATCGCGGCGTGACCAACCTGGCGTGGGTGGATGGCTTCATCAACGCGCGAACCTACGGCTTCCACATCGTCCACGAGCGCGTCCAGGCCACGTCGGACGCCAGCCAGCCGCGCGGCTACACGGACACGGGCCTGTGCGATCCAGGCAAGGTGGCCCCGGCGGGAGCGGGCAGCGATGCCAGGCTCACCCGGTGCGTGCGGCAGTACCGCTTCGGCAGGTTCGGCCAGAACAACGTGGCCACCCTCACCCTGAAGGGCGCGGCGGTGGACAACACCGAGCCCGCGCAGACCGTCGCCACCTTCCTGAAGGCCGGGAACGCCCACAGCGCGTCGACGCTCTTCTTCGACATCACCTTCCAGTAATCGGCGGACCCAGCACCTGAAACACGACGGCCACCGCGCTCCACCCTGGAGCCGGTGGCCGTCGTCTTTGGCGCCCAGGCCCGGGAGCGGAAGGCCCCCGGGCCCACGGCCGCTCAGGGCTTCACGGCCTTGGGCACCTTCTCCCAGTCGGCCAGGAACTTCTTGATGCCCGCGTCGGTGAGCGGGTGGTTGGCCAGCTGGGTGATGACGCTGTAGGGCAGCGTGGCCACGTCCGCGCCCATGCGCGCCGCCTGCAGCACGTGCACCGGGTTGCGCACGCTCGCCACCAGCACCTGCGTGGTGAAGTCGTAGTTCTGGTAGATCTCGATGATGTGGGCGATGAGCTCCATGCCGTCCTGGGAGATGTCATCCAGGCGGCCCACGAAGGGCGAGATGTAGGTGGCGCCCGCCTTGGCGGCCAGCAGCGCCTGGTTGGCGGAGAAGCACAGCGTCACGTTGGTGCGGATGCCCTCGCCGGTGAGCGCCTTGACGGCCTTCATGCCCTCCACGCCCATGGGAATCTTCACGACGACGTTGTCGTGAATCTTGGCCAGCTGGCGGCCTTCCTTGATGAGCTCGGGGGCCTCGGCGGAGACGCACTCGGCGCTCACGGGGCCATCCACGATGGAGCAGATTTCGCGGATGGTCTCCTCCAGCCCGCGGCCCACCTTGGCCAGCAGCGACGGGTTGGTGGTGACGCCATCCAGCACGCCCATCGCATGGGCCTTGCGGATCTCCTCCACGTCGGCGGTGTCGATGAAGAACTTCATCTCGTCCCCTCTCCAGGTTCAGGTGAGGCTGTTAAGCCTGTAAGCGACAACCGGTGGGTGCAGGGCTGGGCTCCAGTCCGCCCGCCGGGCGAGCAGGCGCGTAGCCGATGCCCCCCGGTGCGTCAAGCTGGCAGGCCCCGCCAGCGAGGGGGTACAAGGGCATATCTCATGGCCCGAGCCCCCCGAAACGTCGCCCGGAAGCCCCGCCTCCGCGCCCTTCCCGGTCAAGCCACCCCCGCCCCGGAGCCCTCCCCGCTGGCCTCCCTCGACGAGCGCGAGGCCACGCTCGCCTACGCGCGCAGCGTGCTCGAGGCCGAGGCCCACGCCATCCTCGGGCTGACCGAGCGGCTGGGCGACTCCTTCCTGCGCGCGCTCACCCTGGTGCGCGACTGCCCGGGCCAGACGGTGGTGACGGGCATGGGCAAGGCGGGTCTCATCGGCCAGAAGCTGTCGGCCACCCTGGCCTCCACCGGCATCCGCTCCGTCTTCCTCCACCCCGCCGAGGCCGTGCACGGAGACCTGGGCCGCGTGAGCCGGGGCGACGTCATCCTCGCCCTGTCCAACAGCGGCTCCACCGAGGAGCTGGTGCGGCTGCTGCCCTCCTTCAAGCGGCTGGGCGCCCCCATCGTCGCGATTACGGGAGACCCGGAGAGCGCCCTGGCCCGCGGCGCGGACGTGGTGCTGGACATCGGCCGGATTGAAGAGGCCTGCCCCATGGGCCTGGTGCCCACCGCCTCCACCGCGGCCCTGCACGCCATCGGCGATGCGCTCGCCATGGCCGTGCTGCGCGCCCGCCCCTTCGGCTCGGCCGAGTACGCCCTGCTGCACCCCGGCGGGAAGATTGGCCGCTCCGTCATGCGCGTCTTCGACCTGATGCGCTCCGGCCCCGCCAACCCCGTGGTGCGCGACACGGCGAAGCTCTCCGAGGCCGTGGTG
>NZ_DASVSO010000356.1:0-5094 GCF_036388035.1 Archangium sp.
GCGACTGCTGGGACAGGAGCGCCCGCGCCCGGGTGGGCCGCTTCGTCCGACCGCGATGCCCCAGGGCCCGTAGGAGACGCCGACTTCCCGAGTCGTCGCGTCGCCTCCGTCCCCCTCTGTCCTCGAGGTCGTTCTCCCATGCTGTCCTCTCGCGCGGCCCCCCTGGCCGCGATCGCCGCATTCGTGTCCGCGGCGCCCTCCTTGACCCACGCCCAGACACTCGACTCGGACTCCCCTCCAGTCCCCGAGCACTCCGTCCCCGCCACGACGGAGGCGCCCCCAGCGCCCGAGCCCCCCACGGCCCCACCGCCGGAGAAGTCCTCGCACATGCAGACGACGGTGACGGCGCGACGGCCCTTCACGGCGGCCTCATCGTCCACGGTGCGAGATCAGGACTTCCTCCTGAGGCCGCACCCCCGCCCGGCGGACATCCTCCAGGGGGTGCCGGGCTTCTACACCGTGCAGCACGCGGGCGGCGGCAAGGCCAACCAGTACTTCCTGCGTGGCTTCGACGCGGACCACGGCACGGACGTGGCGCTCTCCGTGGACGGCGTGCCCGTCAACATGGTGAGCCACGGACACGGCCAGGGCTACGCGGACCTCAACTGGATCATCCCCGAGCTCATCGAGCGCGTGGAGGTGCGCAAGGGCACGTACTTCGCGCAGGACGGTGACTTCGCCACCGCTGGCGCGGTGAACCTGGTGACGCGCCGGAACTTCGAGTCGAGCCAGGTGACGCTGGGCGGCGGCTCGTTCCGCACCTTGCGAGGGATGTTCATCGCCGCACCGGACGTGGAGGGGTGGAGCCCCGTGGTGGCCGGGCAGGTGTACGGCACCAACGGCCCCTTCCTCGAACCCGAGAAGACCGAGCGTTACAGCTTCTTCGCGAAGGTGACGCGCCCGCTCTCCGAGCGCTCCACGCTGTCGCTGGCGCTCACCTCGTACTTCAGCGGCTGGAACGCGAGTGGCCAGGTTCCGCTGCGCGAGGTACTCGCCGGCCGGATGGATCGCTTCGCCTCGATGGACCCCACCGAGGGGGGCAAGTCGCAGCGCCACAGCGCCTACGGCACCTGGCGCACCCGCCTGGGCGACGACGGCGAGGTGAACATCCTGGCGTACGCCGTGCGGTACCGGCTCGACCTCTACTCCAACTTCACCTTCTTCAGCCGGGACCCGGTGAACGGGGACATGATCGAGCAGAACGACCAGCGCACGGTGCTCGGCTTCAACGCCAGCTACCGCTTCCGGCGCGAGTGGGGCGGCCTCACCTTCGACACCACGCTCGGTGCGCAGGCGCGAGGCGACAGCATCGACAACGGCCTGAGTTACGCCAAGGCACGCGAGCGGCTGGACACGGTGGTGGACGCGAGCCTCCGCGAGGGCAGCCTCGGGGTGTACGCGCAGGAGGAGCTCACCCTCACCCCCTGGCTGCGCACGGTGCTCGGCCTGCGCGCGGACGCGTTCGGCTTCGATGTGGACGACCACCTGGAGGACTCGGCCGCACCCGACTCGAAGACCTCGGGAGTGGAGCGGTCCCTGCGCCTGTCACCGAAGGCGAGCCTCGTCCTCAGCCCGCTGCCCGACACCGACCTGTACGTCAATTACGGCCACGGCTTCCACTCCAACGACGCGCGCGGCGTGGTGCGCCTGCCCGAGCCGGTGACGCCGCTGACGCGGGCGCGAGGCTATGAAGTCGGCGCGCGCACGAGGCTGTTCGACCGGTTGGATCTCGCGGGCTCGGTGTTCCGGCTGGACCTGGACAGCGAGCTCGTCTGGGTGGGCGACGAGGGCACCACCGAGGCCCGGGGCGCCACCCGCCGCCAGGGCGTGGAGGCCGAGGCCCGGCTGAAGGTGCTCCCGTGGCTCTTCGCGGACGCGGACGCCACCCTGACGCGCGCGACATACGCACAGAACGCCGGCAACGGTAACGCGGTGGCGCTCGCGCCGACGCTCATCCTGGCGGGCGGCGTGTCCGCGCGGCACCCGAGCGGCGTCTACGGGCGGCTCGGCGTGCTGCACCTGGGCGACCGCCCGGCCACGGAGGACCGGTTCCTCGTCGCCGAGGGCTTCACCCGCGTGGACGCGACGCTGGGCTACCGGCGCTCCTGGTACGAGGTGAACGTGGGCGTGCAGAACCTGCTGAACGCACGGTGGCGTGAGGCCCAGTTCGCCAACGTCTCGCGTCTGTCCTTCGAGTCGAGCGAGGCGAGCTGCCCGGCGGGGACCCGGCCCTCGGGCGAGGCCGACGCCTTCGCGGGATGTGAGGATCTCCACTTCACCCCCGGCGCGCCCCTCAACGTCCAGGCCAGCGCCAGCATCTTCTTCCACTGACGGGCCTGACACTCCCACCCGTCCAGAGGCCCCCCCTCTGTACGCCGAGCAACAGCGTCCCCCCCGGCATCCCCATCGGGCGATGCGCGGGGGGTCCCTCGTGTCCACGGTGCGTCCCGACCCCGTCGCCAGAAGCGTGAGGCGCACGGGCGGACGAGCCGTTGAACCGACACACGCGGAGGTGGTGGTGATGAGACGGATGATCGTTTCGTGTATGGCGGGACTGGCGCTGTGGCTGTCGGGGTGTGCCAACTGCGAGCAGCTCCAGGAGGGCGCCACGGAGCTGGTCGCCCACTACGCCCAGTGCAGCCGGGGCGACACCTGCAAGACAGTCGATCTGTTGTCCGTGGCGGGTGGGCTGAACTGCCTGGGAGCGTTCCAATGCTTCGGCGCCATCAACGCGGACGCGAACCTCGACGAGTTCCGGCAGCGAGCACGCTACCTGGCCCAGCAGGCGTCCTATGTCTGCCAACAGGGGGAGTGCGTCACCGCCAGCTGCCTGGATCCGAGAGAGCTCAAGCCCGTGTGCGACACGGACCTCGGCCAGTGCGTGCTGGTGCCGCGCCGACGGTGATCAGAGCAAGCCTCGCTCACTCCGCGGCGCGTCGAGCAGGAACCGCGAGATCCTCCCCGACAACCAGGCGCGGAACTCATCGGTGGTCGGCGGGCAGTGCCGGCAGTTGGCGATGAGCTCCTTGTCCTTCAGGTTCGGCAGGAGCTTCGACACCCGGTCGAGAAGCTTCTGCCCCGGGAAGCTGAGGTCGTTGTCGGCTCCAACGACCAGCGTGGGCGCGGTCAGGTTCACGAACTCCTCGGGCTTCGCGAGCGGCGGCACGCGCATGTCGAGGGAGATGCCACGGAGGGCCTCACCGAGGTAGGGCGTCCAGTCGTCGCCGGGCGTCGTCAGCAGGTACTGAAGGGACCGCGCGAGCCGCTTCTCGGACGGGAATGCGCGGTACATGAGCATCGGCAGGCCGACCTTGAGGAAACCGTCGAGGGGAGGACCCCCGACCACGCCCGCTGGGACGAGCAACACGAGGCGGTTGATCCTCGTCGGCGCATGGGCCGCGAGCCTCAGCACGACGAAGCCGCCGTAGCTCACCCCGATGACGTGCGCCTTCGGCAGCGCGAGGCCATCCATGACCTCGGCGAGCCAGAGGCCGTACGAGTTGTCGCTCACCGACGGCCGCACCTCGGCGCTCATCACCGACTGGCCGATGATGTCGACCGCGTAGACCCGAAACGTCGACAGCAATGGCGCGAGCTCGGAGAGCACATGCGCGGACGAGGCCAGCGCGCCGTGCAGAACGACGATCGCGGGGCCGTTCTCCGGGCCACCGACGAGGACGTTCGTCTCGCCGTAGCGCGTGGTCACGCGACGCTCGGTGGTCCGCACGGGAATCTTCGCGCGGAAGGTCTGGTACCAGCCCTCGAGGGCAGTGCGAGCCGCGGGGTTCTTCACGATCGATGTCATCGGCGGGTTCTCCGGGTGGGGACGGGTGGCATGCCCACGTCGAACACCTCGTCATCCACCGCCAGATACCCCAGCTCGTACCAGTTCACGAGCCGCCGCCCGAGATCCTCCAGGTCCAGCCCGTTCCGAGAGAGCAGCGAGGCCAGCAGGCACAGCGCGTGCGCGCCGCCTCGATGCGTTCCTCGCGGGTCGGCATGGGACGGGTCACTCGGAGACGCCGGCCAGCTCCGCCAGCTTCTGCACCGTCCGCCAGTTGCGCGCGGTGACGGGGGAGCCCACGAGACGATCGAACACCGCTGGCGACAGCTTCGAGCTCCCCACCCCCTTGGAGAAGAGAACCCAGATGGCCTCACCCACGGCCTCGATCCGCTCGCCACCCGTCGCGCGTTCACGGAGCGCCGCGACGGCGTCCTTCTTTGGCGGTGCCTTGGAGAGGGCCAGATGCACCAACTGGGGCTCCTTCTCCGAGGCTTCGGGAAGCGGGTTTCCCTTCACATACGCCGGCCACTGGGCGGCGGTGCGGACGATCACGTCCACCGCGAAGCCGAAACGTTTTTCGATCGCCTTCTCGAGCCGGGCCTCCACCGCCTCCGCCTTGCCAGAGGCATTGAAGATGAGATTGCCGCTCTGGATGTAGGTCCGCACGTCCTCGAAGCCGAGTTCACCACAGAGCTCGCGAAGCTCGGCCATGGGGATCTTGCGGTTACCGCCCACGTTGATGCCGCGCAGGAGCGCGATGAAGCAGGTCATCCGAATTCCTTTGGTCACTCGGTCCGGAGGGCCTCGTAGATGACATGCTCTCCCGAGGCGAGGTCGTGCAGGAGGATGATGACCTTGTCCTGCTCCAGACCCGCGTCCATGTCGATCACCATGCTGCCCCGTCCCACGCTCAGGGCGGCGTGCATCCCGTCGTAGCTCTCCTTCAACCGGCGCGTCTGGAACTCGCCCCGTTCATCCAGCCACGCATAGCTGGCCACGACGTCCGGCCCCTCCCCATCGTGCTCGGATTGGTATTGGTAGACGAGGCCGTAGGTCGCGTAGCCTTGGAGCAGGAGCGGCTTGAAGCGCGTGCGATAGCGCTCCTGCGAGAGATACCCCTTCTCACCCCAGACATCGGGGCGGGGCGTGGGCACCGCGAGCGCGGGAGGCAACGGGCGGGCCCTCAACGCCTCGAGGCGCCGCCGCACACCCGGGCCAGCCACGGCCGGTCTCCCCTCCAGCGTCGAGGAGAGGCGACGAACCACGTACAGGGCCGCGAGCCCGGCCGCGATGGGGAGGAGGGGAAAGGC
>NZ_DASVSO010000357.1:0-8214 GCF_036388035.1 Archangium sp.
GGCGTTCATCCTCGCCTCGAAGCGCTCCAGCTCGGCGAGGTCCGCCGCGCTCGCCCCCGCGCGCAGGTAGAGGCCCTCGTACCACTCGCCCTTGTAGAAGAGGCGCTCCTCGGGCTCGCGGATGAGCATCTCCTCGGCGAAGGTGGGGTAGCCCTCGGCGTCCACGCCCGTCACCGCGCCCAGCTCGCGCAGCAGCCGCATCACCGGCCCGGCGTCCACCAGCGGGGCCGGCAGGTAGTGCGCGCCCCACGGGTACGCGGACACCTCGTTGCGCCCCGAGCGCGCCGTGCCCCCGGGCTCCGACTCCAGCTCCACCACCCGCACGTCCTTCACGCCCGCGGCCGCCAGTCGCCACGCCGCGCTCAGGCCCGCCACGCCCGCGCCCACCACCAGCACGTCCACCGGCTGGGCCTCCGCCGCGCGCGGCAGGGGGCCGCCCCGCAGCTTGTGCCCCACGTCCACGGCCCTATCCACGATGGCCCCGGGCACGGGCGCGCGCGGGCGCTCCCGCCGGCACGCACTGGCCGCCACCGCCGAGCCGAGGAACGCGGCGACGAGCTCGCGCCGCGTCAGTTCCACCGCGACCACTCCTCCTCGTAGTAGTGGACGAGCACCTGGTTGTTCAGCCGGTTCACCTCCGCCGGCAGCGGGCCCAGGTCCGAGGGGAACTGGAAGAGCGTGGCGAGCGTGTCCTCGGAGAGGAAGCGCAGCCCCTCGGGCAGCGGGCGGCGCTGGGGCGTGCCCTCGTGGGCCACCAGCACGTAGCCCCACTCGCCGAAGGAGGGCACCAGCGCGTGGTACGGCTGCGTCCAGAAGCCCGCCGCCTTCAGCGTGGTGTCGATGCACCAGAAGGAGCGCCGGGCGAACAGCGGCGAGGTGCTCTGGATGACGGCCACCCCGTCCGGTGCCAGCCGCTTCTTCAGCAGCTTGTAGAAGCCCGTGGTGTAGAGCTTGCCCAGCGAGAAGTTGTTCGGGTCCGGGAAGTCCACCACGATGACGTCCCAGGTGTCGCTCCCCTCCCCGAGGAACTTCATCGCGTCCGTGTTGACGACGTGCATGCGCGGGTCCGTCAGCGCGTGCGCGTTGAGCTGCGCCAGCTCGCCGTAGCGCGTGGCGAGCCCGGTGATCGCCGGGTCCAGGTCCACCAGGGTGACGTTCTTCACCTCGGGGTACTTGAGGATCTCCCGCCCCGCGAGCCCGTCCCCGCCGCCGAGCACCAGCACCCGCTCCACCTTGCCCGCGCGCACCAGGGCCGGGTGCACCAGGGCCTCGTGGTAGCGGTACTCGTCCACGCTGGAGAACTGGAGGTTGCCGTTGAGGTACAGCGAGAAGCCCCGCTTGCTGCGCGTCACCACGATGCGCTGGTAGGGCGAGCTCGTCGCGTGCACCACCTCGTCCGCGTAGAGGTGCTCCTCGGAGAAGTTCGTCAGCCGGTCGCCCAGCACGAGCCCCACCACCAGCAGGACGCTGAGCAGCACCGCCTTCACCCGCAGCCGCGTCGGGTGGGCGAGCACGGGCGCCAGCAGCCACGTGCTCCACAGGCCCACCAGCGCGTTGAGCAGGCCGAACATCAGCGAGGTGCGCACCAGCCCCAGCTTGGGCACGAAGAACAGCGGGAAGGAGATGCTCGCCGCCAGCGCGCCCAGGTAGTCGAACGTCAGCACCTGGCTGACCAGGTCCTTGAACTTCACCTGGTCCTTGAGGATGCGCAGCAGCAGGGGAATCTCCAGCCCCACCAGCGTGCCGATGGCCAGCACGCTGCCGTACAGCGCCACCCGGAAGACGTCCGTGAGGGCGAAGGTGAGGAAGAGCAGCGGCGCGCAGAAGCCGCCCGCGAGCGCCACCCCCAGCTCGATCTCCACGAAGCGCTGGGCCACGCCGCGCTCGATGAAGCGCGACAACCAGCTGCCAATCCCCATGGCGAAGAGGTAGCCCCCAATCACCGTGGAGAACTGGGTGATGGAGTCGCCGAGGAGGTAGCTGGCGAGCGTGCCGACGATGAGCTCGTAGATGAGCCCGCACGTCGCGATGACGAGGACGGTGACGAAGAGGAGCGTCTTGTTCACGCGGGTACGGCCTGCGACGGGGGCATCAGCCCGAGATGGCCGCGGCCACGATGATGGCCAGGCCGATGATGAAGGAGCCCATGACGATGCCGAGGGCCGTGTTCTGGTCGACCTCGATCTCCTTGTGCACGTCGAACGGCATGATGAGCCGGAACACGAACAGGCCCGCCACGAACACCGCCAGCCCGATGAGCGAGTACACGAGGCTCGCCACCAGGTTGTCCACGTTCACCACCACTGCCAGCAGCCCCATCAGCATCACTTCCCTCCCATGAAACCGCCGGTCCAGGTACGCACTCCACCGCCGCGCACGCCCGCCACCTGGCCGCGCTGCGAGCGAGTGAAGGGCTCCCAGCCCGAGAACGCCACCACGGCGTAGAGCAGCACGATGACTCCACCGATGTACTTCATGGCCACCCTCCCTCAATCATTCGAGCTGGAGCCCAGGTTGCTCTCCGCCCAGCGGGCCGACTCGAAGCTGGAGGAGCGGAAGAAGGCCAGCGCGGGCGCGATGAGCAGCATCACCAGCGCGCAACAGAACCAGTTGCCACGCGGGGTGTCACTGACGAGCGCCACCTTGTAGTTGTGCCCCTGCGGCGGGCCGTCGAAGAAGGCGGTGGTGCGCAGCACGTAGCGCCCCGGCGCCACCGAGGACACGTACTCCGCCTCGCTCTGGCCTCCCTCGCTCCAGGAGCCGTCCGAGTCGCTGCCGGAGTAGTAGCTGATCTCCTCGTAGAAGCTGACCACCTCGCCGGTGGCCTCGTTCACCAGGTCTCCCTGGACGCCGAGCCAGCCGTTGCGCACGGGCGAGGACACCTCGGCGCGCACGTTGCCCCGCTTGTGAATCTCGAAGGGCTGGCTGAAGTGCATGGCCGTGGGCGTGCCGGACTGGGCGTCCTGCGCCACCGTCACCTCCTCCACCAGCACCGTCTCATTGGCGGCCCGCACGTTGACCACGAGGTACACGGCGAGCAGCACCATGGCCCAGAGGCCCGTCCACTTCCACGCGGGCGCGCTCGAGTTCGGGTTGGGCTGGCTGGGGGCGATGCCGTGGGGCGTCGGCAGGGGCTCCTTGAGCTGGAAGGCGTCGCGCACCACCTCGGGCAGCAGGTACTCGCCCCGCGTGTACGTCACCTCGTTGTTGTTGCGGTCCAGGTTCACCGAGTACGGGGGATTCACGTACTCCTCGGCCTCGGCCCACTCGCCCGCCTTCACCTCCCAGTAGAACTCGCCCAGCACGGCATCGGTGATGGCCGTCACGCGCTGGAAGGCCCGGTAGCGCTTGCCCTCCAGGTGCGCGGCGACGCCCTCGGCCACCGCCACCTCGCCCGCGTCCAGGGGCGTGAGGTACACCCAGTGCCCGTTGGAGTTCATCAGCCAGGTGAAGCCGCGCTCCCGGTTGAAGAGGAGGTACTCCTCCCAGGGGTAGCGCACGCCCTCCACCGTGGCCGAGCGCACCAGGAAGCCGATGCAGATCCACTGCGCGCCATCCAGCTTGCCCCGGGCCCCCAGCGGGATGAGGGGCGGGTGGTCCGGCTTCTCCAGCACCTGGAGGAAGGCCAGCTTGCCCTGGCTCGCGTCGAGCAGCGCGCCGCAGTAGGGGCAGGCCACGCGCTTGGTCCGGTCCGGAGCGCGCAGCTCCAGCGCGCCGTTGCAGTTGGGGCAGCGCGCCTGCTGCAGCGCCACCTTCTTCACCCGGGGCCGGAGCTGGTCCGCGGCGATGCCCAGCTCAGTCAGCTTCAGCTTCCGGCCGATGTAGACCTCGGGGTCCCCCCGCTCGGTGCCAAAGTCCAGCGTGGCGAAGACGCCGCCCGGGCCCGTGACATCCACGTAGTAGCTGTCCGCGCTCGGGTCCACGTCACTGGGCAGCTGGCCCGCGGCGGACACCACCCGGCCACGCCCGCGCTCCTCCACCACGAAGCGGTGGTCCTTCAGGCTGAGGCGCTGGCCGGGATGCAGGTCGTCGTACCCCAGGCCCTGCTCCACGCCCGAGGCGAGCAGGAAGTAGAAGGCGCCCTCGGCCTCGGAGATCCACCCGGTGCGCCCGTCGTCGAGCTCCGCGTACCACTCGTCCCAGGGCCCCGCGCCGTGGTCCTTCTGGAGATGGCCCACCAGCCGGTAGCCGACGCGGCCGATGCGGCCCTCCGCGTTGAGCTGGAGGGGCGAGTCGGTGTCGACGATGGCGCCGATCTTCCCGTGCGCCTCGAGGTTGAGGCCCTTCTTCGCCACCACCGTCTGGCAGTGGTCGCACACCACCACCAGCGCGGTGCCAGCGGTGAACTCGATGGGAGCCCCACAGGAGGGGCAATTGCCCTGCGTCACGCCCCTACCCCCCGAGGCAGCTCACGGACGCGGCAGGAGGCCGCGCCGAGGTGCCGCCCCACCAGCGCCTCGAAGTCCGGGCGCGAGCGGGGGCGGCAGCAGTAGACATTGAGCGCGGCGAAGCCGTGCTCGGGGAAGGTGTGGACGGCCAGGTGGCTCTCCGCGAGCAGCGCCAGTCCGGTGATGCCACCCGGCTCGGGGAAGACGTGCCACTGCGGCTGACCCACCACCTTCAGCTCCAACAGCACGACGAGCTCCTCGAACAGGGCCGCGAGCACACCGGGCTCCTTCAGGCGCTCCGGCGGGCACCCGCTCACATCCACCAGCCATTCCTGTCCGGTTGTCAGAGCCCTTCCTCCCGATGACCCCCACCTTGTACCACGGGCCCCGGGGCGGGGGAGAAAGGATGGGCCCGGCCCTGGTAGACTCCGGGTCCGCATGTCCCAGAAGGACCTCCTTTCCCGCCCTCCGCCGCCCCCGTCCCAGGGGGAGCACCCCGTCGCCAACACCCTGAAGTCACCCGCCCCGGGCGCGGTGGCCAGGCTCGTGCGCTCGCTGCGCGGCCTGCCCGAGGCCGAGCGCTGGTCCGGCGCCGGCAGCACGGGGCTCGCCGGCTGGTTCAAGGCGGAGACGCCGTCGCCCACGGAGGACATCACGGCGCGCTTCCGCGAGGTGCACCAGCGCGTGCGCGAGGACGAGCCGGTGCTGCCGGACGAGGCGAGGCGCCACCTGTACCTGCTGGTGAAGGGGATGCTGGGAGACGAGCTGCCTGGCTACCTGGAGGACAACCAGCTTCGCCTGGAGAAGCGGGGGCTGGAGACGCGCGCGGTGGCGGTGGACACCGAGGGTCGGCTCTCGGACAACGTGGAGGTGGTGCGCGACGCGCTGCTGGACGCCGCCCACTTTGGCCGCACGGTGGTGCTGGTGGGCCACAGCAAGGGGGGCGTGGAGGCGATGAGCACGCTGGCGCTCTACCCGGACTTGCGCCGCCACGTGCGCGCGATGGTGGCGCTGCAGGCACCCTTTGGCGGCTCGGTCATCGCCAATGACCTGGTGACGACGCCCTCGCTGCGGCGGCTGCTGGACGTGGCCTTCCCCTCGCTCTTCCAGGGAAAGGCGGGCTCGGTGGAGGACCTGTCGTACGCGCGGCGGATGGAGTTCGTGCGACGCCACCCCTACCCCGTGGACGTGCCCACGGTGGCGCTGGCGACATCGCGGCTGTCGAGGCGCTCGCTGATGCGGCCGCTGTGCGCATACGTGCAGGAGCGCTACGGCTGGGCGTGCGACGGGCTGGTGAACGCGGTGGACGCGGAGGTGCCGGGCTCGCGCGTGGTGCGGCTGGACGACATGGACCATGCCGAGGCCGCCCTCATGGGCCTCCCCGGCTTCTCCAACTACTACCCGAGCGACGTCACCGAGACGATGGTGGCCCTCGCACTCGACACGAGGGCCTGAGCCTCACGCCGCCGCCGTACGGGCATCGGCGACCGCTGGAGCGAAGCGCGCCATGACATCCCCCACGAACACGTAGGACAGGTACGTGGGAGACGTCCGCGCCGCGCGCTGGCGCAAGTCTCGCAGCGCCTGCCCCACGGTGTGGTGCTTCTCCCGCAGGTCCGCCATGAGCTGCTCCACGGCCTCGCGGGCATGCGCGTCCTGCACCGGCCACATGGGCGCGATGAAGCCAGAGAAGCCCCGGTTGACGAAGGCCTCCGCCCAACCGCCCATGCCGCCCAGCATGTCCCGGGCCGCTCCCACCTCACAGGCGTTGAAGAGCACGAGCGGCCTCGACTTCTGGCCCAGCTTCACCATGGAGTTGCGCACATCCAGCGTCTGCAGCGGCTCGTCCTCCAGGTAGATGCAGGAAGGCGCCGCATCATCTCCGCTGTACTTGCCGTGCCCGGCGAAGTGCAGCACCGCGATGGGCTTCTTGATGTAGTGGCCCTCCAGCAAGTCCATCACCGGCCTGTAGCTGCCGGGCACGCGCATCGCGCCGAACCGCTGCGCGAGCAGCGACGACTCCTCCTGCGCCTCCGGCAGCGGCGCGAGCATCTTGTGATCCTGGTAGTCCGGCGCGATGGTGACGACAGCCCCTTGAGGCAGCCGCGCCGTCAGCGAGGTCTCGTAATCGAGCAGCCACCGCGCCACCGGGTGCTCCATGCACAGCAGCCCCGCGTCGGGCACGTCCTTGGGGACCATCAGCTCCCAGGGGATATGCGGATCGTCGGTGATGAACTGGATGGGGAAGTCCGAGCCGTACTGCTCCCGCAGGGCCCGAAACGTCTGACGGAAGGCGGCGGGCGTCCTGTCGTAGAGGAACTCCCCCATCCCGATGAACCAGGTGAAGTGCTTGCCGGAGCGCAGCTCGCGCGCCGTGGAGGCCAGACTCTGGAAGAAGGCCGCCGGATCCGAGCCCAGGTCCACCTCGCCCGAGAGCCGGGCCGGCAGACCCTTGCACTCCACGCCCACCTGCATCATCCAGTACAGGCGCCGCGGGTTGCCCCGATCCAGGCGGTGGATCTGCACCGTCAGGTAGGGACTCTTGACGTGGAGGTCCAGGGAGAACGTTCCCCCGTCCTTGACCTCGGAGAAGGCCTCGAGCGCACCGGAGGAAGCGGAGATGGGAGCCGCTCCGGACGGCGAGGGGGAGGAGGAGGGAGTGGAGGAGGACGGACCGGGGCTGCCCGTCCCATCGGACACGACGGGGATGCGCCGCCGGGCCGCGCCGCAGAAGCGCCCCTTGTGCTCGAAGGTGGCCACCACGACGAACTCCTCGGCGGCACTCTCGCGCACGGTGGCGGTGAAGGTGGCGGCGATCGAGTCCTGGTTGCGCCGCACCCTCACCTCGCCCGTATCCCCACCGGGCTCGAACTTCAGCTCGGAGCAGAGCAGGCGCACCTTGATGGGCACCTCGCTCCAGTCCGCGTCGAGGCCGGACAGGAGGAGGCCCGAGGACTCCGTCTGCACATCCACCGGCTCGCGCAGCAGGTCCACGGTCAGGGAGAGCCGCCGTCCCGGGCTCGCGGGCCCTCCGGGGGTCACCGAGGGATGCCGGGTGATGGTCTGCCCCTCGGCCTGGGCCTCGGGCGCGGCGGAGAACGCCTCCAACGCGGGAGCCGGGGCCGTGTTGTCGGGGGGCTGCCGCTGGGCGAGGCCGACCTGCACCCGCGGCGCCGCGGCAGCGGGCACGCTCCGGTGCTCTCCCCCGGGCAGCTCGGGCGAGCGCGTCGGCTTGACCTTCACCTCGCCCTCCTCCCCCACCTGCGCCAGCTCGTCCTCGCGCGGGAAGACGGCGAAGACGTTGGACACGGGGACGACCTCGGGGCCTCCCTTGACGACGATGCGGTACAGGCCCGGCGCCAGCGGGGGCAGCTCGCCCACGTGGAAGCCGTCCTTGTCGCGCTTGAGCGCCAGCCTGGGCCCCCGCTTCGTCTCCACGTGGGTGACGAACGCCTCGAGCGAGACGGGCTCCTGCGAGGGGCGGACGCGGAAGGTGACGGGCTCGTCGTGCGCGTACGCATCGTCGAGGTGGAGCGAGAGCTGCTTGGGCGGCAACTCCGGCGCGCGGTACTTGTCGAGGTCGATGCGCTGACTCGTGAGGATGCCCTCCACGTGGGCGAGCACCTCGGCGGCGTTCTGCAGCGAGGCGTGGGACGTGGGGCTGTACATGGCGCGCGCGTGGTGCCGGCTCTCCACCGGCAGGGCGGACACGCGCGGCACGGTGCCATCTCCCGCGTTGTCCGTGCCGTCCGGATCGCTGTGGAGCAGCTCCAGCCCGGACGCGGTGAGGCGCGCGCCCTGCAGCGTGGGCTGGAAGATGCCCACC
>NZ_DASVSO010000358.1:0-4911 GCF_036388035.1 Archangium sp.
CCCTGGGGGCTCGGTCACGAGGTCTAACTCGGCGGGGGCCAGGAGCCGCCGTTGCCACTCTGCCCCCTCCTGCGTCGTGTCGGCCACCCGAGCCAGATACCGCGCCCATTCGTCACGCTCGCGCTGCTGGTGGAAGCGCTCGGCGAGGAGGACGCGTTCGTAGGTGACCTCCGCCAGGAGCTGGTGCGTGCCTACGTGGCCGCGATCTCGTTCGCGAGCCTTCTCCAGGCTCTGGCTCGCGCGGGCGTAGGCCCCGTCGGCCTGCTCCCGCAGGGCGAGCGCCTTGGTCCATTGCCGCTCGGCGGCGTCTCTCGTGCCATGGGCGCCCGGCGAGGTGCCGTCGAACAGCGCCAGCGCCTCCTCGCGGCCCACGCTGGCCCGCTGGGCGAAGGCGCGCCCCTCGGCAAGCGCCTCCCGCGCCGAGTCGTGTTGGGCCGCGACGAAGCGCGTGTCCTCCAGGTACGCCTGCAGGCGAAGGCCGCCATAGGAGGTGGCGGCGGCGAGCGCGGCGACGAGCACGGCGAGCCAACGGCCCCACCGCTGGCGCGTCACCGCGCGGCGGGAGGCCAGGAGAAAGGCACGCTCGCGCTTGCCCAGGGAGGAGGGCTCGAGCGCATACGCCTCGTCGAGCTGACGCTGGCCCCAGAGGGCTTCCCGGGCGTGCACCAGGCGCTCCCA
Source organism: Archangium sp. (assembly GCF_036388035.1). Classification (GTDB taxonomy): domain Bacteria; phylum Myxococcota; class Myxococcia; order Myxococcales; family Myxococcaceae; genus Archangium. The sequence goes on from NZ_DASVSO010000358.1 coordinate 679, forward strand.
CTCGGCGCTCGCCGCCTCGAGCCGCTTGCGCACCACGCGGTGGCCGATGTCGTCATCGAGCCAGTCGCGCAGCGTGCCCCAGCTCTGGATGAGCGAGTCGTGGGCGATCTCACAGCGCGGCTGACCGCCCACGGTGCGCCTGTGCAGCAGGCGGCCCTCGACGAGCGCGCGAAGGGCGGCGCGGGCGGCCCCATTCGAAGCCTCGAAGAGCTCCTCCTCACCGCGCTCGACGCGCGTGCCTTCCGCTGTCACGAGCTGGAGCAGGAGGCGCCGCGCCGCCTGGCGCTCGGTGGGGCTCAGTCGTGCGAGCACCCGGGCGGCATGCCGCGACAGCGCTCCGGCCACGCCGCCCATCTCGTCGAGCGCCTCCCGGGTGATGCGTCCTTGCGCCGGGTTGCGCCGCTCCCACAGCTCGGCGAGCGTGAACTGAAGGAGCGGCAGGCTGCCCACGCCCTGCGCCGTGGACGCGACGAGCGTCTGGACGAGCTCGGTGGATTCGAAGGCCACGCCCCGGCCGCGCGCGGGACCGACAATGGCCTCGCGCACCCCTTCGGGCGACATGGGGCGGAGGATATAGAGCGCTCGCTCGGCCTCCTCTCCCAGGCCGGGCAGCGTGCACAGGCGTGTCAGGAAGTCGCCGCGCACCGCCAGGAGCACGCGCACCCCGGTGGAGGGGAGGGCCAGCTCGCCCAGCAGGCGGGCGAAGTGCGCGGCCTGAACCGGCTCGGAGAGGGTGAGGAGCTCCTCGAGCTGGTCGATGAAGAGCAGCAGGCCCCGGCCGCCCAGGTGCGCCTCGCGCAGCGCCGGCCCCAGCCAGGCCGTGGTCTCCGCGAGCGCCGAGATGCACTCCGCCTCCCGTCTCCTCAGGAGGGGCGCGAGCACGGCGGCGAGGGCCTCGAGCGGACGGTGGCCGGGCCACAGTGTGAGGGTGACCCACCCGCGTTTGTCGTCCAGGGCTCCAGCGGCCACCCGGGGCAACACGCCGGCGCGGCACAGCGAGGACTTGCCGGCACCCGAGTCCCCAGCGACAAGGACCAGGGGCTGGTGGTGGAGCCGCTCGAGCACGGCGCGGATGTCGGCGTCGCGTCCGAAGAAGATCGACTGGTGCTCGGCCAGGAAGGGCTCCAGGCCACGGTAGGGATTGCCCTCCACCAGGGGGGCGTGCTCGCCGCTGAGCCGCGACAGCCGTTCGAGCGCCGTGCGGAGGGCGTCGGCCGAGGCGAAGCGCTCCAGCGGGTCGGTCGCGAGGCACCGGGCGATGATGGCGGCGAAGTCCGGATCCACCTCCTGCCGTGCCTTGGCCCGCGGGGCCTCCTCGTCCCGTGGGCCGGGCGTGCCACGCGGCACCTCGCCCGTACACAGCTCGTGAAGCACGAGGCCCAGGGAGTAGATGTCACTGCGCGGGGTCGCTGGCGCCCGGCCCCATAGCTCTGGCGCCACATAGGGCAGTGTGCCGGCGACCAGGGGCGGCCGGGAGCGTGGCGTGCTCTCCCCTGGCTCGAAGCGCTCGGCCAGACCGAAGTCGAGCAGCTTCACCTCGCCGTCCTGGGTGACGAGGGCGTTGGACGGCTTGAGATCCCGGTGGAGCACGCCCTGGCGATGTGCCGCCGCGAGCCCCCGGGCCAGACCGACCCCGAGCGCCAGCACCCTCCGCCACGGCAGCGGGAGCGGCAGCTCCGCGAGGCTCTGGCCAACGACATACTCGGAGACGATGTAGGGGTGCCCGCCGACCTGACCGACGCGGAACACGGTGACGACGTTCGGGTGCTGCAGGCGGGCGATCGCGCGGGCCTCGGTCTCGAAGTAGGCACGGACCCAGGGCTCGGGCTGACTCGAGGCGATGAACTTCACCGCCACGGGCCGGCCCAGCGTGGTGTCATGCGCCAGGTAGACGACGCCCATGCCGCCGCGGCCAATCAGGCGCTCGAGGCGGAACTCGTCGAACGTCTCGGGCGGCGTCCAGGCTCCTCCGCCTTCCTCCACGCCGTTGGCCGCTGGAGGCAGCCGCTCCGAGCGCCCCTTCTCTCCGTCCGCGCCACCGCGCGCCACCGAGGCCAGGAGGAGCCGGCAGTCGTCGCATCCAGCGGCGTGGTGGTGGGCGCGGGCCAGCGCCTCGTCCGGCAGCCGGCCATCGAGCAGATCGACGAGGAGCTCATCCGTCAAGCAACTGGAGGCGTCCGGCCCGGTATCGCTGGAAGTCAACGGAGGCATGGCGTGGAGGTTCTCGGGCTGGGGGACTGGGTGCCATTCAATGGTGCCATTGATGGTCTGGCAATGCGCGTGGTACAGCTTTGAGAATGGATTCGGCACCCAAGCTGGCCGCGACGTTTCTGGCGCATGCGAAGGGGCGGTTCGGTCCCCCCGTGGATGCCGCCGCGCTCGAACGTCTGCTGGTCCATGCGTGGGAGACGTCCCGCGCGCAGTGGCCCACCGTGGCGCTCCCCGCCGAGCTATTCGTGATGCACCTCGCCGAACGGCTGCCCGAGGCGAGTCCCACCAGCCCCCTCGAGCCGCTCCTCTCGGCGCTGTCCCTGACGGAGCTCTACCTGGCGTGCGCGTGTCTGCATGGGGTGGGGGCCGCCCTGGAGGCTTTCGAGCGCGGCTACCTCGCGAAGCTGCCCGGGTTGCTGCGCAATCCCAAGCTCCCCGACGCGATGATCGAGGACGTCTGCCAGCTCACCCGCATGAAGCTCCTCGTCCCCCCGCCCGAGGGCCGCCCCAAGATCGCCGAATACACCGGGCGAGGCGCGCTGGGGAGCTGGGTGCGTGTCACCGCCACGCGCATCGCCATCAAGCTGCAATCCACCGAGAAGCCCGCGCCCGAGGAGGACTCGGACTCCCTCTTCTCGGCGCTGCCAGCCCCAGGGGTCGACCCGGAGCTGGACGCCATCAAACGGCGCCACCAGGCCGACCTGCGCCAGGCCATGCACGAGGCCTTCTCCACCCTGTCGCCCGAGGATCGCCATCTGCTCCGCCTCTATTTCGTCGATCAGCTCTCGATGTACGAGCTGGCGACGCTCTTTCGCGTCAGCCAACCCACCATCTCCCGGTGGCTGAAGAGCACCCGGGAGACGGTCTACCAGGAGACCCGGCGCCACCTGCAGGCACGCCTGGGGCTCTCCCCACGAGACTTCCAGAGCTTCCTGGCCCTGCTCGACAGCCAGCTCGAGCTGAGCATCAGCCAACTCCTGGGCGCGGAGGACGCCCTGCCCCGGCCGCCAGCGCCACGCTGACCCCGCTCTTCCTACTGTCCTCCGTGGGAGGGGGCGCCAGCCGGGGCCCCATAGGACCGATTGCGCAGCAGGCTCTTGCCGGGGCTCGCGTCCGTGCGTTGCACCGCGCAGCGATCCCCCTGTCCCAGCTCCGTCATGCTCCCCGTGCTGAAGCGGTTGGGACACTCCTGGAGGATGGACTCCAGCGCACGGCCATCCCGGGTATGTCCCAGGCAGGTGGCCCCGTCGGGCGCCCAGGCCGCCTCGAACGAGCCCCTCGCCGGATCCCAATCCGCCGAGGCCTCGGTGGCCCGCTCGATGATGCCGAGCCCATCGTACATGTCGATGGTGGTTTCTTCGCGCGTGTGGCTGCGGCCATTGCCGCAGTAGTCGGCGCGCGCCATGCGCGTGCAGGCCTGGTGGAGGTCGGCCAGTGACTGGCCATCCCGGCTCGCCCAGGGCTTGTAGCCCCAGCGGATGCACTTGGTGATGGCACCGTTCTCACACGCGAAGGTGAGCTTGCCCGGGACATCCTGCCGTGCCCCACTCGCGTCCCACACGCCGCTCACCGCGAGCGCCTGGGGGTCCGGTACGTGGTTCAGGGCAACGCAGGGGTTCTCCCACTCCTGCGCCACCGTGTTCCAGACCTCGATGCGGTACCAGACCATGCTGGGATCCTCGGACGAGGGCTCGGCGCCGCAGATGGCCACCTCCACGGGCTTGCCATCGCTGGCGGTACCTTGGAGCACGGTGCCGACGACACCACCGGAGGAGGGGACGGCCTCCAGGTGCCCGCCCTCGAGTTGCAGGGCCTTCACCCCGGCATCCGCCCGCCGCGGGGGCGCGAGGTCGACCGAGACGAGCACGCTGCTGCGCTCATCCGCGACCTTCTCGGTGTCCCAGTCCCGCTTGGTGCCCCAGAGCATCGTGCCCTGGGGCCTGGAGATGCGGTGGGCCGCTTGGGGCTGGCACCGCCGCGAGTAACGCTCGGCGTCAGGCACCGAGGGGGCCGTGCTCACCT
>NZ_DASVSO010000359.1:0-4290 GCF_036388035.1 Archangium sp.
CAGCCCCAGCACCGAGAGCCCCAGCGTCATCGGCACGCCGCGCAGGAAGTTGTCCGCCGTCGCCGCCAGCGGGTCCGCGTTGCCGCGCCCTCGCAGCGAGTACACGCCCCACGCCACGCCCGCCCCCGCCATCAACGTCGCCCCGAGCGGGTCCGGCGCGGTGGCTCCCGGCAGGCGCAACACGAGGAGCCCTCCGAGTGCCATCGCCAGCCCTAGCCACTCCAGGGGCCGGGGGCGCTCGCCCCGGAAGAGGCCCACGCCCAGCATCGTCGCCTGCACGCAGCCGAAGAGGAGCAGGGCGCCCACTCCCGCCGGAATGCGCACGTACGCCAGCGAGAAGCCCGCCGCGTAGGCGAACAGCGCCAGCGCCGAGCCCCATGAGCCCCGGCGCGCTCCGCCTCCGCGCACCCGCAGCAGCAGCGCCAGCACCAGCGCGCCCGAGAGGAGCCGGAGGCTCGTGAAGCTCGCCGCGTCGATGCGCCAGGCCCCGTTCTCCAGCGCCGCCCGGCACAGCAGCGAGTTGGCCGCGAACCCGATGAGCGCCAGCACCGTGAAGGTCGCCGTCCTCCAGGCGGGGCGCTCGCTCATCTCCAGAAGCCCACCGAGATGCCGAAGTTGGAGTAGCGGCGCGACGCATCGAACGAGGCCGTCAGCGCCCAGTCCTCCAAGTAGTGGAACAGGAAGAGCTCGAAGCCTCCCGTGAAGTGGGGCCTCGGCAGGTGGTCCTCGAAGGGCGAGGGCTCGATGAACGTCCCCACCCGCGTGCGCAGCCGCCCCGGCCACGTCTCGTGCTCCACGCCCACGCGTGGCTGCAGCATCCCCGAGGCGCCCACCGTCGTCGGCTCGGTGAGGGCCGTGAACGAGTGCACCGACACCGCGTTCTCCACCCGCGAGATGAAGTCCGTCTGCACGCTGATGAGCCAGCGGCCCGTGGGGGCCCCGGCCGCGTCCTCGGGCGGCACCTCGGAGAAGTGCTCTCCCTCCAGCATCTGCCGGCGCGCCGCAGGGGACAGCCGGTTGTATCTCTCCGCGCCCTCGCCCAGCCGCCAGCTCACGCCCAGCGAGAGCACCGCGGGCGACACCACCGCCGCGTAGAGCTGCCGGCCCGCGAGGAAGGGCACCTGCCCCTCCTGCCGCCGCCAGGCACCCACCACCTCGGGCCGCACCGACACGCCCACCCGGTACGGCCTGCCGAGCGGCCGGTACAGCACATCCAGCGCCAGGCCCGTGTCCCCGTAGCGCCAGTCCCCCTCCGACCTGTGGCTGAAGACGGCCTGCGCGCTGTAGATGCCGAAGCCGAGGATGAACTCGTCCCGCCCCAGGGCCACCGCTCCCGCCAGCGCCGTCTGGAGGAGCGAGACGCGCAGCAAGTCACTCGCGTCACAGTGGAGCGTGTTGCAGTAGCCCACCTGGTAGTTGCGCACGGAGAAGCCGAGCCCGATGTTGCGGTACTGCAGCATCACCGCGCCCAGGAGCTGGAGCGTCTCGGGGGCGTCGTCGGCGAAGCCGTCGTTGTCCAGGTCCTTGCCCTTGGCCTTGGCCAGTGGCAGGTCCAACCAGGACAGGGTGACGCCCACGTCCCAGTCCTTGTTCAGGTACGGGGTGCGGTGGGCGAGCGCGGCCAGGTTGTTGGTGAAGCCGGCCACGCCCTCGGCGATGCCCACGTAGGCGCCACCCAGCGCCACCACGCGCGAGGAGCCCATCAGCACGCCCGAGTTGATGTACAGCCGCTCGGGCCGGGTGGCCGCGGGCACCTCGTCCTGCGCCCACGCCCCCGGAGCCGCCAGCAGCACCACCGACACGAAGAGGACGGCGCGCATCAGCCCTGCTTCGCCACCTGGGTGAACAGCGTGTCCGCCTCGGCCGCCAGCTTCGTGTCGCGCCAGGTGAGACCGCCCGCGTCGTGCGTCACCAGCGCCAGCGTCACCTTGCGCCAGCGGATGTCGATGTCCGGGTGGTGGTCCGCCGCCTCGGCGGCCTTCGCCACCCGGCCCACGAAGTCGATGCCCGCCAGGAAGCTCGGCGCCTCGTAGGTGCGACGGATCATCCCGCCCTCGTGCTTCCACTCGGGGTGCTCGGCGAGGAACTGCTTCAGGGCCTCGGGAGTCAGCTGCGTGCGGTCATAGGCCATCGGGCTCTCCTCCTATCGTGAATGGGGGGATGCTGTCTCAGGCGCGCTCCACCGCGCGCCGCCACTTGACGAGGTGCCGCTCGCGCACTTCCGCCTTCATCTTCGGCTTGAAGACCTTGCCCACCTTCCAGGCGCGGCGGATGGCGTCCGTGCTGCTCCACACCCCCGCTCCCAGGCCCGCCAGGAAGGCCGCTCCCAGGCTGGTCGTCTGAAGGTTCTGCGGGCGCACCACCTCGGTGCCGAGGATGTCCGCCTGGAACTGCATCATCAGGTCATTGGCCGAGGCGCCCCCGTCCACCTTGAAGGCCGGAATCGCCCGGGCGCTGTCGCGGCGCATGGCCTCGGCGAGGTCCTGAATCTGCATGGCCACGCCCTCGAGCGCCGCGCGCGCCAGGTGGGCCACCGTGGTGGAGCGGTCGATGCCGGCGAAGAGGCCGCGCGCCTCGGGACGCCAGTGCGGGGCGCCGAGGCCCGCGAGCGCCGGGACGAAGACGACGTCCCCGCTCTCCTTCACGCTGGCGGCGAGCGGCTCCACGTCCGCGGCCTTCTTGATGACCTTGAGCCCGTCGCGCAGCCACTGCACCGCGGCGCCGGCGATGAAGGAGCTGCCCTCCAGCGCGTACGCCGTCTTGCCGCCAATCCGCCAGGCCACCGTGGTGAGCAGCCCCGCCTTCGAGTACACCGGTGCGTCGCCCGTGTTCATCAGCAGGAAGGCGCCGGTGCCGTAGGTGCACTTGGCCTCGCCGGGGGTGAAGCACGCCTGCCCGAAGAGGGCCGCCTGCTGGTCCCCCGCCATGCCGGTGACGGGGATGCCGTCCGGCAGGCTGCGCATGCCCCGGGTGGTGCCGTAGCTCTCGGCCGAGCCGCGAATCTCCGGCAGGCACGCGCCCGGCACGCCGAAGAGGGAGAGCATGGTCTCGTCCCACTCGAGCAGGGTGACGTTCATCAGCAGCGTGCGGCTGGCGTTGGAGACGTCGGTGACGTGCGACTGGCCCCCCGTCATCTTATAGACGAGCCAGGTGTCGATGGTGCCGAAGCACGCATCGCCCTTCTCGGCGCGCTTCCGGGCCCCCTTCACGTGCTCCATCATCCAGGACAGCTTGGTGCCCGAGAAGTACGGGTCCAACACGAGGCCCGTCGTCTGGCGCACCCGGGGCTCCTCGCCCCGCTCGCGCAGCTGCGCGCACTGCTGCGAGGTGCGCCGGTCCTGCCACACGATGGCGTTGCCCAGGGGCTTGCCGCCCTCGCGCATCCACAGGCCCGCCGTCTCGCGCTGGTTGGTGATGCCCACCGCGGCGATGTCCTTGCCGGCCAGCTCCGCGTCCTTGAGCGCCCGGCGGACGCACTGCTCGACGGTGCCCCAGATTTCCTCCAGGTCGTGCTCCACCCAGGAGGGCTTGGGGAAGTGCTGGGTGAACTCGCGGTACGCGCTGCCCACCACCCGCAGCTTGTCGTCGAGGATGGAGACGTGCGTCCCGGTGGTGCCCTGGTCCACTGCCAGCACGTACTTCGCCTTCGCCATGGATGAAGCCTCCTGAGGCTGCCTGGGTGGTGTGCGGGCGAACCATAACCGAGCCATGGCCCTTGGCACGCGCGCCGTGTGCGCCTACCCTCGCGGCCCATGTCTTCGGTCAAGGAATTGCGAGCGCTGGGGCGGGTGGACGTCGGGACGTTCCTTGCCGAGCATGGGCCCGTGGTGCTGATCCAGCAGCCCCCCTCTCCCGTCTTCCAGCAGGTGGCCCAGCAGATGGGGCAGGCGCGCACGGTGTTCATGGCGCACCGCACCCGGCTGGCGGACCGGCTGATGGCGATGCTGCAGGGCTTCGAGCACCTGCAGGTGGTCTTCCTCAAGCCGAAGATGGATGGCGAGGTGTTCGCCGTGGGACGCATCGAGACGTGCTCGCTCGTCATCCACGACCCGTCCGTCTCCAAGTTCCACGCGCTGATGCGCTGGAGCGCGGCGGAAGGGAGCTGCTACGTGCGCGACGCGGGCTCGATGAATGGCACCTTCGTCAACGCGGTGCCGCTGGGCGACCAGGAGCAGCAGCTCGTCGACGGGGACGGGCTGGCGTTCGGCGACGCGCAGTTCCTCTACGTGCGCTCCGAGACACTGCACGCGCACCTGGGCGCGGCAGCTCCCGGCGCGGCCCGCTGAGTCC
>NZ_DASVSO010000360.1:0-3303 GCF_036388035.1 Archangium sp.
GAGCGCGCGCCCTGGGGAGGGCGGGAGGGACGGTGCTACACCTTGAGGCGGACGGAGCCGGGCAGAATGGTGATGCGGCACGGCAGCCTGCCGGGCACCTCTCCGTCCATCTCCAGGAAGACCTCCTCGTCACTCTCGGCCTCGAGGGTGCGGCACTGGAGGTAGCGCGTCTTGTTCCAGGTGATGTGGTCGCCGTTGTAGACGCCCTTGGACTTGATGACGAAGTCGGACAGGCCGTAGTCGTGCCAGAGCGTCAGGTCGAAGAGGCCGTCGTGGGTGATGGCCTTGGGGGCCACGCACATGCCACTGCCGAAGTAGCGCCCGTTGGAGGCGGCGACGACGGTGATGCCCATCTCCTCGGGAGCGCCGCCGTCCACGCGCAGACGCACCTTGCGATCCTTGTACTTCGCCATCGTCTTCACCGTGCCCCACACGAAGCTCAGGTTGCCGCCGAGCGCCTTGCTGCCGGTGTTCACCTCGTGGGCCACCGCCGCGCTCACGCCGAAGGAGGCGATGTTGGCGAAGTAGCGCGACTCCTTCTGGCCCTCGTGGTTGACGTACTCGGCGAGCCCCACGTCGAAGGGCTCGGTCTTGTCGGAGCGCAGCCGCTCCAGGGCGGACGCCAGCTCCAGATCCCACCCGAAGGCGCGCCGGAAGTCGCCGCCGGTGCCGCGCGGGATGAGGCCCAGCGCCGCCTGGGGGTTGATGGCCTTGCCGTCGCGGAAGAAGCCGTTGATGACCTCGTTGACGGTGCCATCCCCTCCGACGGCCGCGATGCACTCATAGCCATCCGTGAGCGCATCGCGCGTCAGGCGCGCGGCATCCATGGCCCGCTCGGTGAACCCGAAGCCGAAGTCGCCGATCATCCGGGTCACCTGGCCGGAGATTTCGGCCCACCGCTTGCCCGTCTGCCCACCGGCGCTGCGGGGATTCACCACGAGGAACGTCTTCATCGGCCCTTGTCCTCCTACGGGGAAGTGCCTGTTTACAGCGGTCAGGAGGGCTCGCACCACTGGGGACCACGTTCCGGCACCGCTTCTCCTCTCGGGACGCTTTATTCCCCCCCGGCTCCCACGTGCCGGCCCGGCCAGGATGAGAACGTGTTGACGTGGGCTCCCGGGGTGCGCATGACGTGCAGCGCGGGCGCTGGTGCCCGCCCGAGAGGACGACCCATGAAGAACACCTGGCGGATTCTGGCGGCAGTGGCGGCACTGTCGCTCGCGGCGTGCCCCAGCGACGAGAACGGGGGTGGCAATGGAACCGGAAGCGGGAGCTGCACGGGCACCATCAGCGGAGCCCTGACGGGCAGCGTGCGGACCTGCACCGTCATGGCGGAGAAGCTCGCCACCAACGGAGAGCTCCTCTACACCATCACCATCGAGCCCGCGACGAGCGGAGACGTCGAGACCATCGACGACATCATCGTCAGCTTCATGGGCGACCCCAAGACGGGCACCTTCAGCGGGAGCGCCTTCCGGCAGTTCACCGGCTCCATCTTCGGCAAGGATGGCAACAAGCAGTTCGACGTGCAGCTCGGGTTCAACGATAACCGTGGCTCGGCGACCCTCGTCATCGACTCGGTGCCGACCGGTGAGCCCGCGGGCAACAACACGGTCTACAAGGGCTTCAACGGGAGGGCGCAGATCCAGTACACCGCGACCCCGGGCACCGACTCCACCGGCACGGTGGACCTGTCGCTGACCTTCAAGCGCTAGCAGGTGACGCCCACGGGCCTCCGCCTCCCGTCCACGCGGGAGGCGGTCGCACCGCTCAGCTCACTTCTGCGGCGGGGGCGTGGGGCGGACGTGGACCTCGCGCAGCTGCCGGTCGTCCACGTCGCCCGGGGCACCCGTCATCAGATCCGTGCCCGTCTTCGTCTTGGGGAACGGGATGACGTCACGCAGGGACTCGGCGCTCGTGAGCAGCATCACCAGCCGGTCCATGCCCAGCGCGATGCCACCGTGCGGCGGCGCGCCGAACTTCAGCGCGTCCAGCAGGAAGCCGAACTTCGCCCGCGCGTCCTCGTCCGAGATGCCCAGCGCCTTGAACACCTCCGCCTGCACCTTGGGGTCGTGCAGACGGATGGAGCCGCCGCCGATCTCGAAGCCGTTGAGCACCACGTCGTAGCGGTGGCACTTCACGCGGCCCGGATCCGTCAGCAGGTACGCCACGTCCTCGTCGTGCGGCCGGGTGAAGGCGTGGTGCGCCGCCGCCCACGTCTTGCTCTCCTCGTCGTACTCGAAGAGGGGCGGGTTGACGACCCAGAGGAACTTCCACACGCCGCCGCTGCCGTACTCGGGGATGAGGCCGAGCTTCTTGGCCACGTGCACGCGCAGGTTGGCCATCACCGTGTGGACCAACGACTCGCGGCCGAACTGGAACACGAGGAGGTCGCCCGTCTTCGCGTTGCAGGCCTGGTTGATGGCCTGGCGCAGCGCGGGAGTAATGGTCTTGGACAGGGGGGACTGGGTCCACTCTCCGCCCTCGCCCACCTTGGCGCGTGCGAGCCCCTTGGCGCCGTTCTGCTTGGCGAAGTCCTCGAGCTTGTCGCTCTCCGCGCGGCTCATCGGCTTGTCCGCGGGGATGACCATGGCCTTGACGATGCCGCCCTGCTCCACCGCCTCGAACATCATCGGCACGCCGCCCGGGGCGCCGTGCTGACGGATGAGGTCGGTGAGCACGATGTGCTCCAGCCCGAAGCGCAGGTCCGGCTTGTCGTTGCCGTACTTCGCCATGGACTCATCGAAGTTCATCCGCATGAAGGGCGTGGGGATGTCGATGCCGAGCACCTCGCCCCACAGCCGCTTGAGCAGCCCCTCGATGATGGTGAAGATGTCGTCCTGGGTGACGAAGCTCATCTCGACGTCGATCTGCGTGAACTCGGGCTGCCGGTCCAGGCGCAGATCCTCGTCGCGGAAGCACTTGACGATCTGGAAGTAGCGGTCGAAGCCCGCCACCATGAAGAGCTGCTTGTAGAGCTGGGGGCTCTCGGCCAGGGCGTAGAACTTGCCCGGGTTGAGCCGGCTGGGCACCAGGAAGTTGCGCGCGCCCCCCGGGGTGTACTTGCCCATGAAGGGCGTCTCCAGCTCCAGGAAGCCGTTGCCCACCATGTACGAGCGGGTGATCGCGTTCATCTTCGAGCGCGTCATCAGCGACTGCTGCAGCGGCTTGCGGCGCAGGTCCAGGAAGCGGTAGGCCAGCCGCTTCTCCTCCGCCGTGTCGATGGTGTCCTCGACGAGGAAGGGCGTGGGCTCGGAGCGGTTGAAGATGGTCAGGTCCGTGGCCTTGATCTCGATCTCACCC
>NZ_DASVSO010000361.1:0-23076 GCF_036388035.1 Archangium sp.
TGCTCTTCCGGCAGCTCTCCGAGCAGCATGACCTGCGCGTGCGACTGCCCCTTCAGCTCGGAGAGCGCAGCGTGCCGGAGCCCGACATCGCCGTGGTCGGTCGCGAGGAGGGAGAGCGTCGCGACTCCCATCCCCGACACGCGCTGCTCGTCATCGAGGTGGCGCGGGAGTCACTCCGGGAGGAGCGGACCACGAAGGGGGCGCTCTCCGCGCGCCATGGCCTCCCCGAGTTCTGGTTGGTGGACGTGGACCGTCAGCGGGTCGAGGTCTACCGGGCCCCGGACGCCGAGACGGAGGCCTATACCGAGCGCACCACCGTGGGCGGCTCGGAGGTGTTGAGCTGTCGCTCGGTGCCGGAGCTGCGCGTGCCGCTCGCGGACATCTGGTAGTTCCACTCGGGAGAGGCGGAAGCGCCATGGCGGAGTGCCTCCTCAACATCGACCTCGGTGAGCTGCCCGACGAGGATGAGCAGCTCTACGTGGCCGCGCAGGTGGCGAACATCGCCTGCGGTGGACACGCGGGAGATGCGCACTCCATGCGCCGGGCGCTCGAGCTGTGCGCGCGCCATGGGACTCGGGCCGGGGCGCACCCCTCCTTCGAGGACCGCGCGAACTTCGGCCGCCAGGAGCTGCCGGTCGCCCCCGAGGTGCTGCGCGCCCAGGTGGCCGCCCAGTGCGCCCGGCTGGGGGCCCTCGCCTCCGAGGTGGGCGTGCCCGTGCGCTATGCCAAGCCGCATGGCGCCCTGTACCACGCGGCCAACCGCGAGCCCGCGCTCGCCCGCGCCGTGGTGGCCGGAGTCGTCGAGTCGCTCGGCGCGGGCCTCACCTTCCTCGGTCCGGCCTCGGGCGCGCTGCGCGATGTGGCCCAGGAGGCCGGGCTGGCCTATGCGCGCGAGGGCTTCGCGGACCGGGGCACGCGGCCGGATGGCTCGCTCATTCCGCGCGGGCAGCCGGGCGCGGTGCTGACGGACGCCGGGGTGGCCCGCGAGAACGCCCTGCGGCTCGCGATGGGGGGCACGGTGGACACGCTGTGCGTCCACGGGGACTCGCCGGGCGCGGTGGCGATGGCCCGCGAGGTGCGCGCGGTGCTGGACGTGCTGTCGCTGCGCTCCGAGTCCTTCGGCGAGGGCGCCTGGCGGCTCGTCCTGCCCGAGCGGCTGGGCCCGCGCGTGGTGCTGGACACCCTGAAGGCCACGCCCGGCGTGGTGGACGTGGTGGTGGGCGAGGAAGCCGCCTGCGTGTACTTCGACCCGGCCGCGCCTCCCGAGGACCCCCGGCACGTGCTGGGCCGGCTCGTGGTGGGCTCGGGGCCCGCGGGGGAGGCGCCGCTCGTCACCGTGCGCGTGCGCTACGACGGGCTGGACCTGCCGGGGGTGGCCGAGCGCGTGGGGCTCTCGGTGGAGGCGGTGGTGCGGCTGCACGCCTCGCGCGAGTACACGGTGCGCACCGTGGGTTTCCTCCCCGGCTTCGCCTACTTGGGCGAGGTGGACGCGCGCATCGCCGCGCCCCGGCTCTCCACGCCGAGGACGCGTGTGCCTGCGCTCTCGGTGGGGCTGGCCGGACGGCGCACCGCCATCTACCCGCTCGCCTCGCCGGGCGGGTGGAACCTCCTCGGCACCGCCGTGGACTTCACGCCCTTCCGGCCCGAGTCCGGCGCGCAGCTGAGGCTCGGGGACCGGGTGCGCTTCGAGCGGGTGGACTGATGGACGCGTGGCTGGAGGTGCTCGCCGTCGGCGGGCCGGTGCTGGTGCAGGACGCGGGCCGCGCGGGCCGCATGCACCACGGGGTGCCTCCCGGGGGCGCGCTGGTGCCCGAGTGGCTGGCCCTGGGCAACCGCGCGGTGGGCAACGCGGGGGGCTCGGCGGGGCTGGAGTGCTACGGCCGGTTGGAGCTGCGGCTGCACGGGCGCGGCGCGTGGGTGTCGGTGGACGGCCGCGTCTCCCAGGTGGAGGACGGTGGGCTCGTCCAGGTGCCCGCGCCCGAGTCGGCGGTGGTGCGCTACGTGGCGGTGGAGGGCGGACTCGCCGTGCCCGAGGTGCTCGGTGGGCGAGGCACGCTGCCGGTGGCGCGGCTCGGGGGACTCGAGGGCCGACCGTTGAAGCGCGGAGACGTGCTGCCGCTCGGCGTCGGCGGGGGTGCCCGGGTGGAGGCACGCGCCGAGCCGTCCCTGGAGGCCGAGGTGCGCGTGGTGCTGGGGCCGGACCTGGCGCGCTTCGGCCCGGACGTGCAGGAGGTGCTGCTGGGGAGCACCTTCACGGTGTCGCCCGCGAGCGACCGCGTGGGCATGCGGCTGCGCGGGCCGGCGCTCCCCCAGGCCGACACGGGCTCGGGACTGTCCTCGCCCATGGTGCGCGGTGCCCTCCAGGTGCCGTCCTCGGGCGAGCCCATCGTGCTCGGGCCGGACCACCCCACCATCGGCGGCTACCCGGTCGTCGCGGTGGTCATCCGCGCGGACTGGGGGCTTCTGGCCGCTCGCCGGCCCGGAATGCCCGTGAAGTTCCAGGCCGTCGGTGTGGACGAGGCGCGTGAACTCTGGCGCCGTCGGGCCACCGAGCTGGAAGCCGCGCAGCCGCGGGTGCCCGAGGCCGCCGCGCCCGTGCCCGCCAGCGAGCAGGCCGCTCCCGCGACGCCCTGAGAACGGCTCGGCCCACGCGCTTCGTGCCCGTGGGCCGATTCCTCCCGAGGTGAGCCGACCTCCCGGGCGCGTTTTCGAGCAACCTGTACACTTAGTGGACAAGTTCGCGCGCCGCGCGCCCGGAAGGTCGAGGTCCGCGGAGCCGACCCTCGGCGGCGCTACTGCTTCGGCGCGCGCATGCCGTCGTCATGCGGCATCGGGTCATCCGTGTTGGCCGGAGCGCCCGGGTTGAGCGGCTCCTCGCCGGTCTCGCCGCCCATGCGGTCGGTCCTGTCGATCGGCTCCGGCTCGAGGCCCGTGCCGCCGGTGCCTGGCTCCTCCACGGTGTTGCCCTCGTGGACGCCCGGCTCCATCTCGCGCATGCCCTCCTCGGGCACCGGGTTGTCGCCCATGCGGCTGTGGTCCGGGTTGTCGTAGCCCGCGCCGCCCATGCCGGCATCCGTCGCCATGGTGTCGGTGCCGGTACCCGTGCCGGTGTTCGTGTTGCCCTTGTCCGTCTTGCACGCCGTGCCGAACGCCACCGCGCCCGCGAGAAGGCCCGTCAGCAGAAGCTTCGTCCTGGTCATGTGTCTTCCCCCCTGTGTCGTGATGCGTTTGCGGTCGGGAAGCTGAGGCATCCCCTCGCGTCATGCAGCGGGGGCTTGCCTGTCAGGCCGCTCCACGGCGGAGCGCGAGGCGAAGGGAAAAGGGCCTGATGCCGAGGGGTTACGGGCGCGGCTCGCGAGACCGCATCAGCTCGGCATGCGCTCGGCCGTCTGGCGAGGTGCGGCGCTCCCGGGACTCGGGGACGACGCGTCTGTGCTCCCGGGTGCGGTTACAGTGGCGTGCCATGACGACCCCGGACCTTCGACTGGTTCCCGCCCTGGCCGAGCACGTGGACGTATGGATGGCCATGCGCGAGGAGCCCCTCGCGCGCCGCATGCTGCCGCTGGAGCCGGAGACGCGTGAGGGGCTGCTCGAGCGTCTGCGGGAGGCCAGCGGTGACGTGACGGACCCGAACGCCAAGGGCTTCCGGTGGATGGTGGAGCTCGACGGGCGCATCATCGGCACCGTGGCCGCGAGGGACCTGTCTCGCGTCCAGGGCCGCGTGGAGCTGGGCTACATGCTCTCCAGCGCGTACGTGGGCCGGGGCCTTGGCACGCGCGCGGTGGCGATGGCACTGGAGCGCCTGTTCTCCCTGCCCTTCCTGCACCGCGTGTGGCTGGGCACCTCGGGGCACAACCTCGCCTCGCAGGGGCTGGCGAGGAAGCTCGGCTTCACGCTGGAGGGCGTGATGCGGGGCCACTACGTCATCAACGGCCAGCGCGAGGACCAGCAGGTGTGGGGCCTGCTACGCCCCGAGTGGGAGGCGAGGCGGGCGGCGCGGGCATCAAATGTTCCGTAGCAGGCCGTCTCCTTTGCGCGTGGTCAGCGGCGAGCAGGTTCCGGGACACGGCGAGGGAACGTTCAAGGCATCGGCGACATCGTCGACGAGTGCCCGCGCGAAGGCGGAGTATGCTTCGTTACCGAGGACCGCTGCCCAATCGAGTCCCTCGAGGGCATCAAGGCCCTCGTGGGTTTCGCGATAGGCACGCAGTTGAGTGCCCGTCGGGTCGCAGAGGTACCGGACGTAGTTCTTGGGGTGGCGGTGGCGTGGTTCGGTCTTCCAGGGCGCGGAGGAGGGCGCGGGTGCCAGGTAGGCCGGGTCATCCACCTCGAAGTCCTCGAGGTCGCGAGCCGTGTCGAAGCGGTTGGGAGCCCGGGTTGCCTTGGCCCGTTCGAGCGCGGCTGCCTGGCCGAAGAAGTAGGACTCGACCATCGGGGCGAGCAGGTGGAACGAGCCGCGCTCGGCGAGCGCCTGGTACACCCGCTCGCGGGTGGTGGTCGTGGGGAACTCGTTGTCGACGTATGCCCGCACTGCGTGGCGGAAGTACTCCAGGACGTGCTCGGGTTGATCCGCGTTGACCAACTCCAGGTCATCCACCGCGATGACGTGGTTCGCTTGCAGCTTGCCGCCGCGGCCGGGGTACACCGTGCTCACCAGACTCCGCGCGAGCTTCGCGGCGAGCGACTGGGTGGCCAACTCCTTGGGCAGCAAGGCTCCGACGCGATTGGACGTGAAGTCCTGCGTCTTGAGCGGAGGAAGGAACTCCACGTCCGCTTCAATGGAGGCGAAGAGCTTTCGCAGGGAGAGGTGCAGGCCAAGGCGTTCGAGCTCCCCCGTGACGATGAGCTGAACCCGGACGGTCACGGGGGTGGACGCCTCTGGGCTCCGAAGGTCTGATCGCTGTAGAGGTCCCCGAGCGAGAAGTGGGCGAGCCACTCCGGATCGCTGTGCTCGGTGAGTGCCACGGGGAGGACCTCGTGCTCGGGCTCCATGATGTAGACGCGCTCGGGCTCGGTGTTGAAGGTGTTGAGCACCACCGGCGAGTGCGTGGCGAGGAGGATGGTCACGTCCTTGGCCGCGGCGCGAGCCCGCGCCAGTTCCATCAACGTCCGGATGGCGTAGGGGTGCAGACCGTTCTCCGGCTCGTCGATGGCCACGGCACCACCGTCCGGTGCGGAGGCAATGGCACACAGGTGGAGCAGGGCGACGAGCAGCCCGTGGGGCGCTGAGTAGGCGTCAATGGGTTGCCGGAGGCCCCGGAAGAAGAATTGGACCGTGACGGTCTGGCCGGCCGCGAGGAACTCGAGGTCCTCGAAAAGCTCGGGGAAGCATTCGCGCAGGCCATCCCGGACGAACAACCAGCGCTCTTCGTGCTCCTTCCGGCCAGCCTTCCAGTTGCGCAGCAATGAGAAGGCATTGCGCCCGTCCGAGTGGAGGTACAGGTCCGCGGTGGCGGGTGAGCCCGTCGTGCGCAGGCTCCAGAACTGGAGGTTCTGATACAGGCGGAAGGTCGATGCGAGCCCATGCAGGCCCTTCAGCCGTTCTCGCTGCTCGGCGGGAAGCAGGCTCATGGCATGCGAGAAGACGGAATCCCCTGTGACGGTCAGCTCATGCTCCTGGACGAATACCCAATTCGAGTCAGGGTTTTGTCCCGCAACCGTTTCGTCTCCATTCCACACCTGCTCTGAGATTTGGAGCAAAGGGGGTTTCAGCTCAGCGAAAACCGTCCAGGAACATGGGCCCTGACCCAGCATCAACTGGATGCGCTCCTTGAAGGCTGCCTGCTGGTTCTTGATGCTGGCGGTTCCCCCCGAGAACTCGACGGCTCCCTGGATGCCCCGCTCGAGGAAGTGCCGGAGGAACTCGATGGTCGACAGCAGGGTCGTCTTGCCCGCGCCGTTCGGGCCCGTGATGGCGCAGACCCCGGAGGGACTCCAGCGCACCTTCCGGAGCGCGCGGTAGTTGTCGACCTCCAACGTGAATCCCATGACTCTCCTCTGTCCTGGCCGGGCCTTCCCCGTCCACCCCTCGGGTGGCACCAGGGAAGACCCTCACTTCAGCCGGTGACTACTTCTTCGCCTGCTCGATGACTTCGCGGGCGACCTTCACCACGTTGTCCACGGTGAAGCCGAACTTCTGCTGGAGCTGCTTGAGGGGCGCGGAGGCACCGAAGGAGCGCATGCCCACCACGGCGCCGCGCAGGCCCACGAAGCGCTCCCAGCCGAACGTGCCCGCCTTCTCCACCGCCACGCGCGCCCGCACCGCCGTGGGCAGCACCTGCTCGCGGTACGCCTCGTCCTGCTGCTCGAACAGCTCCCACGAGGGCATGCTCACCACGCGTGTCTTCACGCCCTGGCCCTCCAGCTGCTCCTGGGCCTGCAGGCACAGGTGCACCTCGCTGCCCGTGCCGATGAGGATGACGTCCGGCGTGCCCTTGGCGTCGGAGAGCACGTAGGCGCCCTTGGCCAGCCCCGAGGCCGGCGCGTACTTCGTCCGGTCCAGCGTGGGCACCGCCTGGCGCGTGAGCGACAGCACCACCGGCTGGTGCTTCAGCGGGGCGATGACGCGCCAGGCCTCCACCACCTCGTTGGCGTCCGCCGGGCGCAGCACGATGAGGCCCGGAATGGCGCGCAGGCTCGGCAGGTGCTCCACCGGCTGGTGCGTGGGCCCGTCCTCGCCCAGGCCGATGGAGTCATGGGTGAAGATGTGGATGCTCGGCATTTCCATGATGGCCGACAGGCGGATGGCGGGACGCTCGTAGTCGCTGAAGATGAGGAAGGTGGCGCTGTAGGGGCGCACCTTGCTCAGCGCGAGGCCATTGATGATGGAGCCCATGGCGTGCTCGCGCACCCCGAAGTGGATGTTGCGCCCCGTCTGGTCCCCCGGCTTCATCGCGCCGGAGAAGGACAGGTACGTCTTGGTGGACGGGTTGAGGTCCGCCGAGCCACCCACCAGCCACGGGTAGTTCTTCGCCAGCGCGGTGAGCACCTTGCCGCTCGTCTCGCGGGTGGCCGCGCCCTTGGCATCCGCCGGGAAGGTGGGCAGCTCCTTGTCCCAGCCCTGTGGCAGCTCGCGCCGCTGCATGCGCTGGTGGTGCTCGGCCAGCTCCGGGTACTGCTCGCGGTACGCGTTGAAGCGCGCCTCCCACTCGGTGCGCAACTGCTGGCCGCGCTTGCCCAGCCGCTCGGCGAAGCGCTCGCGCACCCCGTCGGGCACGAGGAACTTCGCGTCCTCGGGCCAGCCGTACTTGCGCTTGGCGCCCTTGAGCTCCTCCTCGCCCAGCGGCTCGCCGTGGGCGCTTGCGGTGCCCTGCTTCTTGGGCGCGCCCCAGCCAATCTCGCTGCGCACGATGATGAGGGTGGGCAGCCCCCGGTCCTGCTTGAAGGTGCGGAAGGCCTGCGAGAGCGCGTCCAGGTCGTTGGCGTCCGCCACGTGCAGCACGCGCCAGCCGTAGGCCTCGAAGCGCTTGCCCACGTCCTCGGTGAAGGCCAGCTCCGTGCTGCCGTCGATGCTGATGTGGTTGCTGTCGTAGACCCAGCACAGGTTGGACAGCTTGAGGTGGCCGGCGAGCGAGGCGGCCTCGCTGGCCACGCCCTCCATCAAGTCACCGTCCCCGCACAGGGCCCACACGTCGTAGTCGAAGAGCTCGAAGCCGGGGCGGTTGAAGTAGCCGGCGAGCCAGCGGCTGGCCATGGCCATGCCCACCGAGTTGGAGACGCCCTGGCCCAGCGGGCCGGTGGTGGTCTCCACGCCGCTCGTCCAGCGGTACTCGGGGTGGCCCGGGGTGGAGCTGTCGAGCTGGCGGAACTTCTTGATGTCCTCCAGCGAGACGGCCACCTGGTCCTCGACGTCGTACTCCTCGCTCACGCGGCGCACGCCCGTCAGGTGCAGCAGGCTGTAGAGGAGCATGGAGGCGTGCCCGTTGGAGAGCACGAACCGGTCCCGGTTGGGCCAGATGGGCTGGGTGGGGTCGTAGCGCAGCTCCTGCTGCCAGAGCTGGTAGGCCACGGGTGCCAGCGCCATGGGCGCGCCCGGGTGGCCCGAGTGGGCCTGTTCCACCGCGTCCATGGAGAGGGTGCGGATGGTGTTGATGCACTGCCAATCGGTCGAATCGTGGGTCATGTCTCGCATTCCTCGGTGCCCAGCGGTCGGCGCGCACCATGCCCCAAGCGGGGCGGGAGCGCCGCAGCATTCGGCGCTGGGTGAGCGGCGGTGGACGCTGGCGCGGAGTGTGCGGGTCGACAGAGTGGGGGGCGGCGGGGGTCGGTGGGACTGGCGGTATGGGCCCCTGGGTGGCATATGGTGCGCGCATGTCGATCGAGAAACCGTTGCGGGAGATGGTCCAGGCGGAGCTGCGGACCCGGCTGGCGCCCATGCACAAGGCCGTCGCGCGCATGGACGCGAGCCTGGATGTGCTCGAGGAGCTGGAGGACATCATCCGGCGCCTGGCGCCCCTGGCCACGCGGATGAACTCGCTAAAGCTCGCGCTGCCGGGCGTGACGGTTCCGACGCCGGCGGGGCGCGCGGCGGCCCGGGGACGTCAGCCCGAGGCCGAGGAGGTGGTGCCGGCGCCCCGGGGCCGTCCCGCGGCGAGCGCCGCCGCGGAGTCCGAGGGGCGCAGGTGCGCCGTCATCGGGTGCAAGCGTCCGGCGCGCTCGAAGGGGTACTGCTCGGCGCACTACCAGAAGCTGCGGTTGCTGGTGAAGACGGACCGGCGGCCCAAGGCCTGGAAGGACGACGCGGAGCCGCAGTCGGTGGCCGAGGTGGTGTTGCCCCGGGGCCGCGCGGCCTCGAAGGAGCTCCAGGAGGCCGCCCCCAAGAGGCCGGAGCCGGCCACGCCGCCCAAGCCGAAGGCCTGGGTGCGCAAGAAGGGTGGCAAGGAGCGCGTCGAGCTGCGCTGAGCCCCTCGTGGGTGGACGCCCCGGCCCGCCCTGCTCCTTATTGGGGGCGGGTCCCGCCCGGGGTGTGCCCGCGCCCCGGCCCGAGGCCCGGGAGCCCCATGACGCTCGCCTGCCCGGCGGTCGGGTTGGCCCGTGTACCTCTGCCCCGGGGAGTCGTTGACAGGGCCGAGCGGGAGTGATTTCCGGCGGGCATGAGCGATCAGGGTTATCCGGTGACGGTGGCAGTGAAGCGTCCGGACGGGCGCGTGGAGCAGGTGCGGGTGGGGACGGCGTTCCGCAACGGGGAGGGCTTCTCGCTGAAGCTGGGCGAGATGAGCATCGGCTCGACGCCCGACGCGGCGGCGCCCGCGCCGAGGCGTGCGGCGGCCTCGTCCGGCGGTGGCGGTGGCGGTGGAGGGGGCGGCGGCGACGGGGGGGTGTTCCCCAACTACGGCCGCAGCAAGGGCGGCCCCATCCGGGGCGCGAGCATGGGCGACCTCGAGTACTACGCCAACGGCGCGCGGCGCTCGCTGGGGGACCCGAGCAAGTCCCGCTGGCACGACCGCGAGCGCGCGCTGCTGGCCTCCATCGAGGCGGAGATCGCCCGTCAGCGCGGCGGCGACGCGGGTGGGGGCTCGGAGAACGAGCCGCCTCCGCACGGGGACGACGACTTCGGTGGCGGGGGGGGCGGCAACGACGACGACTCCATCCCGTTCTGAGGGGAGTCAGGCCGCCGAGGTGGTGCGCGTGGCCAGACAGAGGGGGAGGTGGACGACGACGGTGGTCCCCTGCCCCACGGTGCTGTGCACGCGCACCTCGCCGCGGTGCGCGTCGATGATGCGGCGCACGATGGGGAGCCCCAGCCCGGTGCCCGCGGCCTTGGTGGTGTAGAAGGGCTCGAAGACGCGCGCCAGCACCTCCGGGGGAATGCCGGGGCCCGAGTCGGTGATGGCGAGGCGGGCCAGGGCGAGGCCCTCGCGCACCTCGCGGCGCAGCTCCACCTGGAGTGAGCCGCCTTGGGGCATGGCCTGCAGGGCGTTGGTGAAGACGTTGCTGAGCGCGAGGTGCAGCAGCTGCGCGTCGACCGGGGAGTGCAGCTCCAGCTCCACCGCGCGCGTCACCCGCACCTGGGAGGAGCCCGGCACGGAGCGCAGCGCGGCGTCCAGCGCGCCCTCCACCACGGAGCCGAGCGGCTGGGACAGCAGCTGGGGCTCCTCGGGCCGGGCGAAGTCCAGCAGCCCGTGGACGAGCTGGTCCAACCGGGTCACCTCCTCGCCCATGACGCCGAGCAACTCCCAGGCGGTGCTGTTGTCCTCGGGGCGGGCGAGGCGGGTGAGGGCGGCCACCGCGTTGGAGAGGACGGCCAGGGGGTGGCGCACCTCGTGGGCGACGCTGGCGGACAGCTCGCCGAGCGCGGCCAGGCGCTCGCGGTCCACCAGGGCCTGCTGGGCGGCGGCCAGCTCGGCGAGGGACTGGCGCAGCTCGCGGTTGAGGTGGGAGACCTTCTCCTGGGCCTGCCGGCGCTCGCCGAGGGCGGCGGCCAGCAGCAGGCCCGAGCTGGCCAGCGCGGCGAGGAAGACCTGGAGGAAGACGACGCGCTCGCCGGAGGTGCCGCTGCCCTGCGGGCCCGTGGCGAAGGGGCCGTGGCCGGCCAGGGTGTGGAGGATGACGACGGAGGCCAGCGCCAGCAGGGCGGCGGCGGTGCCCCGGGCCTCGAAGCGCAGCGCCGCCCAGAGGAGGAAGGGCAGGGCGAGGGAGCTGACGGGGTGGTAGAAGCCGGCGTCGAGGGGCGCCAGGAGGAAGGCCAGGTGCATGGTGAGCCCCAGCGTCCCCAGCAGGGCCGCGAGCTCCCACGGGCGCGCGCGGCTCCAGCCCTCGAGGCCCCGCGTGGCCCACGCGAGGAGCGCCGGGGCCACCAGCAGCACGCCCATGGCGTTGCCCACCCAGAACACCCGCCAGTGGCTCGCCCAGTCCGCCCAGGGGAACCGGCCGTGGAGCGCCTGGAAGGTGACGCCCAGCGTGGCGCTGAGCATGGGGCTCAGCAGGGCCCCCACCACCCCGAGCGCCAGCACGTCCCGCACCCGCTCCAGTGAGGGACGGAAGCCGACGTAGCGGCGCAGGAGCAGGGCCCCGGTGAGCGCCTCCAGGGCGTTGGCGGCGGAGAGGGCGAAGCTGACGGGCGAGGGCACCTTGCCCGGGGCGAAGCTGAGCGGATTCACCACGAGGGCCACGAGGAGGAGGGCGGGCCAGTCGCGGAAGCGCGACAACAGCAGGGCGGCGAGCGCCACGCCGCTGGAGGGCCACATGGCGGAGACCCGCTCGCCCGGAGCGGTGAGCCCCTTGCCCACCCAGGTGCTGACGCCATACGCGAGGGCGAACAGGGCCAGCCGCGCGAGCGGATGCCAGCGTTGCGGGATGTGCTTCGAGTCAGGCACGGGGCGGATATGCACGCTTGCATGAACTGGAAAGAACGGAAAGAGCCCCCTACCCAGAAAGCAGGCGAGAGGTGTCGGTGATATGACAGCGGCCCATGTTCCTCTTGCGTACGGATGCGCGGCGGGCTGGAGGGGGCAGCCGCCCCGGCCTGGCCCTGGCCCTGGCCCTGGCCCTCCTGGTGGTACCCGGCGCGTCGCGTGCGGCGCCGGAGTCGGCGCGGTTGCTGCCCGAGCAGCCCGCGGAGACGGGGGTGGACAACCCGCTGCGGTGGATGGCGCTGGAATTGGCGACGGGCGCGGGAGCGGCGGTGGTGGCGGTGCCGGCGACGCTGGCGTTGAGCGCGTGGGTGGGCTCGCTGTCGAGCAACCTGGTGCTGGCGGCGGCTCCGGCGATGGTGCTGCTGCTGGCGCTGCCGCCGCTGGCGGTGACGGGGGCGCAGTGGCTGGTGGGCAACGCGCTGCGGCCCGGGAGCGTGCGCTTCCAACCGGCGGTGTGGGTGGCGCTCGGGGTGCACGTGCTGGCGGTGACGGGGGCGGTGCTGCTGGGGGCCACGGTGGACAGGCTGGGGGACGCGGCGCTCTTCACGCTGGTGGAGGCCCTGGTGCTGCCCACGGCGGTGACGCTGACGATGCGCGCGACGGCGCCGGTGCCGCCGCCCACGCTGACGCGAGTCCCCGAGCCGCCGCGCACCGTGGCGGAGGCCCCCCTGACTTCGAGGGCACTGGTGGTGCCCGTGCTGCGCTACACCTTCTGAGGCGAGCCCCATGAGTCGACTGTCCAAGAAGCTCACCCTGCCCGCGCTGCTGTCGGTGGCGCTGTCCACCGCGCTGCCCGCGAGCGCCGCCGACTGCCCCCCGCGTCCCCACTGGCCCACGGAGGACTGGCCCGAGGCCAAGGACAGGGTGGCGTCGAGGGCCGCGCAGCTCCAGGCGATGGAGGACTACGCCTTCAAGCTCGAGGGCAGGGACGAGGAGCGCAAGGGCGTGCGCACCGACGCGCTGCTCCTCATCCACCGCGGGCAGGTGGTGTACGAGCGCTACGGGCGCGGCTTCGACGCGAGCAAGCGGCACCTGGCCTGGTCGATGTCGAAGAGCTTCACGAACGCCCTGACGGGCATCGCGGTGGGTCGGGGCGCGGTGGCGCTGGACGACTCCATCTGTCAGCACGTGCAGGTGAAGCGGCGGGAGAGCTGCGCGATCACGGTGCAGAACCTGCTGGAGTTCGGCTCGGGGCTGGACTGGCACGAGAACTACGAGAACGGGGGCAGCTACCAGACGTCCTCGGTGCTGGCGATGCTGTACGGGGAGGGCCGCAAGGACATGGCGTCCTTCGTCGCCTCGCACCCGCTGCGGGACAAGCCGGGCACGGCGTGGAACTACTCGTCCGGGGACACCACGCTGCTGGCCGGGGTGCTGGATGGGGCGCTGCGGCCCTCGCTGGGCAAGGACTGGGCGTGGCCGCTGCTGTTCGACGTGCTGGGGATGAAGAGCGCCACCTGGGAGCGGGACGGCAAGGGCGTGGTGGTGGGCTCCTCGTACGTGCACGCCACGCCGAGGGACCTGGGGAAGCTGGGCTTTCTCTACCTCCATGACGGGTGCTGGGCGAACGGGCGGGTGCTGCCGGAGGGCTGGGTGGAGCGGTCCACGCAGGTGTCCGAGCCCATCAAGCTGAAGCGCTACGACTGGGGCGAGGGGGACGTGCAGGGCTGGCAGTTCTGGCTCAACCGTCGCATTCCGGGCGTGCAGAACACGCTCCCGTGGCCGAGCGTGCCGGAGGGGGCCTACGCGGCGCGTGGGCACTGGGGCCAGTCGGTGACGGTGATTCCCTCGAAGGACCTCATCGTGGTGCGCACGGCGGATGACCGGGACGGGAGCTTCACCCTGGACACGCTGTTGAAGCTGGCGCTCGCGGTGGTGGAGGAGCTGCCATGAGCCGCCTTGCCCTGCTGGTCGTGGGTGCCGCCGTCCTCTCCTGCGGGAGGGGCGAGACGGTGCAGGCGCCCTACGACAACAATGACTTGCAGCTCGTCACCTCGTACACGGCGAAGGACTTCTGCTCCTGCGTCTTCGTGATGGAGATGAGCGAGGAGTACTGCCGGCGCTGGACGGCGGCGAGCCCCGCGGTGGCCACGTTGCGCGTGGACTACCAGGAGCGCAGCGTGCAGACGGCGGCGGCGCTGCTGTGGGGCGAGAAGGCCCGCTTCGTGAGCGCCCGCGAGGGCTGCGTGCTGGAGTAGCGCCCGCCCGCACCTGTCCGGGTGAGCGGAGCGGGGAGAGTCCGTGAGTGCTGGCGTCGTGCGTCTGTCCTGGTCTCGGGCCGTGTGGTGCTGGGCGGCCCTGCTGCTCTCGTGGGTGCTCGTTGGCTGCGCCACGGCTTCCGCCTCGACCGTCCAGGGCTGCTACACGGTTCCTGGCAGGAATCCGGATTCGCGGATGCCCTGGGAGATATTCCTCGGCAACGCCGCACACCGGCTCATCACATACATGTACGGGGTGAATCACCCGGGACGCCAAGTCTACTACAACAAGGAGACAATCCTCACCATCGTGAGGCAATCACATCTCGGGGACACATCCCTCCTGCTCCCAAATGAGCGCAACATCTGCCCTGACATCGCCGATGCCACCAGCCGGAGTCTTTTCGAGATAAAACCTGGGAATGATCAGGGCCTCCAGGAAGGCCGCGAGCAAGCCCGGGCCTACCTGGCCGCGCTGAATCGGGCTCTCCTGGTCGGCAAACGCTTCACGGGTGGCACGGATTTCCGCGGCGAGATCCTGATCCGCTTCGCCCAGGGGCAGTACATCTGGCGGCTGGAGTGGTGGACCACCGAGCCAGGAGTGGTCCAGTACCGGTGGACGCGCAGCCAGCAACGCTTCGAGTCCGAGGCGGCAGCGTATGAAGCCGGGCAGTGGGTGGAAATCACCGAGCAGGAACTGCGGCAGTACGGCGGGTGGGTGGGTCACGCCGTGCAAGGACTTGTCAGCCGACGCGAACGGCTCGCCAGCTTCAGCGGGGTCGTGGGCATCGTCATCGACGGCATCGGCACCGCCGCGACGGCATTCTTCTCGGGAGTGATTTTCGGACAGATGGGTTCGGGCACGGGGATGCAGCGGCCTCCCACCCAGGGAGGTGGACAGGTCATCCCCTTCCCAGCACGAGCGCCCCCCGCTGCTGCCCCGGCACAGGTGCCTGCGGCCGCGGGGACGTCCCTTTCTCAATGAGGACCCGATTTGATAGGACGCGCACCATGTCGTCCAGGAAGCCTCCGTCCCTTCAGCTGCCCTCCTTCCTGCATGGCCTCTACCCCACGGTCCAGCGCAAGGCGCGAGAGGAGGGCCTGCGGTGTGGCCACCAGTATCGAGAGGCCGGCACCTTCCCCGCCCCCCAGCAGCTGCTGGAGGTACAGCCCGGCGAGGTGGTGGTGACGCAGAATGTGGTCGACTTCCAGCACGAGCGCCCGAGCTGGCGGCTGTACATGGTGTCGGATGTCATGAATGGATTGTGGGAGGCCTTGGATTGGCCGAACACGTATGAGGTGGATGAGCGCTACGAGGCATTCTGCCGCGAGACGGCGTGGGGGGCGCTGTACTTCGCGATTGCCCAAGGCGCTCCGATGAGCGCGGAGCGCACGGCGCAGCGCCTCCAAGCGGTGCTGCGTTTCTGGGAGCCGCTCCAGTCCGTGCGCTACCTCTTCAGGACCC
Organism: Archangium sp.; assembly: GCF_036388035.1. Classification (GTDB taxonomy): domain Bacteria; phylum Myxococcota; class Myxococcia; order Myxococcales; family Myxococcaceae; genus Archangium. Next base: position 15,018 of record NZ_DASVSO010000361.1, read on the forward strand.
TGGAGGCCTCGCTCACGCTGGAGGAACTGATGGAAGCCTCCTGTGCCTGGGCCATGGATGCATGGTGTCCGGAGGGAGAAGGCTCGGTGCTCGCGCGGTTGGAGAGGGCGGTGGAGCGCATGGCACGGGCGACGCGGGAGGACAGCCTGGAGGCCATTTTCCGGGAAATGCCTCGGGCCCTCGCGTATGCGCGTGACCTGAAGCACCGGAAGGTGCTGGCCGATCCAACCTTCCAGCGTGAGCGCTTCGCCACGCTCGACCCACGGGCATTCGATCGGGTGTCCAGTGCGTGCACGTCGGGTCTGCTCGAAAAGCTCTATGACTGGGACCACGAGCTCGGCAAGCACTAACCACCCGAGCCGCCACTTTCCTCACGGCTCCTTGGTCATGAGCCCGTGCCGCCGCACCCGGCGGCCGAGCGTCACCGGGTCCATCTCCAGCGCGGCGGCCGCGCGCCGCACCACGCCGCCGTGGCGCTCGAGCGCCTCGCGGATGATCTCCCGCTCCATCTGCTCCAGCCTGTCGCGCAGCGAGCCGGCGCCACTCACCCGCACCGTCTGCCGCAGCGCCTGCGTGCTGGCGGCCACCAGGGCGGGCGGCAGGTGCCGGCGCGTCACCAGCTCCTCGGGCCCCGACAGCAGCACGGCGCGCTCGATGCAGTTGCGCAGCTCGCGCACGTTGCCCGGCCACCGCGCCGACATCAGGAGCTGCTCGGCCTCCCCGGCCAGTCCGCTCGCCGAGCGCCGCAGGGTGCGGTTGAAGTGCGCCAGGAAGTAGCGCGCCAGGTCCAGGATGTCCTCGGGGCGCTCGCGCAGCGCCGGCAGGTCGATGGTGAAGCTGTTGAGGCGGTAGAAGAGATCGCTGCGGAAGCGCCCGGCGCGCACCTCCTCGGCCAGGTCCCGGTTGCTGGCGGCGATGATGCGCACGTCCACCCGCCGTATCTGCGTGCCCCCCACCGGCCGCACGTCTCCGCTCTCCAGCACCCGCAGCAGCTTGGACTGGAGGTTGGGGGTGGTGTTCTCGATCTCATCCAGGAAGATGGTGCCGCCGTCGGCCAGCACGAAGAGGCCGGGGTGGTCCGCCACGGCGCCGGTGAAGGCCCCCTTCACGTGGCCGAAGAGCTCGCTCTCCAGCAGCGTCTCGGTGAGGGCGCCGCAGTCCTGCACCACCAGGGGCATGTCGCTGCGCCCGCTCAGCCGGTGGATGACGCGCGCGAGCACCTCCTTGCCCGTGCCCGTCTCGCCCTGCAGCAGCACGGCCACGCGGTGGGGCGCCGCCACGCGCACCAGCTCCAGCACCTCGCGCATGGCGGGGCTGCGGAAGCCGGGCTCCTCGGCCACGTCCGCCTCGGGGGAGGGCCGGGGGGCCTCGCGCGCGCGCTCGCGCAGCAGGTTGCGCTCCAGCTCCAGCGCCGCGCGTCGCTGCTCGGTGCGCAGGCCCAGCTCGCGGCTGGCCTGGAGCACCGCCTGGCGCAGCGCCCCGGGCTGCACCGGGGGCGTGAGGGCCCTGAAAATCTTCCCCTGGTTGAACAGCTCCACCAGCCGCGCCGGCACCGCCGGGGCGCAATAGAGGATGCGGGGGGACAAGTCACTGGCCGGCCCCGCGCCGCTGGGGTCCGACTCCGCCATGCGCGAGGCCAGCCGCTCCACCAGGGCGATGGCCCGCGCCTCGTCCCTCCCGCACACCAGCAGCGCGCAGATGTCCCCGCGCCCCAGCAGGGTGTCCACGTCCTCCGCCGAGCTCGCGAAGCGCAGGCGCACATGGCCCTCCAGCGCGTCGCGCAGCGCCCGCAGCTCTCCCTCCTCCACGTACACCGCCGCCACGTAGAGCTGGTGGTCCAGCAGGTAGCGCTTGAGCGTCACCCCGTCCGAGCCCTCGAAGGCGTTGAAGCTCACCCCCAGGGCGGTGATGGCGCCCTCGTCCCGCTCCGGCGGGTCATGCCGCCAGCGCACCACGCCGCGCACGCGGATGCGGGTGCGCGTGTCCGGCAGGGTGAAGGCCATCTCCAGCTCCTCGCCCTCCCGAGGCCCTTCCTCGGGGCCTCGCGGCGTGGCGATGAGCCCGATGCCCGTCTCGCTGATGTTGACCGCCCAGCACCCGTGGATGGCGGGCTGGGTGACGACCTGGACGTACAGGGGCTTGCGCTCGCTGCGCGGCAGGAGGGGGTTGTCGGTCATGGCCGTCATCTCTGATGCCTCCCGCGTCAAGGATGAAGCAATGGCGGAATTTCAGAGAAATCAAGAAAATGAATGTTCGTCCAGAGAGGGAGAGTACGAGGACGGGTGCCGGCCTGGGGGGCATCGGAGCGCGCTGCTTCACTTTCGACGCATCCGGAGGAGCGGGGTGGGTGAAGGGGATTCGAGCCCATGCGTACAACGCCCGCCATGGTACGTGTCCGCGGCAGGCGGGCTTCCGAAGCGGTGGGGGCAGTGTGTGGGAGCGCGCACTGGGGCTCCGGGAGGCGTTGGACAGCGAACGCGCGAGGCGCCGGGTGTGCGGTGCCGTGCGGAAGGGGCATGGTTAGGGTGCGTGGTGCCACACTCCGAGGGTCCTCCGGTTGGAAGCAGACGGCGGGAGTGGGGTACCTCGAGAGGGAGGGGACGTGAGCGTGAGCATCCGTGAGGTCGGGCAGGACCAGGAAGCGCAGGATTTGCGCGAGGAGATGGAGAGGCGGGTGGCGCTGGCGACCGTCTCGGACACCGTGCGGGGCTTGCTCTTCCTGGGCACGCTGGAGTCGGTGAAGGCCCTGGGTGGCCAGGCGGGGGTGGAGGCGTGCCTGGAGGTGGCGGGCGAGCCGCGCTTCGTCGAGTTCTTCAACTACCCGGTGGGCACCTACCTGCGGGTCAACGACGTGGCGGCGCGGGTGCTGGCGCCGCTGTGCGGCGGCTGGGAGGAGGCGCAGCGGCGGCTGGGGCGCCAGTCGATGGGGGGCATGCTCAAGTCCGCGACGGGCCGGGCGCTGGTGCTGGTGTCGCGCGGGCAGCCGCGGCAGCTGGTGGGCAACCTGCCCTCGGCGTACCGGGCGGCGGTGAACTTCGGGGAGCGCACGGTGACGTGGGAGGGGCCCTCGCGCGGCCGCGTCCTCATGCGGCGCGACTTCCTGCCGTGCGCCTACCACGAGGGCGTGCTGCTGGCGGCGCTGGAGGGCCTGAAGGTCTCCGCGCCCCAGGTGCGGGGGCAGCGCCTGGGGGAGCTCGACTCGGAGTACCTCGTCTCCTGGGGGTGAGCGCGCAAGGTTTGCGGGCGAGGGGCGGGGGTGGGGGCGCAGGCTTTGCGCCTGGCTTCCGAGTCCGGTGTTGGCCTCTGGACGGGGGGCTTTGCGCGGAGGGTCGCCTGGACGCCCAGTGTGCGGTGTCTGACGAAATTTCCGAGAGTTTTGGAATCCGGCACAGGCGGTGCACCTCGGGGAGCCCTGAAGTGAGGCAGTCCACTGAGGAGCGCGACCCATGGGCAGCGAAGTGAGGACGGGGACGGCATCGCCGTGCGGTTGGGAGCGGGACCTGGCGTGGAGGTTGTCCCAGGCGGCGCCGGAGGACACGGTGCGCGGGGTGTTCTTCAACGGCGCGCTGGCGGCGGTGCGCGAGCTCGGGGACGCGGAGGCGGTGCGGTGCTGCCTGGAGGCCAGTGGCGAGGAGCGCTTCCTCGACTACTTCAGCTATCCGCTCGAGGCCTTCCTGCGGCTGCTGGCGTGCGCGGCGAGGAAGCTGCGGGGACGGTTCGGGTGCATGGAGGGGGCGCTGCGGGAGCTGGGCCGGCACGCGAACGCGGACTTCCTGGCCTCGCCGGTGGGGCGCGCGGCGGTGCTGCTGGCCTCCGGGAGCCCGAGGCGGATGATGGACACGGTGCCGGACCTCTACCGGCAGTCGTGGAGCTTCGGGGCGCGGGAGGTGGTGTGGACGGGGCCGAGCAGCGGGCGCGTACGGCTGCACGGGGATTTGTTGCCCTCGGCGTGTCACGAGGGGGTGCTGGAGGCCCTGCTGCGGGCCGCGGGCGGGCGCGGGGTGCGGGTGGCGCGCGAGTGGACGCACGGGCTGGATGGCGAGTACGCCTTCTCCTGGGAGTAGGCGGGCCCTCCCCAAGGGCGAGCGGCTGTGAGAAGAACCCCGCTCCCCTCGGGAGACGCAGGAGACAGGCGGACATGAATCCGGAGACGGCGGGCGACGACGAGTTCCTCGCGGCGGTGGAGGCGGCGACGTGGCCGGGGGAGCGCTTCGGCCACCGGGAGCACGTACGCCTGGGGTGGCTGTACCTGCGGCGCCACGGGCCCGAGGCGGGTTATGCGCGCATCCAGGGGACCATCCAGCGCTACGCCACGTCCCTCGGGGCGGCGGGCAAGTACCACGAGACGGTGACGCGGGCGTGGAGCGCGCACGTGTACCGGGCGCTGCGGGAGACGCCGGAAGTGGAGCCGTTCGACTCCTTCCTGAAGGCGCACCCGGAGCTGCTGGAGGGCGGGCTGCTGACGCGCCACTACCGCAAGGAGACGCTGGACTCGGAGGCGGCGCGGCGGGAGTGGGTGGCGCCGGACGTCTCGCCACTGCCGGCGTTCCCGTGAGACGGTGAGCGCTCATGGCGTCGGGATTCGACTGGGTGCTGTTGTTGCTCGCGGCCACGTGCTTCGCGTCGGGGGGCATCTTCATGAAGCTGGCGGGGGGAGTCTCGCGCCCGCTGCCGACGCTGGCGTTCCTGGCGCTGTTCGGGCTGGGGGCGGTGCTCCAGTCGCTGGCGATGCGCCGGGAGGACATGGGCGTGGTGTACCTCGCGGTGCTCGGGCTGGAGGCGGCGCTGGCGCTCGGCTTCAGCGTCCTGCTCTTCCGCGAGGAGCTGTCGGTGGCCCGCGTCACGGCGGTGGTGCTCATCCTGGTGGGCGTCGCGCTGCTGCGCCGCACGTAGCTTGACGCCACGAGGCGCGGGGTGTGATGGGGAGCGGCAAGGAGTCCCGCCTGCCCATGAAGACGCCCCTCGCCCTCCTCACCTGTCTCCTCTTCCTCCCGGCCTGCCAGACGACGCGAACGGTGACGCTGGTGGGGATGACGGACTACCACTCGCACGCGGTGCCCTTCTATTCGGAGGGAGAGCCGGGACAGGGCGGGGTGGCGAGGGCGCTGGCCTATCTCCGCGAGGCGAAGTCGCACCCGGACACGCTGGTGGTGTCAGGGGGAGACACGTTGAACAAGGGCGTGCCCACGTGGAGTGACGAGTACGGGTGCGTGGAGTGGCCGTGGTTCAACGGGGTGGTGGACATGATGGCGTTGGGCAACCACGACCTGGACTACGGGGCGGAGGCGTTCGAGCGGTGCCGTGCGGCCATCCAGTACCCGCTGCTGTGCGCCAACCTGGTGCGAGCGGACGGCGCGCCCTTCTTCCAGGTGGACGGCCGGCCGTACGTGGTGCGCGAGGTGGGGGGCGTGCGGCTGGGCTTCTTCGCGGTGGCGGGGCCGGACATGCAGCGGCTGGTGAAGGCGGAGAACCTGCCGGCGGGGACACGGTGGACGGACGAGAAGGAGGCGGCGCGAGCGGCGGTGCACGCGCTGCGCACCGAGGAGCGCGTGGACGCGGTGGTGCTCATCGGCCACCAGCTGCGCGAGGACGACGAGGCACTGGCGCGGGAGGTGCCGGGCATCGACCTCATCCTGGGCTCGCACTCTCATTATAAAGGAGAGCTGCGCGTGCTGCCGGGGACGAGGACGTACTACGTGTCGCCGTACCAGTACCTGACCTACCTCGCGCGGGTGCAGCTGCACTTCCGGGGCAAGACGCTGGAGCGCGTGAGTGGCGGACTGGTGAAGCTGGACGGGACGAAGCGGGAGGACGCGGAGACGGCGGCGAAGGTGGCGGAACTGCAGCGAGCACTGGAGGCGAAGAGGCCGGAGCGCTTCGAGGTGCTGGGCCGGCTGGAGAAGCCACTGGGAGACGAGGGCATCTCGATGGGGGAGACGGAGGTGGGCAACTGGGCGACGGAGGTGCTGCGACGCGCGGCGGGGGCGCACGCCTTCTTCGCGATGGCGGCGGGCTTCCGAGCGGGGTTGCCGGCGGGGGAGGTGAAGGTGGAGGACTTCCACGGGGCCATTCCGTACCGGAACGTAGTGGTGACGGCGGAGGTGACGGGAGTCCAGCTCGTGGACTGGGTGGCGCTGAGCGAGTCGAAGCGAGAGACGGACGGCTACAGCCAGCAGAGCGGCGTGCGCTACGAGGTGAAGGACGGGCGGGTGGAGGGGCTCCAGGTGCTGAAGGACCCGAGCAACCCGAGCGCCGGCTACGAGCCGGTGAAGCCGGAGGGGACGTACCGGCTGGCGACGACGGATTTCCAGGCGTACGTGGCGGCGGGCTACAAGGAAGCGCTGTCGAAGGCGAGCCGCGTGGAGCGCACGACGCTGGACCTGCACACGCTGCTGAAGGCCGCGCTGCGCGAGGGGGACACGGAGGCGAAGCGGGACGGCCGCATGGGCCCACGCTGAGCCCGGGGGAACCGTAACCGGGTGGACTCGGAGTCCGAGCGCACATAATTTCCGCGCATGCAGATCGCGGCAACGCAGCTTGAGCAACACCGCACGGCCCTGACGGGCCACTGTTACCGGATGATGGGCTCCGTCGTCGATGCGGACGACGCCGTGCAGGAGACCCTGGTGCGAGCCTGGCGTGCCCTCGACCGGTTCGACGGGCGCGCGTCGCTGCGGACGTGGCTGTACCGGATCGCGACGAACGTGTGCCTCGATATGCTCGCCGAGGGCTCGCGACGAGCCCGCCCGATGGAGTGCGGCCCGGTTGGAACCACCGAGGATGTGCTCAACAGCCTGCCGCGCACCCACTGGCTCGAGCCCGTGCCGGATGCCCGGGTGCTCCCCGCGGACGCCGATCCGTCCGAACTTCTCGTGCTCCGACAGAGCATCCGTCTCGCGTTCGTGGCGGCCCTTCAGCACCTGCCGCCGAAGCAGCGGGCGGCGCTGCTGCTGACCGAGGTCCTCGGCTGGTCCGCGGCCGAGGTCGCCGAGAGCCTCGACACCTCGGTCGCCTCGATCAACAGCGCGCTGCAGCGAGCCCGGGCCACGCTCGCGAGCCGGAACGTCGCCGAGGCCCGGGAGCCGCTCTCCGAGGAGCAGGCGAAGCTGCTGGAGCGCTACGTGGAGGCGTTCTTGCGCTACGACGTCAACGCGCTCGTCGGCCTGCTCCACCAGGACGCCACGCTGTCCATGCCGCCGTATTCGCTCTGGCTGCGCGGTCCCGAGGACATCCGCACGTGGCTCCTCGGGCGCGGCTCGGGCTGCCGAGGCTCCCGGCTCATCCCGAGCGCTGCCTGCGGCTCGCCCGCGTTCGGGCAGTACCGCCCCGCCCCCGACGGCGGCCACAAGCCGTTCGCGCTCATCGTGCTGGAGGTGTCGGGCGACGGCATCGCCGGGTGGAACTCGTTTCTCGACACCGAGACGCTCTTCCCCCTGTTCGGCCTGCCTCCCCATCTCCCGGCGTAGCGGCCGGCGGCTGACCGAGCGGCCAGGGGGCCGACTTTTTTAATGCGGGACCGATGAGTTTCCCCGGTCGGGGGAGTCCAAGCCTCGAATCCATTTTGAGGAGGACCCATGACCGCGACCTACGCCCACCCCGTTTCAGGCACCCCCCCGGAGATTCGCACCTCGGACGCCGCTGCCCCCGGCTCGAAGAAGGCCCTGTGGGGGGGCCGCTTCCTGAGCGGCTTCGCCGTCCTCTTCATGCTGTTCGATGCCGGGATGAAGCTGCTCGAGCTGCCCGTCGCGGTGCAAGGCACGAGCCAGCTCGGCTATCCCGAGAGCGTGGTCTTCGGCCTGGGCGTCGTCCAGCTCGTGTGCCTCCTCGTGTACCTGGTGCCGAGGACCTCCGTGCTGGGGGCCGTCCTGTGGACGGGCTACCTCGGAGGCGCGGTCGCCACCCACGTCCGGCTGGGCAACCCGCTCTTCAGCCACGTGCTCTTCCCCCTCTACGTCGCGGCGTTCTTCTGGGTGGGGCTGTGGCTGCGCGATGAGCGGCTTCGCGCCGTCCTTCCGCTGCGAGCCACGAAGTGAAAAGCGGTAGCGCGCGGCGCGACCGA
>NZ_DASVSO010000362.1:0-2758 GCF_036388035.1 Archangium sp.
GCCTGCCACCGCCAAGTCGCCCGCCGCCGACAGAGCCACCGAGCGCACCTTGCCCCGCGCCCACGCTTGCAGCAGCACCTCCCCCTCCTCGAAGAGGAAAATACCCCCCTCTCGCGTGCCAGCCATCATGCGCGAACCGTCCTCGCTCAACGCCACCTCGCTCACGCTCCCCCCCACGTAACGCCGCCACAGCAGCGCACCCTCGCGCGAATAGGCGTGCAGGTGCCGTTCCTTCTCGCCCGTCCCCACCACCACCTGCGTCCCATCCTCACTCAACAGGACTGACCAGATTTTGTCGCCGGGTGCCTTGTCCCACAACAGCCGCCCCGACCCGTCCAACCAGTAGAGGAAGCCCTCGTTGTCCCCCGCCGCCACCGCCGACCCGTCAGGTGCCACCGACACCGCAAACACATCGCCGTGAGCCTGATGAATCCTAATAAGCTCTCCACTGCGCCGGAACAGGCGCAACCGCTTGTCGGCGGCACCCGCCGCAATAAGCGAGCCATCCGCCGAGAGGCCCGTCGCCCACACCCACCCGTACCAACCGATGCTCGGCACCTCCTGGTGCCAGAGGCGATGCCCCTGCGCGTCGTACACCAGGATTTGCTTGCCCTCCGTCCCCGCCGCCACCGTCGAGCCGTCCGCCGACAGCGAAAGCCCCCACACCGAGGCACCAAGCTCCTCCTCCCACAGCACGCCTCCCTCCCCGTCAAAGGCGTAGAGGCCCCGCCCCTTCATGTCCCAGGGCCGCGTGCTGCCTGTCCCCGCCACCACCAACCCGCCATCCCCGCTCATCGCCACGTTCCACGCCTGGTTGCCCACCGGGCGGCTCCAGCGGACCGCGCCCTCCCCCGTCAGGCTCGTCACTGCCTTGCCCAGCGTCCCCAGCGCCACCCGCGTCCCATCTTTCGAGAGCGCCACCGACGCCACGCCACCCAGCGCCGGATAGGTCCACTCGTGGAAACCCGCGTCGGGTAGCGGCGGCGGTGGAGGAGGCGCGAAGCCTGTCCCATCAGGTCCATCCAGCGGCGGGGCAACTTCCCGCTCATGGTGATCCGCCCCGTTGGACGAGGCGCGTGGCTCGTCCGCCTCGGCAGTGCGCTCCTCACCCTGCAACCCCGGTAGGAACCCCTCCATCTCATCGGCATGCAGGGCACCCGCGTCGGCGGCGCGCAACACCCTTTCCACCTGTTGCGTGGTCAGCCCCCCGCCTTCATGCAGCGTGCCGATGAGGGCGAGGAGTGTAACGCGGTCGACGGGCAAGTATTTACCGCTGCACCAGTGCTGCACGCTCTGCTGCGAAACGGTAATTCCCAACCGCTTGCCAACCTCGTCCGCGAGTACCTCTTGGCTCAGGCCAGCACGTTTGCGGGCCTCGTTTATCTCCTCACCGAAAACCCTCTTCTCCATCATCCCCCTCCTGTCGCCCTCCCACCATCCCCAAACACTACCTACCCCACCTCTCCCTTCCTTTTCCTATTCTTGCATCCTTCCTTTATCCTTTCAATCTTTCTTCCCCTCCACCGTCCGTTCCGCCTTCCAATTTCCGCACCCCTACTTTTGATTATCCACCCGACCCATGATATAATCTTCGGCTGATGATAGTAAGAACACCCCCGGCGCGGCTCCGGCTGCCCGACGGGACAATTAAGGAGCGAACGTACATGGCCCTCTCGAAGGCCCAGAAGGAACAGATAGTCACCGAATACGGGTTTGCCAACAACGACACTGGCTCGCCTGAAGTTCAAATCGCCATCCTCACGCAGCGCATCACCGAGCTGACTGACCACCTTCGCACCCACAAGAAGGACGAAAGCTCCCGCCGGGGCCTGCTCAAGCTCGTCGGCCAGCGCCGCCGCCACCTCGCCTACCTGCAAAAGAAAGACGTCGCCCGCTACCGCACCATCGTCGAGCGGCTGGGCCTCCGCAGGTAACTCATTGTCTCCCTATTCGCTTCAAAACGGGTCAGCGGGCCGAGCGCCTGCTGGCCCGTTTTTGTTGGCTCCCCGCCGCACGGAGCACCCCTGTTTTGGCGGCAGCTACCCGCGCCCCGGACGGGCAGGAATTGGAGCGAGCCACGAAGGCCCACAGCGTTTTCGTGGTTCGCTCCAGTCCCTCCCGTCGTGGCGTGCAACTTGCGGTAAATACCGCACCAAACATCCACACGGAAGGAACGTACAAAGATGACCAGTCTGAACCAGCCCAATCGCTACACCGCGATGCTGGGCAACCACGAAATTACCATTGAGACGGGCAAGCTCGCCAAACTCGCGGGCGGGGCCGTCACCGTCCGCATGGGCGAGAGCATCGTCCTCGTCACCGCCACCGCCGCCAAAGAGCCGCGCGAGGGCATCAACTTCTTCCCCCTCAGCGTGGACTTTGAGGAGCGCATGTACGCGGCGGGCCGCATTCCCGGCTCCTTCTTCCGCCGCGAGGGTCGCCCCAGCGAGAGCGGCATCCTCCTCTCCCGCCTCGTGGACCGGGGCCTCCGCCCCCTCTTCCCGAAGGGCTACCGCAACGATGTGCAGGTCATCATTACCGCTCTCAGCCACGATGACCAGTCCCCGCTCGACACCCTTGCTGCCATCGGTGCCAGCGCCGCCCTCATGATTTCCGACGTACCCTTCCAGGGGCCAATCGCCAACGTCCGCATCGCTCTCGATGCCAACGGCGAGTTCATCGTGAACCCCCTCGCCGATCAGGTGGAAAACTCCCGCCTCGACCTCCGCGTCACCGGCACCGCCGACGCCATCAACAT
>NZ_DASVSO010000363.1:0-11606 GCF_036388035.1 Archangium sp.
CAACAGGCCCACGGCCGACAGCACCGAGGTGCGTCCACCAACCCAGTCCCACATGGGGAACATCCGCAGCCACTTGCCCTGCTTCGCGTAGCGGTCCAGCTCACTGCCCTCGCCCGTCACCGCCACCGCGTGCGCGCCGAAGTCGAGCCCCTTCGCCTTGTACGCGCGCTCGGCCTCCACCATGCCGTTGCGCGTCTCCTTCGTGCCGCCCGACTTGCTGATGACCACGGTGAGCGTCTCGGAGAGCCTGTCGCCGAGCTGCGCCAGCACCCGGTCCATCCCGTCCGGGTCCGTGTTGTCGAAGAAGAACACCTGCATCCGGTCCGCCGCCGTGCCGAGCGCGTCCGCCACGAGCTGCGGCCCCAGCGCCGAGCCGCCAATGCCCACCAGCAGCAGCCGGGTGAAGCGGTCCGCCTTCGGGGGCTTCACCCGAGCCGCGTGCACGTCCTCCGCGAAGCTCCGGACGGCCGCCACCGTGTCCTGCACTTCCTTGCCGAGGCCCGGCTGGGGAGCGCGCTCGGGGGCGCGCAGCCAGTAGTGGCCCACCATGCGCTTCTCATCCGGGTTGGCGATGGCGCCCTTCTCCAGCGCCTCCATCGCGTCGAAGGCCTTGTCCATCGGGCCGCGCATCCGCTCGAGGAAGTCGTCGGCGAAGTTCATCCGCGACACGTCGAGCGTCAGCCCGACCGACTCCACTTCGCACAGGTACTTCTTGTAGCGCTCCCAAAGCTGACGCTCGCTCATCGCCTCTCCTCGGCTGCGGTTGCTGGTCAGCCCCGTTCCTACCGCCATGCCCGCACGTGGGAAAAGAGTTTGATGAAGGGCGCGCCCGACTCCCGACACTGAACAGGCGCGAGCCGCTGGGGCTATCATCCGCCCGCCATGAGCCAGCCCTGGATGCTCGAGACGCCCGCGCCTCCCGCAGATGCGCGGATTCCCTATGGCGCCCTCACCCACCAGTTCGGGGACCTGCGCCTGCCGCGGGGCAAGGGGCCACACCCCGTCGTCGTGGTGGTCCATGGGGGCTTCTGGCGCGCGCGGTATGACCTCGAGCACGTGGGCCACCTGTGCGCGGACCTCACCCGGCGGGGCTACGCCACCTGGAGCCTCGAGTACCGGCGCGTGGGCCACCCGGGGGGAGGCTGGCCCGGCACCTTCGAGGACGTCGCGCGCGGAACGGACTTCCTGCGCACCCTCGCGGCCCACTCCCCGCTGGACCTGGGGCGGGTCGTCACCCTGGGGCACTCGGCCGGCGGACACCTCGCGCTCTGGCTCGCGGCGCGCGGGCGGCTCCAGCCGGGACAGCCGCTGCACACGCCCCAGCCCCTGGTGCCGCGGGGGGCGGTGTCACTCGCGGGCGTGGTGGACCTCGAGCGCGCCCACGCCCTGCGTCTCAGTGAGGGCATCGTCGAGTCCTTCCTCGGCGGCACGCCCGCGCACGTGCCCGAGCACTACCGGCTCGGCTCTCCCGCCGCGCTCCTGCCGCTCGGGGTGAAGCAGGTGCTGGTGCACGGCACCGAGGACACCATCGTCCCGCTGTCCCTCAGCGCCGAGTACCATGCCCGCGCCACGAAGCTCGGCGACTCCGTCCGGCTCGTGAGCCTGCCGGGCGCCGAGCACTTCGAGGTCATCGACCCACGCGCGAAGGAGTGGCCCCAGGTGTTGGAGGCAGTCAGCTCCCTGCTGTGAGGGAGCCAGTCTCAGCCCGCGAGCTTCGCGCGCTCGGGCACCAGCGTCTGCGTCCCGGTGAGCAACGGGTTGCCCCGCCGGGGCCGAGTCGACTCCAGCCGCTCGCCCTGCTCCCGCCACCAGCGCCCGGCGTCCTCCTCCGTCCAGCGCCCCGCGTCCGCGCACGCCTCCAACGCCACCCTCACCGCCCGCGCGCTCTCGTAGCGGGCCTCGGGCGTCTTCTCCAGGCAGCGCAGGATGACGTCACACAGGTCCTTCGGCAGCTCGCGTCCGGCACGCTCCCGCGGCGGCGTCGGGGGCGTGTGCAGGTGGTGGGCGCAGATCTCCACCACGCTGCGGCCCTCGAAGAGGTGGGTGCCCGTGAGCAGCGCGTAGCCCACCGCGCCCAGCGAGTACAGGTCCCCGCGCGCGTCCACCCTCTCCGGCGTGGCGATGGCCTCCGGCGCCAGGTACAGCGGCGTGCCGGTGATGGCCCGGTTCAGCGTGAGCGCCACGTCTCCGGTGTCACCCAGGTCCTTCACCAGGCCGAAGTCGAGCACCTTCACCAGGTCCGGCACGCCACGCCGCCGACACAGGAAGAGGTTGGCCGGCTTGATGTCGCGGTGCAACAGGCCCTGGCCGTGCGCCTCCTCCAGCGCCCCGCACACCTGCCGCAGGATGTGGATGACGCGCGCGGGCTCCTGCGGCCCCGAGGCGGCGAGCAGCCCGTCCAGGTCCACCCCCTCCAGGTACTCCATCACGTAGAAGAAGAGCCCATCGGCGGTGCGCCCGTAGTCGTAGATGGAGATGGTGTTGGGGTGGGTGAGCTGGCTGGTGAGCTGCACCTCGCGCTCGAAGCGCTCCAACCCCTGGCCATCCGCGTCGGCGCGCAGCAGCTTGATGGCGGTGCGGCGGCGCAGCAGGGCGTGGCTGGCCAGGAACACCTCGCCCATGGCTCCGCCCCCCAGCCGCTGCAGCAGCGTGTACTGGCCCAGCTTGCGCGCGTCCCGCACCTGCCTGCGCAGCCCATAGATGACCGACGACACCACCGTGGAGAAGGCCGTCGTCGCGATGCACCAGCACGACGCCAGCAGCACCAGGGAGATGGGGGTGCTGGGAGAGACGTCACGGACGCCCGAGGCGAAGAAGGTCGCCCCCAGGCCGATGAGGCACGTCCCGCCGCTCAGCACCAGCGTCCGCCGGGCGCTGCTCGGCACCAGGGTGGCGCGCAGGCTCAGCAGCACCACCTGCGCCAGCAGCAGCTCGTAGGTCCCCGCCATCGGGTACGGGTGGACGAAGGGCCAGACGGAGATGACGGCCCCCATCGCCCACAGGCCCACCAGCTCGATGGCGTACAACGCCCGCAGCGAGCGCGTGCCGGTCCGGCACGCCAGCCACAGGCCCCCGAAGACGACGTACTCGCCCAGCGCCTGATAGGAGAGGAGCCCCTGGAGCGCTCCCCGAAACCCCACCGCCGGATCCAACCCCAGCGCCAGGTTGAAGAGCGGGTAATAGAGGATGTCGACGAGGAAGGCCACCTTCCCGAACAGCCCCAGACGCTCCTGGAGCAACGCGCGCCCGTCCTCCCCACCGCCCGAGGACACGGAGGAGCCTGTCGACCTGGTTGGGACGGCAAGAAAGGGAGTCACGGCTTCACTCATGGCCAGCGCAGCATAGCTGGAAAAACACCATGAAGCTGTCGGTGTAAAGTGCGCGCCACCATGCTCAAGACGCTCATCGTGGATGACCAGGCGGCGGTGCGGACCGCCCTGGAAGTCCTGTTTGACCTGCACGGTCTGCCCGTCCTGGTGGCCGGCTCGCCCCGGGAGGCCCTGGACCTGGTGGCCACCGAGGACGTGGGGGTGGTGGTGCAGGACATGAACTTCACCGAGGCCACCACGTCCGGGCACGAGGGACTGCAGCTGCTGCGGGACATCCGGCGGTTGGATCCAGACCTGCCCGTGGTGGCCATGACGGCGTGGACCTCCCTGGAGATGGCGGTGCAGCTCATCAAGGAGGGGGCGAGCGACTACCTGGCCAAGCCGTGGGATGACACCAAGCTCGTCAACACGGTCCAGAACCTGTTGCGGCTCCGGGAGCTGTCCCTGGAGAACACGCGGCTGCGGGCTGGCGGCGAGCGGGCCCGGGCGGAGCTGGCGCGCAAGCACGACCTGCGGGGCGTCATCTACGCGAGCCCCGCCATGCACGAGGTGGTGTCACTGGTGGTGAAGGTGGCCCCCGCGGACGTGCCCGTGCTGATCACCGGCCCCAATGGGGCGGGCAAGGAGCAGGTGGCGGAGATGGTCCAGGCCAACTCGCGCCGCCGGGACAGGCCCTTCGTGAAGGTGAACTGCGGCGGGTTGCCGGACCAGCTCCTGGAAGCGGAGCTCTTCGGCGCCGAGCCCGGGGCCTACACCGGAGCCACGAAGCTGCGGGTGGGCCGCTTCGAGGAGGCCCACGGCGGCACCCTCTTCCTGGATGAGATTGGCAACCTGTCCCTGACGGGGCAGGCGAAGCTGCTGCGCGTGCTGCAGCTCGGCGAGTACCAGCGGCTGGGCAGCAGCGTCACCCGGAAGGTGGACGTGCGCGTCATCAGCGCCACCAACGTGAACCTGTCCCGGGCCATCCAGGAGGGCACCTTCCGCGAGGACCTCTACTTCCGGCTCGCCGTCATCGAGGTGGGCCTGCCCGCGCTCAAGGACCGGCCCGAGGACGTGCCCCTGCTCGCCGAGCACTTCCTGCGCAAGTACCAGCCCGAGGAGGAGGAGGTGCAGCTGAGCACCGGTGCGCGCCAGGCGCTGCTGGCCCACGACTGGCCGGGCAACGTGCGCGAGCTGCAGAACCGCATCCAGCGCGCGGTGCTGGTGCGCAAGGCGGTCACCCTGGAGGCGGTGGACCTCGGGCTGTCCGAGGGCGCCCTGCCGGGGAAATCCGCCGCGGAGCCCATGCCCGCCTCCCCCCCGCCCTCGGCGGATGAGGCGGCCGAGCGCGCGGCCGTGGAGCAGGCGCTCGCCGAGGCCCGGGGCGTGGTGTCTCGCGCCGCCGCCCAGCTCGGCCTCAGCCGGCAAGCCTTCTACCGGCGCATGGAGCGGCTCGGCCTCAGCGTGGAGCGCCGGCTCAGGGGATGAGGCACCCATGTCGATGACTTCCACGACTTCCCGCCCCTCCTCGCCCCGGGTGCTCCCCCGGCTCCGCCGCCTGGCACCGGGCGTGGCCGCCCTCGTGCTCGCCGTGACCTCCACCGCGGGCTTCGCCCTGGCCACCGGCTCGGCCGTGTGGACACTCGTGGGCGCCGGACTCGGGGTGCCGCTGGGGCTCGGGGTGCTGCTCGGCGCCGCGCGCGCCCAGGCCACCGGACAGGACCAGCGACTGCGCACCCTGGTGGAAGGCGTCCCGCTGGCCATCGTGCTGTATGGCGACTCGGGCCGCATCGCCCTCACCAACGCCGCCGCACGCGAGCTCTTCTTCGAGGGCCGTGCCGTCGAGGGGCAGAACTTCCTCTCCATGCTCCAGGGCGCCCCCGCTCCGCTGCGCCAGGCGCTCCTCACCGAGAGCGATGAGCTCTTCACCGTGGAGGTGGACAAGGAGAGCGAGACGTTCCACCTGTCCAAGCGCGACTTCGACTTCGAGGGAGAGCCCCACACGCTGCTGCTGGTGAAGCATCTCACGCGCGAGCTGGCCCGCCAGGAGGCCGACGTGTGGAAGAAGGTCATCCGGGTGATGAGCCACGAGCTGAACAACTCGCTAGCCCCCATCTCCTCGCTGCTGCACTCGGCGCGTCTCATCTCGCGAAACCCCGAGCAGCTCGGCAAGCTGACCCGGGTCGTCGACACCCTCGAGGAGCGCACCACCCACCTGCGCACCTTCCTCGACGGCTACGCCCGCTTCGCCCGGCTGCCCGCCCCCAAGCTGGCCCTGGTCGAGTGGCCCCGGCTCCTCTCGGGACTCCAGGCCCTGTATCCCCAGGCCACCTTCGCGCCGCCACCCGCCCGGCCAGGCTGGTGCGACGCCGCGCAGGTGGAGCAGGTGCTCATCAACCTGCTGAAGAACGCCCAGGAGGCCGGTGGCCCCCCCGAGTCCGTGTCCCTCGAGGTCCAGGAGGCCGAGGGAGGCTTCCGCCTGTGCGTGCACGACCGCGGACGCGGGCTCGCTCCCGAGGTGCTGCAGAACGCCCTGCTGCCCTTCTACACGACCAAGGAGAAGGGCTCGGGGCTGGGGCTCTCGCTATGCCGGGAAATCATCGACGCGCACCGGGGACGGCTGCGCATCGAGAACCGGGAGGGCGGAGGCGCCACCGTCACCGTGTGGCTGCCCGGGCGGGAGACGGGGAACGTGGGAAGCGGCTCCCGGGCCCGGTTGACGATGACCCGCGCGTGAGTCACTTCCCCTGATTGTCCCGGATGACGACCGACTTCCCGTCCTGGTCCCGGATGATGACCGACTCCCCATCCTGGTCCCGGATGACGAGCTGGGGCGCCACGTCCCACGGCAGCTTCCCCTGCTGGTCCCGGATGACGACCGGCTGGTCCCGGATGACGACCTGCTGGTCCCGGATGACGAGCTTGGGCGCCACGTCCCACGGCTGCGTCCCCTGAGGAAGCACCTCGGCGCCCGACTCGAAGTGGGAGACGCACTGGAAGTGCGCGTCCGAGCCGCGCGGCGCCCGAGCGTCACACACCTGGAGGATGTTCTCGTCGATCTCGGGGCCGCACGCGGTGAGGCCCAGGGGGAGCACGGCGGCCAGCAGCAGGGAACGGAAGGAAGGGGTACGCATGGGATTCTCCATCGAATGAGCGGGACTCTTCATGAGCCCGTCGCACCACCCCATGAGCAACCGCCGTGCCGGCCTTCCCGGGCCCCGTGGAGCCCCCATGCGCGTCCGCCGCCCCGCGCTCTCCGCCTCGGGTCGCCAGAGAAATGTCTGGAGAATCCAGGGGTTGCGCGTGCTGTCCGGTGCCCGCTCCGCGAGTGTCCGGCCCGCATGGCCCCGGACACTCGACCGGACAGCTGTCCGCGGGGCCCGGACGCCACGGACGGCCACGGGATACAGGTCCGCTCGCAATGGTAGAACCGACCGCGCGAAGCACGCACAGGTCGGGCACCGAGGTGCCCCGGGGAATTCGGGAATGACGGCTGAGATGTCCAGGGCCACGGCGCCATGCGTCGCGTGCGGGGCCGAGGTGCATGCGGCTCGGTGTGCTCGGTGTGGGGCCGCCGTGCACGTGCGCGGCTACCAGGTGATGCGGCTGCTCTCCGCGCAACCCCACAGCCGCGTGTACCTCGCGAGCACGACGGGCAGTGCCCCCTTCGTGGTCCTCAAGGAGCTGCTCTTCACCCTGGTGCCCGACACCCAGGCGCTCGAGGCCTTCCAGCGCGAGGCGGAGCTGCTCCGCCAGCTCTCCCATCCCCGGCTCCCCTCCTTCATCGACGCCTTCCAGGAGGGCACCGATACGGAGACGCGGCTGTACCTCGTCATGTCCCATGTGGAAGGCGTCTCGCTGGAAGAGGAGCTGAAGACGCACCGCTACAGCGAGGCCGAGGTGCTCGAGCTCGCCGCGCAGGGACTCGAGCTGCTCGTGTACCTGCATGGCCTGTCGCCGCACGTCATCCACCGGGACATCAAGCCGGCCAACCTCCTGCGCCGACCGGACGGGACGCTCGCCCTGGTGGACTTCGGTGCCGCCCGCGAGGTGCACCGGGCCACGGCGGGACAGGCCACCCTGGTGGGCACGCTGGGCTACATGCCGCCGGAGCAGCTCGCGGGCGTGGCTCGCCCCGGCAGTGACGTCTACGCGCTGGGCGCCACGCTCCTCCACCTCCTCAGCCGCAAGCACCCCTCCGAGCTGATGGGCGAAGGGCTGCGGCTGGAGTTCCGCGAGCACGTGAACCTGCGGCCGCCCACCCTGCGCTTCCTGGAGCGGCTCGTCCACCCCACGCCGCGCAAGCGCTTCACCACCGCGACCGAGGCGCTTGAGGCCCTCACGGCCCTCCGCTCCGGACGGGCCTCCCTCAAGCGGGTGCTGGCCTTCGTGGGGGCTGGCCTGGGTGTGGCCGGGGCCCTCGCCGCGGGCGTGCTCGTGCTCGGGCCCCGGTTGCGCTCGGAGGGGGGCGTGACGTCGGAGGCCCCGCGTTCCACCCCGAGCGACGAGAAGACCTCCCCGACGAAGGTCGAGCTGGAGATTGTCTGTCCCGACGGCGCACAGCAGTTGGAGGACCTCGCCAAACGCATCCGCTGGTGCAGCCGGGTCACCCCCAACGGCCACCCGGTGCCCCACGGCCCCTTGGTCCGCTGGGGCGACAGGCACGAACTGCGCGAGCGCAGCACCTACGCCGACGACAAGCTCCACGGCCCCCAGGTTTTCTTCGAGTCCGGGTTCAAGTCACGCGAGGGCGCGTGGCGCCACGGCAAGAAGGTGGGCACCTGGATCACCTACTCCAGCTACGAGCACAAGGAGTTCGAGAAGAACTACCAGGACGACGTCCTCGAGGGCCCCTCGTTCACCTACGAGTACGACGGCCAGGTGCGGGAACAAGGCGCGTATTCGAAGGGCGAGAAGCAGGGTCCCTGGACACGCTTCGGCGGTGTGGACGGCAAGGAGTGGGAGGCCGTCTTCGAGCAGGGCCAGTACCACGGCCCCTACACCGCCTGGCACATCGACGGGAGGACGGTGAAGGAGCAGGGCACCTACACGCACGGGAACAAGACGGGCACCTGGGTCGAGTACCACCCGAACGGGCAGAAGAAGAGCGAGGGCGCCTACGAGCAGGGGAGGCAGCAGGGCGAGTGGCGCGCGTGGCACGACAACGGGAAGCCGGCCTCCCAGGGGCTCTACGCGAGTGGCAAGCGGGTGGGGCCGTGGCTCTGGTGGCACGCCAGTGGGCCGAAGGAGAAGGAAGGCGCCTACGACGACGCGGGCCAGGAGAGCGGCAACTGGACGAGATGGTACGACAACGGAAAGAAGCACTGGAGCTTCGTCTACCAGCGGGCCGGCATCCGCCGCTTCACGAGCTGGCACGACAACGGGCGGATGGAGTCCCAGGGCATGGAGAAATCGGAAGGGAGCCTGGCGGGCGTTCCCTCGAAGTTCGGCCCATGGAACTCCTGGCATGCCAACGGCCGGAAGAAGAGCACCACCTTCTACCGGGAGGACGGTGACAGGGAGGGCGTCTCCACCCACTGGCACGACAATGGCCGCAAGGCCTCCGAGGGCCACTTCCGCCAGGACCTCCAGAAGGGCAAGTGGCGCTGGTGGGATCGCGAAGGCAAGCTCCAGCGCGAGGAGAATTTCGGCACGTGAGCGCCGCCCCCTCCCGCTCGGCTCAGAAGCCGCGCATCCACCCGCCATCGATGGCGATGGACTGGCCCGTGACGTAGGCCGCCTGCTCCGAGGCGAGGAACGTCACCAGCGCGCCCAGCTCCTCGGGCTTGCCCAGGCGGCGCGCCGGAATCTGCGACGTAATCCTGTCCTCGGGGATGCCGAGCTCCCGGAGGCGGTCCGTGGCGTGGTAGCCGGGCTGGACGCCGTTGATGGTGATGCCGTGCTCGGCCACCTCGTTGCTCACGGTCTTCACCAGCCCCATCAGCCCCGCGCGCAGCCCGTTGGAGATGGTCAGCAGCGGCATCGCCTCGCGCGCCGCCACCGACGTCACCAGGACGATGCGGCCCCAGCGCCGCTCCTTCATCCCCGGCAGCGCCGCCTGGAGGCCCTCCACCACGCTCATCCACAGGCTCTGGAAGCCCTCCTGCCACTGCTCGGCCGTGAGCTTCTCGATGCTGCCCTTGGGCGGGCCGCCCGTGTTGGCCACGAGCACGTCCACGCCGCCCAGCTCCGCCACCACCTTCTCCACCAGCGCCTTCGTGGCGCCCGGCTTCGTCAGGTCGGCCGCCACGGCGAGCGCGGCGCCCATCTGCCTGGCGGCTTCGCGGAGGCGCTCCTCGTTGCGCGAGCAGATGGCCACCCGCGCGCCCTCCTTCACGAGCTGCTCGGCGATGGCGTACCCCAGCCCCGTGGAGGCCCCCATCACCAGCGCCCGCCTACCCTTCAAGCCCAAATCCATCCGAGTGCTCCTTCACGAAGGGCACCAGCCGCTCGCGGATGAGCGTGCGCGCCCTGTCCAGGTCCACGTCTTCCGCCCGGTGGAGGCCCTCGCTCAGCTCGGCGACGATGCCGCCCGCGATGGCGCCCACCTCGTAGGACAGCCGGTACGGCACCCGGCTGAAGCTCACCAGCGTGTAGCGGCTCAGGAACTCGCCCGGGAAGGCCTTGAGCAGCTCCTTCTCCACCGCCTTCTCCAGCAGGAAGCGCGGGTCCGCCGTCCGGTCCCGCATCTCCACGAAGTTCTCCACCGCCATGTCCGCGATGGCGTCCGCGTTCGGCTTGCGCAGCCGGAAGAACTCCTCGAAGGCGTCCTCCCACCGCGTGTGCCGCCCGAGGCACGCCTCCAGCGTCACGCAGTCCTCGAAGCCGCAGTTCATCCCCTGCCCGAAGAAGGGCACGATGGCGTGCGCCGCGTCCCCCAGCAGCAGCGCCCTGCCCCCCACGTGCCACGGCGTGCTCTTCACCGTCACCATCGTCCCGGTGGGGTTGTGGAAGAAGTCGTGCGTCAGGCCCGGCATCAGCGACAGCGCGTCCGGGAACTGCTCCTCGAAGAAGGCCTCCAACCGCGCGGGCGAGTCCAGCGACTCGAAGCTCACCGGGCCCTGGAAGGGGAGGAACAGCGTGCAGGTGAAGCTGCCATCCTGGTTCGGCAGGGCAATCAGCATGTACGAGCCGCGCGGCCAGATGTGCAGCGCGTGCTTCTCCATCCGGAAGGCGCCGCCCGGGCCCGCCGGAATCGTCAGCTCCTTGTAGCCGTGGCTCAGGTGCTCCTGCGCCGAGCCGTGGCCCGGCAGCAGCGCCAGCTCGCGCCGCACCGCCGAGCTCGAGCCGTCCGTGCCGAACACCACCGGCGTGCGCACCTCGCGCACGGTGCCGCTCGCCCTGTCCAACACCTCGAGCACGCCCTTCTCGAGGTCCACGTGCTGCACGCGCTGGTCGAACTGGATGCGTACCCGGCCCGAGCGCTCCGCGTGCGTCATCAGGTACTCGTTCAGCCACGCGCGCGAGATGCTGTTGATGTGCTGGGACTCGTCCTTGCCGTAGGCCTGGAAGGCCAACCCACCAGACGGGGCATGAATCATCCGGCCGCGCATGGGGATGGCCTGGCGCAGCGCCTCCTCCTCCAGCCCCAGCCGTCGCAAGGCGTACAGCCCACGGGCGGAGATGGCGAGGTTGATGGAGCGCCCCGCGTCCACCACCTCGCGCCGCATGTCCGGGCGCCGCTCCAGGACATCCACCTGAAAGCCGCGCCGCGCCAGGTACATCGAAAGGAGCGAGCCCACCAGACCCGCTCCCACCACCGTTACGCGCTCCGTCCCGTCAATCTCGTGCATGCCGTTCCAACACCCCCGCGAAGCGGTATACGTCCTGGAAGCTGACATAGAGGGGGGCTGGAGCGGCGCGGATGACGTCCGGTGAACGGAAGTCGCAGAAGACGCCCTGCGCAGTGAGCTTTTCCAACAGTTTCCGAGGCTCCTTGCTGAAGCGCAGCGAGAGCTGGACGCCCCGCTGCTTCGGCTCTCTCGGGGTGGTGATGCGCACGAACCCGGGCGGGAGCCTGTCCAGGAGGAACTCCAGGTAGCCGGTGAGCAGCTCGCTCTTGCGGCGCAGCGCCGGCATGGTGGCGCGGTCGAAGAGCTCCATGGACGCCCGCAGGGCCGCGAGCTGGAGGATGGGTGAATTGGACAGCAGCCAGCCCTCGGCGCCGGGAGTCGGGACGAAGTCCGGCCCCATCTGGAAGCGCGTCTGCTTGTCGTGGCCCCACCAGCCCTCGAAGCGCGGCAGGTCCTTGTTGTGCGCGTGGCGCTCGTGGACGAAGACGCCGCCCAGCGTGCCCGG
>NZ_DASVSO010000364.1:0-2081 GCF_036388035.1 Archangium sp.
GGGACGGCCATCCACCTCCAGCAGCAGCACGTAGCCCGACAGCGACAGCGGCTCGCTCTCCCGCCCCAGCTTGTCCAGCGGGTCCGCGTTCACCACCACCGTGTCGAAGCGCTCCTCGCCGCCCTCGGGCCCCACGCGGTAGCCGTGGGCATCCCGCGCGTAGCGGGCGCGCGCGTGGAGGTGCACCTTCACGCCCTGGCGCCTCACCGCCGCCTCGAGCCCGTCCACCAGCGCGCCGATGCCACCGCGCACGTGGTGCACCCCGTACGCGCGCTCGATGTGGGGGATGAGGGCGTAGGCCGCGCTCGCCTCATAAGGAGAGGCCCCCGCGTACGTGGCGAAGCGGCCCACGAACTGGTGCATGTGGTCCGTCTTGAAGTGCGCCCGCGCCAGCTCGTCCAGCGTGGCCAGCTTCATGCCCTTGGCCATGGCCACCATGCCCCGCCGGGCCACCCGCGCCATGAAGCCGGCCATGCCCTCGAAGGGCGCCTCCAGGTACGGCTCGCCCGCGGCCCGCCAGATGGCCTCGGCCTCCGCGTAGAAGCCGTGCACCCCGCGCCGCTCGCTGGGGCGCAGCTCCCCGGCGCTCTCCGCGGTGCGCTCCACCTCCTTGTACGCCACGAAGCCGCACCCGTCCGCGAAGCGGTAGGTGCACTGGGGCCGCAACTCGGTGATGGGCGGCAGCAGCTCCTCCGCCCCCAGGGCCCCGAAGAGCCCCTTCACCACGTCCGGCAGCGTGAGCAGCGTGGGCCCGGTGTCCAGCGTGAGCCCCTCCACCCGCACGCACTGCGCCTTTCCCCCGAGGGTGGAACCTCCCTCGAAGAGCGTGACGTCGTGGCCCTCCCTTGCCAGGAGCCCGGCGGCCGTCAGCCCTCCAATTCCGCCGCCCACCACGGCGACACGCGTGGCCTTCATCGCGTGGCCTCCTTCCGTCTCACCTCCTCGGCGAGGATCTCCCGAGCACGCTCCGGCCGGTAGACGCGCTCGCGCGCCAGCCGCTCGGCGACGATCTCCACCAGCTCGCCCTCCGCCCCCACCTCCGCGGCCACGCGCCGCGCGTGCAGCGCCATGTGTCCCTTCTGGATGCCCTCGGTGGACAGCGCCTTGAGGGCCGACAGGTTGGTGGCCAGCCCCGCCGCCGCGGCCACGCCCGCCAGGTCCACCGCGCTCGTCACCCCGGCGAGCTTCAGCGCCCGCTGCACGCCCGGGTGGGAGCGCGCCGCCCCGCCCACCGTCGAGGTGGCCAGCGGCATCTCCAGCAGGCCCACCAGCTCGCCCGAGGGCCCCATCCGCCACGAGGTCAGCGGCCGGTACACGCCGAAGCGGGACGCGTACGCATGCGCCCCCGCCTCCACCGCGCGCCAGTCGTTGCCGCACGCCACCAGCACCGCGTCCACGCCGTTCATCACCCCCTTGTTGTGGGTGACGGCGCGGTAGGGGTCCAGCTCGGCGAAGCGGTGGGCCTCGAGGATGGCGTCGCGCACCGCCGCCCCATCGGGGAAGCCCTCGAAGGCCAGCGCCGCCGCCGGCACCGTCGCGCGCACGTACACCTTGCGGCGATCCGCCAGGTTGGTGAGGATCTTCAGCCCCGCCCGGCCCCCGGCGAGGGTGGCGAGCCGGTGCGCCAGCTTCTCCGCGAGGCTGTTGACGAGGTTGGCCCCCATCGCGTCCCGGGTGTCCACGTGCAGGTGGACGACGAGCGTGGTGGCGTCCAGCACGCGCACCTCCAGCTCGCGGGCCCCGCCACCCCGGGCGCACATGTTGCCGAGCAGGCCATTGGCCTCGGCCAGCAGCTCCGGCGACCCAGCGCGCAGCGCGGCCTCGGCGGCGCTCAGGTCGGGCACGTCCAGCAGCTGCACCTGGGCGGTGGTGATGGGCTCGTCCGCCGTCACGGTGAAGCCGCCGCCCTCGCCGCACAGCCGCGCCGCGTAGCTCGCCGCGGCGATGATGGAGGGCTCCTCCACCGCCATGGGGACCAGCCGGTCCTGCCCGTTCACCACGAAGTTGAGCGCCACGCCCAGCGGCAGGCCGTGCAGGCCAATGACGTTCTCCACCATGGCGTCCGCGCAGGCCTCGTCGAA
>NZ_DASVSO010000365.1:0-10423 GCF_036388035.1 Archangium sp.
GGTGCCGCGCGCCACCTCGGCGTTGGGCAGCAGCAGCCGCGCCGTGGCCACGGGGCGCTGCTCGTCGTAGACGATGAAGTGGAGGGTGGTCTCGAGCGTGTCGAAGCAGTGCACCTCGCGCAGCGCCGGCGGGTGGTGGGCGATGAGGCCCAATTCCGAGCCGAAGACGGTCCAGCGGACGCGGAGCGCGTCATCCAGGTGCTTCTGTGTGGTCGCGATGAGGCAGTGAAGCGTGCTCATGGGCACCTCCCGATACGAACAGCAGGACTGTTGTGGATGGCGCGGGGAGCGTTCCGGCCCCCCCGGACTCCGCCGCGCCGTGTATGTCCCTTCGTCGCGCGGGCCTTTTTCGTTGGAATTATTTTTTCGGGCGCCGCTGTCCTACAGTGCCGCCCATCTATGGCGGGCACCCCCCCATCCCAGGAGCTCGCGGACCTCTATCGGCGCTACGGTCCGACCCTCTACCGCCGTGCCCTGGCGCTCACGAGGGACCCGGAGGAGGCCATCGACATCATGCAGGACGCCTTCCTCGGCTTCATGAAGCTGAGGGAGTCGCTGCGTGGGGAGGCCTCGCCCTTCACGCTGCTCTATCAAATCGTCACCCACCGGGCGGTGGACCGGCTGCGCAGGCGCTCGCGGTGGACGGGGGGCCTGTCGCTGCGAGAGGACGAGGACCCCGAGGCCGCCGAGCGGCGTCTGGACATGGCGATGGCGCACGAGGGTGGCCAGAATCGGGTGGAGGCGGCCCAGAACCTGGCGCTGCTGACCCAGGGAGAGGAGCCGCAGGTGCTGACCGCGGCGTTCCTCTATTTCGTGGAGGGGCACAGCACCGAGCAGGTGGGGCAGGTGCTGGGCCAGTCGCGCAAGGCGGTGGCGAGCATGTTGGAGCAGTTCCTGAAGCGGGCGCGGGCGCGCCAGGCCCGCTTCGAGGCGGAGGTGTCGCCATGAGCGCGGGAGCCCGGCGGCTGACGGATCCGATGTTGGAGTGCTACCTGGTGGACGCGCTCGACGCCGCGTCGCGGGCCCAGGTGGAGGCGGTGCTGGCGGAGTCGGAGGCGGATCGGGCGCGGTTGCAGGAGCTGCGGGCCGAGTCGGCGGCCTTCCTGGTACAGCATCCGCCGGGGCCCCTGGTGGCGCGCTTCGAGTCCTCCCAGCGCCGGTGGTGGCACAACCCGCTGGCCCTCTTCACGCCGGTGCTGGCGGTGGCGGCGGCCGTGGCGCTGGTGGTGCTCGTCCCCACGGAGGACCCGTACACCACCAAGGGAGGGGTGTCGCTGGCGCTGCACCGCAAGCAAGGGGAGGGGAGTGTCCGGGTGACACCGGGCGAGACGCTGTCGCCGGGCGCCGCCCTGCGCTTCGAGGTGCGGGCCCAGGAGAAGAGCGGGTACGTGGCGGTGGTGAGCCGGGACGCGGCCGGGGTTGTCTCCGTGTACTCCCCGTACGAGGGGCCGGCGGCGGTGCCCTACTCGGCGGAGGCGGCCCTGCTTCCGGAGGCCATCGAGCTGGGCGAGGTCGAGGGCGAGGAGGTGGTGTACGCGCTCTTCTCCCCCAAGCCCTTCGCCCTGGACTGGGCGGTGTCGGCGCTGAAGGAAGGGCGGGACCTGGCGGGCGCCGCGCCCGAGGGCGTCTCGGTGGGGCGCACCTCCTTCGTGGTGAGCAAGCCCCGGTGAGCCGCGGCCCCAGGAGCAGCCCGGGAGTGTCCTGTGTTCAGCGATCGCACTTCGCCCGTCGTGAGCCCGTGCGGAGCGCGTGGGGGGAGGTATGATGGGGCGGACGATGGGGCTCTACGAACAGGTGCATGAGACGGCGCAGGCCATCCGAGCCCGGGCGGGCGGTCTCTCGCCGAAAGTGGGGATCATCCTCGGCAGTGGGTTGGGCGATTTCGCCGAGAGCTTCTCGGACAAGGTGGTCGTCCCGTACGCGGAGCTGCCCCACTTCCCCCACGCGTCGGTGCCGGGCCACGCGGGCCGGCTGGTGATGGGCCGCGTGCGCGGCGAGCCGGTGGTGGCCATGCAGGGTCGCGTCCACGCCTACGAGGGCTACACCCCGGCCCAGGTGGCCTTCCCCGCGCGGGTGCTGTGCGCGCTCGGCCTCCACACCCTGGTGGTGACCAACGCCGCGGGCGGCGTGAACCTGGCCTTCAAGCCGGGCGACATGATGGTCATCACCGACCACCTCAACCTCTCGGGATACAACCCGCTCAACGGGCCCAACGATGACCGGCTGGGGCCTCGCTTCCCGGACATGACCACGGCCTATCCAGCGGCCCTGCAGGCGCAGCTCCTGGAGTCGGGGACGCGCACCGGCGTGGTGCTCAAGCAGGGGGTCTACGCCATCCTCGCCGGCCCGTCCTACGAGACGCCGGCCGAGATCCGCATGCTGCGCATGCTGGGCGCGGACGCGGTGGGCATGAGCACCGTGCCCGAGGTCATCGCCGCCAACCACATGGGCGTGCGTGTGGCGGGCGTGAGCTGCATCACCAATCTGGCGGCGGGCATTGGCAACAAGCCCCTGACACACGAGGAAGTAGCGGAGACCGCCAACCGGGTGAAGGGTCTCTTCACCCGACTCCTCGAGGATTTCCTGCCCACGGTAGCCCGTGCGGGAGCGAGCAAGGCATGAGCGAGCAGTCCAAGGACAGCGGCCAGCAGCTTGAGAATGACCGGCGCGACTCCCCCCGGGTGGAGATGCGCTTGAGCGTGCGGCGGGCGGGCACCTCGGACACCTTCGAGCCCCGGGAGGGCAATCTCTCGCTCGGGGGCTTCGCCTGGTACGGCTCCGCCCTGCCGGTGGGGACGAAGGTGGAGGTGCGCATCCTCCTGCCCGGC
Source organism: Archangium sp. (assembly GCF_036388035.1). Classification (GTDB taxonomy): domain Bacteria; phylum Myxococcota; class Myxococcia; order Myxococcales; family Myxococcaceae; genus Archangium. The sequence continues at coordinate 2,829 of NZ_DASVSO010000365.1, forward strand.
GCGAAGGAGGCGCTCCTGGCCCGGGGCGAGGTGCTTCACGTGGGGCACGGCTCGCGCGGGTCGTCCGCGCACGTGCGCTTCCTGGAACTGCCGGTGGAGGCGGAGATGAGCATCGCGCGCTACCTCGATGACGTCGAGCTGGCCGAGTCCCGGTCCCGAGGTGGCGCATGAGCGCGGACCTTCCCTGGGAGAAGCTCTTCGAGCTGGCCACGCAGGTGCGCCAGCGCGCGCACGCGCCCTATTCCCGCTTCCCCGTGGGCGCGGCGGTGCTCTACGCGGACGGCTCGGTGGTGACGGGCTGCAACGTGGAGAACTCCTCCTACGGCCTGTCCGTGTGCGCCGAGCGCAGCGCGCTGGCGGCCGGGGTGGCGCAGGGCCGTGGCAAGCCGGTGGCGGTGGCCATCGTGGTGGACACGCCCACCCCCTGCCCGCCGTGTGGCATGTGCCGGCAGGTGATGCTGGAGTTCGCCCCGAAGGAGCTGCCCGTGCGCAGCCGCAACCTCAAGGGCGATGAGGCGCGCTACAGCCTCGGGGAGCTGCTGCCCCACGCCTTCACCAGCGATTTCCTCTGAGCCTCTACACCCCGGGACGAAGCGTGGATCTGCTGCTCACCAACGGCACCGTCATCACCATGAACCGCGGGCGCGAGGTGCTCGCGGAGGCAGATGTCCTCGTCCAGGATGGGCGCATCGCCCGGGTGGGGAGGAACATCCGCACCCGGGGGGCGGGCCTGCGCGTGCTGGACGTCACCGGCAAGGTGGTGATGCCCGGCCTCATCCACGGCCACCTGCACGCCTGCCAGACGCTCTTCCGCAACCGCGCGGACGGGCTGGAGCTGCTGGACTGGCTGCGCGAGCGCATCTGGCCCTTCGAGGCCGCGCACGACGCGGACTCCATGCGGGCCTCGGCGGACCTCACCTTCGCGGAGCTCATCCAGTCCGGGGCCACGGCCGCGCTCGACATGGGCACGGTGCGCCACTACGACGCCGTCTTCGAGTCCGCCCGGGACTGCGGCTTCCGGCTCACCGGCGGCAAGGCGATGATGGACGCGCCCGACGTGCCCGCGGGCCTGTACGAGTCCACGGAGGCCTCGCTGGCCGAGAGCCTCGCGCTGCTGGAGCGCTGGCACGGCACCCAGGGGGGCCGGCTGCGCTACGCCTTCGCGCCCCGCTTCGTCCTCTCCTGCACGGAGAAGCTGATGCGGGAGGTGGGGCGGCTGGCCCGGGACAAGGGGGTGCGCATCCACACCCACGCCAGCGAGAACCGCACCGAGGTGCAGGTGGTGCGCGAGCGGGTGGGCCGGGACAACGTGGCGTACTTCCACGAGGTGGGCTTCACCGGCCCCCACGTGACGCTGGCCCACTGCGTGTGGCTCTCCGAGGAGGAGCAGCGCCTGCTGCGGGACACGCGCACGGTGGTGTGCCACTGCCCGGGCTCCAACCTCAAGCTGGCCTCGGGCATCGCCCCGGTGCCCGAGCTGCTGGACGCCGGGGTCTCCGTGTGTCTCGGAGCGGACGGAGCGCCCTGCAACAACAACCTGGACCTGTTCCAGGAGATGCGGCTGGCGGCGCTGCTGCACAAGCCGCGGGTGGGCCCCCGGGGCATGCCGCCCGAGCGGGTGCTGGAGATGGCCACCCTGGGCGGGGCGCGGGCGCTGGGTCTGGAGGCGGAGGTGGGTTCTCTGGAGGAGGGCAAGCGCGCGGACATCACCGTGGTGGACCTCTCCGGGCTCCATTCCACCCCTCAGGATCCCCGGGACGTGCTCTCGCCGCTCGTCTACGCCGCCCGCTCCACCGACGTCCTCCACGTCCTCATCGACGGCAAGCTCGTCCTCAAGGACCGGGTCCTGCTCACCCTGGACGAGGCCTCCGTGGCCTCCAACGCCCGTCAGCAGGCCACCCGCATCGCCGCCCGGGCCCATTGAGCCCCGGGTCCGTCACGAGGGGCGCCCGCTCGCACTCCGGGCGAACCCCGGGGGTCCTGGAAGTCTCCCGGCAATCACCCCCGTGGACCGTGCGTAAGCGCAAGGTGCACGCCATGACGTGGAAAGCCGGTGGGATGGTGTAAGGTCCACCCAGGTTCCATTCCTGGAGGAGGTAGTCAGCCGCCATGTGGCAACGGTTCAGCAGGGCAATGCGCAGCTTCTTCGGATTCTTCGTCTCCTCCATCGAGGACCCGGAGCTCATCCTCGAGCAGAACATTCGTGACCTGAACGACCAGGTCCCGAAGATGAACGAGTCGATCGCCATGGTGCGGGCGAACCTGACGCTCCTGGAGAAGGAGAACGGCAAGTACAAGCAGGACATCCGCGACCTGACGGCCAAGGTGAAGGCGGCCATCCAGGCGGGGCGCGACGACCTCGCGGCCCAGTACGCCACCAAGCTGCAGACGGAGAAGGCGGCGCTGGAGCGCAACGAGCAGCAGCTCGAGACGGCCAAGGCGGCGTACGAGAAGTCGCTGAACCTGAAGAAGGCCTTCATGCGCGAGAAGGACCGCAAGACGCAGGAGGCGATGAACGCCATCCGCGACGCGCGGCGCGCGCAGTGGCAGTCCAAGGTAGCCGACGCCATGGAGTCCTTCCAGGTGGCCGGCATCGACGCCACCCACGACGAGATGCTCCGCAAGGTGAACGAGAAGGCCGCCGTCAACGAGGCGCGCATGCAGATGGCGCTCGAGTCGGTGGACCACCAGGCGGTGCAGATCGAGGAGGACGCCGAGCGCCTCCAGGCCATGGATCTGGTCAAGCAGATGAAGATGGAGATGGGGATGGACAGCCCCGCGCCGGTGTCCGAGGTGGGCGGCGGCACCGAGAAGACCATCGGCAAGAAGGTGGAGATCAAGTAGTCCCATGGAACGGAGGAGGCCGCTCTGATGGCGTTGCGACGCGGACCCGGCCTCTATCCGTTCCTGGTGTTGTGCGTGTTGGGGGCGATGTACCTGCTGGCCTCGCGGCTGGGGTACCTGGATCGCCTCCAGGCGCGCTTCTTCCCGGCGACGAAGCAGGCGGTGCGCCTGTCGCCGGGAGATTTCCCCGCGGGCGTGGCGGCACCGGTGGCGGACGTGGCCTCGGTGCCGTTGCGGCCCACGCTCATCGGCTTCACCGCGCGAGGCTCGGCGGCGGCGCTGCTGCTGGCCACCGGTGGGGCCTCCACGCTGGACAACCCCGGGGCTCCCCCGGGTGCGGCGCAGGGCGTGCTGAAGACGGGCTACGCCATGGATGCGCGCGCCGTCGTCTTCGCCAGCGAGGAGGAGCTGCGGCAGGCCCTGGCCGTGGGAGCGGAGCACGGCGGGGTGGACATGGCGGCCATTTCGGTGGACCGGCTGGCGGCCTGGCTGCCCTCGCTCCGGGACGCGGCGCCACGCACGGTGCTGCTGGTGGGGCGCAGCCGTGGGCAGGAGGCCCTGGCGGCGGTGGGGGTGCCAGACCTGGCCTCGCTGCGCGACAAGCGGCTGGGGGTGTACCCCTCGGGCTCCTCGTACTACTTCGCCCTGTGGGCGCTCTCGCGCGCGGGCCTGCGCATGTCGGACGTGCGGTGGGTGGACTTGCCCTCCACGCTGGACGCGGGCCGGGCGCTGCGCGAGGGCCGGGCGGACGCGGTGTCGGGGCTGTGGGGCGACGTGGAGCTGGCCGCTCGGGACCGGGGCGGCGCGGTGCTGGCCACCACGGCGGACGCGCCGCACCTGGTGGCCACGGTGCTGGTGGCCCGGGGCGACTACGCCGCGCGCTACCCGGACGCGGTGCGGAGGATCATTCGTGCGCTGCTGGACGCCAGCAACAGTGTCCTGAAGGACCCGGGACCGGCGGCGCGACTGTTGGGCGAGGTGGCGCCGTACCTGGGAGACCCCACCGAGGCCATCCGCAGCGCGCCCCCGGCGACACTGGCGGACAATCGGGCCTTCTTCGGGCTTTCCGGCGAGGCGCCCGTCACCTATGACGAGCTGTTCCAGAGCGCCTCGGCGCTCTATCAGAAGATCAAGCGCACGGCGGGGGCTCCGCCGGCCGAGGACACCCGCGACCTCGGCGCGCTGAAATACGTGTCGGAGGCGCGAGGGCCCTGAAGCCCTCTGCCCGCGGGGCGCCTCCCTGGCGAGGACGTCCGTGGCCCGTACCCCCAACTACCTGAAGGCCGCCTTCCTGTTGCCCGCCAACCTGATGGGGCTGCTGACCGCCGCGGCGTCCTCGGCGCTCACGCAAGAGCCACTGCCGGCGCTGGTGGCGCTGGGCCTGGAGGGGCTGTTCCTGGGGGCGGCGTCCTCCTCGAAGCGCTTCCAGCGGGCGGTGCGCTCGCGGCAGCCGGGAGTGGCGGACGAGGAGGCGGCGCGGCAGCAGGTGGAGGCGCTGCTGGCGGACCTGGCGCCCTCGCAGCGTGAGCACTACCAGCAGCTCGTGGGGCTGAAGGAGAAGATCCTCGCCAACTACGGGAAGCTGCCCGGGGGGCGGGTGCTGTCGGCCAGCAGCGAGCAGAAGCTGGACACGCTCCTCACCTCGTTCCTGCGGCTCATCTCCACGCTGAACCAGTACCGCACGTACCTCAACTCGGCGGATCGGCAGGCGCTGGAGAAGGAGGTGCGCTCGCTGGAGGCGGAGCTGGCGCAGGAGACGAACGCGCGGCTGAAGGACGTGAAGGAGAAGCGGCTGGAGATTCTGCGGAAGCGGCTGGCGCGCTTCGAGCAGGCGGGGGAGAGCCGCGAGGTGGTGAGCCACCAGCTCGCGAGCATCGAGGACCTGATGCGGCTGACGCACGAGCAGTCCATCGCCATTCGAGACCCGGAGGTGGTCAACCGGCAGCTCGAGACGCTCAACGCCGAGGCGCAGGCCACGGACGAGACGGTGCGGCAGATGGAGCGCTTCCTCGACTTCACCGAGGAGACCTCGGGACCGCTGCCGCACGGGACGCGGGTGCGGTAGGGCGGGGCGGGCTCACGAGCGGAACATGAAGCGGCGAATCCTGATGCGCGTGCTCCTGTTGGGGGCAATGGCGCTGCTGCTGGATGCGTGCGCGACCATTTGGTATTCACGAAACGAAGCTGGACGCGCTCGTTCGGGAGTCGTTTGGGACGGTTCGGTTGCCCAACGAGGTACTCTTCACCCCCGTGCCGGATCTCCAAGTCGGCAACACCGGCTTTGGCAAGGTGAAGCTCATCCACTGCCTGTTCACCGATGACATCTGGTGAGGGTGCTCGCGACTCGAGCGGGCGCGGCACCCTCACCCTTCCCGCATGACGCTCAGTAGATCGTGCCCTGCCAGGGGAACAGGTACGTGAGCGGGATGTTGAGCCGCGCCGCCCACGAGGACTCGTTGTGTCCCGCGCCCTGGGCCACGTAGTAGTACAGGTCCTTGCCTTGGACGTAACCGTCCGCCACCAGCGCGTCCCGCATCCGCGTCGTCTCCGCCAGTCCGTCGCCGTTCGTCCCCGCGTCGATGTAGAAGTTCACCGCGACCTTCGTGGTGGCCGTCTCCACCTGCTGCGTGAGCGCCTGGTTGTTCCACCAGAACGAGCTCGACAGCGCCGCCAGCTTCCCGAAGACCGTCGGGTTACGCCGCCCGATATAGAACGACACCAGCCCGCCCAGCGACGAGCCGATCAGCGCCGTGTTCGGCTTCGTCGTCAGCGTCCGGAAGTTCTGGTTGATGTAGGGCCGCACCGTGTCGCGGATGAACAGCTCGTACTTGTCAGCGCCTCCACCTCCGTACTGTGCATCGCAGCACGGCGTGTACTCGTAGATGCGGTTGGAACCACCGTGGTCGATGCCCACGATGATGACCTCGTCCATCTGCCCATTGCCGATGAGCGAGTTGGCCGTCTCGTCCATGCGCCACTCGACGCCGTAGGTGGCGGTGGAGGCGCTGAAGAGGTTCTGCCCGTCGTGCGCGTACAGCACCGGGTAGCGCTTGAGCGGGTTCTCCGAGTAGCTCGGGGGCAGGTAGATGGTGAGCGTGCGCGAGTTGAGGAACTGCGGCGAGTAGAAGTTGGTGACGTACTGCATCCGGCCCGTGGCCGCGCCGAAGAACGGGTAGATGTTCACCGTGCTGCCAGCCTTGATGCGGTAGTTGCCGCCGGTGGCCCAGGTCGTGTCGTTGAAGAGCGGCTTGATCTCCACGTCGCCCACGGAATCGGCCCAGGACAGCGTCCAGATGTTGCCCGTGGTCCACGTGGCGTTGGTGCCGGTGGTCCAGGACAGGGGCGCTTTGCTGCCCCGGATGGTGATGCGGTTGCCGTAGCCGACGTCGTAATGGACCCGGACGGTGGTGGCCTGTGCCGCCGTGCCCAGGACCAGCAGCAACAGCGCTGCCAGCAGGCCGGCCCTGCGTGTGACGCACTCGAACATGGTGTTTCCCTCCCTTTGGGTGTCCCGCCACCCTGGACTCGCCGGGCAGCGGGGTGATCACCCATGCTCGCCGTACTGCTTCGGGTAGGGCAAGGTCGGCCCCTGGACGGCGGACCCTTATCCGCGCAGGAAGAATTTGACTCCGGGCCCCGGCCCGTCTGCACTCCGACTCCTATGCTCCGCCGCGCCTCACTCTGGCCTCTGCTCGTGTTGCTCGTGTTCGCCGGCTGCTCCCGCTGCGGCGAGAAGCAGGGCATGCCTGGGACGAAGACCACCGACCCCGCCCGCTTCCTGCCGCGCGCTGCCCAGGCCTCTCTCGTCGTGCCGGATCTCGGCGCCTTCGGCGAGAGGCTCGCGCGCTTCCAGAACCTCAAGCTGGCCAACTTCCTCGCCCAGCTCCAGAACGCCTCGTCCGCCGAGTCCTACGTCTCCAGCATCATGCGCCAGGTGGGCGTGGACCTGCGCAGTCGCCAGTCCATGGAGGCCGCCGGCATCGACCCGGGGCGCGGCGCGGGCGCGGCCCTCCTCGGCGGCAATCAGGTCTTCTCCGTGCTCGGCGTGAAGGACGAGAAGACCCTGCGCGACACCTTCGCCAAGCTCGCCCGGGATCGCCTCGGGGCCTCCCAGAGCGCCGAGCAGAAGGTCCCCGGCGGCACGCTCGTCACCTTCAGCCGGCCCGGCTCGCCGCAGCCCGCGCTGGGGCTCCTCTTCACCGAGGGGTATGCCCTGCTGGGCGCGGGGGCCATGGTGCCCCAGCTCTCCGGCTACGCCACGCTGCCCGCGGACAAGTCGCTCGCCCAGGAGCCGCTCCTCTCGGCCTCCCTCAAGCGGCTGCCCGCCGAGCGCGACTTCTACGCCTTCCTCCCCGGCGGCATCGGCTTCCTCATCCCCGCCGGCACCACCCAGTCCGTCACCCTGACGGGCTCCATTGGCGAGCGCGCGGTGACGCTGCGCCTGGACACGCCCTGGCCCGACACGCAGGCCTCGCTCGCCGCGCTCGTCCCGCAGCAGTCCCCCGAGCTGCTCGGCTATCTGCCGGGGGACAGCTTCCTCGCGGCGCGCTTCCAGGGAGACCCCTCGCAGCTCAGCGGTGTCTGGCCCTACCTCGTCGGCTCCTTCGTCACCCGCGCCGTGCAGGAGACCGGCTTCGACGTGAAGGGCGAGCTGCTGGACAAGCTCAAGCCCGGCCTCGTCGCGGGCGTGTCCCTGGCGCCCACCGTGCAGCTCGGCGCCGGCATGCCCACGTTGGATCCACGGCGCATCA
>NZ_DASVSO010000366.1:0-34787 GCF_036388035.1 Archangium sp.
GCAACCTCCGGGCCTTCAAGTCGTCGGCCCCCGCCCCGAAGCCGGAGAAGAAGGACGCGGGCGGGAAGAAGGGCGCTCACGCGGAGGCCGAGGACAAGGCCCCGAAGAGCTCGCCCGTGCAGGCCGTCTCCGCCGAGGTGCGGGTGAAGGGCCGGGGCGAGTTCCTCGTGAAGGCGGGCCGCTGGCGCTCCTGGGAGGGCACCGTGACCACGAGCACCGAGGGTGCCCTGCCCGGCCTGAGTGGAGGCGAGCTGAAGCTGCGCCTCACCCCGCTCGAGTCGGTACCGCCGGAGCTGCTGCCGCAACAGGCGAAGAAGTAGCGGCCGCCGCCGACTCCCGCACGAGTCGGACCACGGCCTCCACCCAGGCGGGGTGCGAGTTGAGCGAGGGGACGAGGGTGAGGGACTCGCCCCCGCTCGCGAGGAACTGCTCGCGCCCGCGGATGGCCACCTCCTCCACCGTCTCCAGGCAGTCGGCGACGAAGGCCGGACACATCACCGCCAGCCGCTTCACCCCGCGCGCCGCCAGCTCTGGCAGCACCACGTCCGTGTACGGCTGGACCCACGGGGTGCGCCCCAGGCGGGACTGGAAGGAGGTGCTCCACCCCTCGGGCCCGAGCCCCAGCCGCCGGGCCAGCGCCCGCGCCGTGGCGAAGCACTGGGCCCGGTAGCAGTGGCGATTCTCGTCCGTGAGGACGTCGCAGCACCCGCCCGAGGCCAGGCAGTAGCGCCCCGAGGGGTCGCTCTTGCGGATGTGGCGCTCGGGCACACCGTGGAAGCTGAAGAGGACATGGTCCGCCCGCGCCTCGGTGATGACGGGGCGAGCCACCTCCGCGAAGGCGTCCAGGAAGGCCGGGTGGTCATGGAACGCCGGCACCGCCCGCACGTTGGGCACGTCCCAGGGCGCGGACAGCACCTCGTAGGTGCGCGCCAGGGAGGAGCCCGAGGAGGACGGCGCCTCCTGCGGGTAGAGGGGCATCACCGTGAAGTCCGTCACCCCGCGCTTGCGCAGCCGCGCCACCGCGTCCGGCAGGGACGGGTTGCCATAGCGCATGGCGAGCTCCACCTCGTACTCGCCGGCCAGCCGCTGGGCCACGGCGGCCTCCAGGGCGCGCGAGTGCACCATGAGGGGCGAGCCCTCCTTCGTCCAGATGGTGCGGTAGGCGTGCGCGCTCTTGGGCGAGCGGAAGGGAAGGATGATGCAGTTGAGCAGGAACCAGCGGCCCACCGGGTGGATGTCCAGCACGCGCGCGTCACTGAGGAACTCGCGCAGGTAGCGCCGCACGGCGCCAGTCTCGGGGGCATCCGGCGTGCCCAGGTTCACCAGGAGCAGGCCCTTGCGATTGGGAGTCATGTCCTGTCAGTGCAGCGAATGCGGTTGTGTGAGGGCGAACTCGCCAATCTGAGCCTCGAACTGGCGACCATCCGGGCGCTCCAGGGTGTAGGAGCCCCGCATGGAGCCGAACGGCGTGCGGAGCTGGGCCCAGCTCGTGTACTCGAAGCGCTCGCCTGGCCCCAGGCTGGGCTGCTTGCCCACCACGCCCTCGCCCTTCACCTCCTCCACCTTCCCGGTGGCGTCGGTGATGATCCAATGGCGGCTGCGCAGCTGCGCCGGCTCTCCACCGACGTTGAGGATCTCCACCGTGTACATGAAGGCGTACTGGTGGGACTCGGGGGTGCTCCGCTCCGGCCAGTAAGCGGGCTTCACGGTGATGCGGATGCCTTCGGTGATGACGGAGGACATGGCACACAATTGGCCGGCTCACCGCCCGGACGCAAGCCCCACGCGCCCGCCAGCCGAGCGCTCAGGGTTTGGCGCCTTCTTCCCGGTCCCGCTGCCGCTGCGCCAGCTCCTCGGGCAGCTCCCGCTTGGGCCAGATGAGCGAGGCCACGATGGAGCCCACCAGCACCCCGCCGATGATGCCCAGCGACAGCCCGATGGGCACGTGGATGCCGAGCGCGAGGGGCAGCAACATCTTCGTGCCCACGAAGCCGAGGATGAGGGCCAGGCCCACCTTGAGGAGGTGGAACTTGTCCATCAGGCTCGACACCACGAAGAAGAGCGAGCGCAGGCCGAGGATGGCGCACACGTTGGACGTGTAGACGATGAAGGCGTCCTGGCTGATGCCCAGCACGGCGGGGATGGAGTCCAGGGCGAAGAGCAGGTCCGTGGCCTCCACCACCAGGAGCACCAGGAAGAGGGGCGTCACCTTGCGCCGGCCGTCCTCGAGGGTGAAGAAGTTGTTGCCCTCGCCCTGGCGGGCCACCGGGAGCATGCGCCGGGCCACCCGCACCACCAGCGTCTGCTCGGGGTCGGCGGACTCATCGTCCTTGGAGAAGCCCATCTTCACCGCGGTGAAGATGAGGAAGCCGCCGAAGATGTAGAGCAGCCAGTTGAAGCGGTGGACGAGCGCGGTGCCGGCCAGGATGAGGACGGCGCGCATGATGAAGGCGCCGATGATGCCCCAGAAGAGCACCCGGTGCTGCACCTCCGGGGCCACCCGGAAGTAGGCGAACACCATGAGGAAGACGAAGAGGTTGTCGACCGAGAGCGCGTACTCGACGACGTAGGCCGTCACCCACTGGAGGGCCTCGGCCCTGTCCCAGTAGCCGAAGTACCAGAGGCCGCCGCAGAAGAGCAGGCTGAGGACGATCCACACCACCGTCCACCCGCCGGCCTCCTTGGGCGTGACCGCGTGCTCCTTGCGGTGGAAGAGGCCCAGGTCCAGGGCGAGCATCGCCACGACGAAGAGGTTGAAGCCCAACCAGAGCGCGGATTGTGTGTTCACGAGCGTGTTTCCCTGAGCCGACTGCGGACGGCGGACTCCCCCCTATAACGGGCAGGAGACCCGCCGTCGACAACCTTGCGTGCTCAACTATCGCCGGAGGGCCTATTCCAGGCCCGGGCGGGCCGGACGGCGCAGGACCACGAGGGCCCGGCCGGCCACCACCACGATGCCTCCGGCGGGGGTGTGGGTGTGCAGGGACACCCGGGACTGCCCGGTGTCCACCACCTCCTCCCAGTCCGCGCCCCACTCAATGGCCGGGAGCTGGAAGGTGATGGGCTCGTGGTCCACGTTCATCAGCACCAGGAGTGTGTCCCCGACGATGCGGTTGCCCTCGTCGTCCGGGGTGGCGATGGCGTCGCCGCCCAGCAGAAAGCCGATGGACGGCACGAAGGGCTTCTCCCAGTCCTCCTTCTTCATCTCCTGCCCGTCCGGGCGGAACCAGGCCAGGTCCTTGAGCTTGCTGTCCCAGATGTGGGAGCCGCGGAAGAACTTGCGCTTGGTGAGCACCGGCTGCTCCCGGCGCAGCCGGCTCAGGAGGATGGTGAAGTCCAGCAGCTTGCGCTGGGAGTCGGTGAGGTTCCAGTCCACCCAGGACAGCGCGTTGTCCTGACAGTAGGCGTTGTTGTTGCCGCGCTGGGTGCGGCCCATCTCGTCGCCGGCCAGCAGCATGGGGACGCCCTGGGACAGGAAGAGCGTGGCGAGGAGGTTGCGCTTCTGCTGCTCGCGCAGGGCGTTGACCACCGGGTCGGTCGTCTCGCCCTCCACGCCACAGTTCCACGCGTGGTTGTCGTTGGCGCCGTCGCGGTTCTCCTCCAGGTTCGCCTCGTTGTGCTTCTGGCTGTAGGTGACGAGGTCGTGCAGGGTGAAGCCGTCGTGGGCGGTGATGAAGTTGACGCTCGCGGTGGGCTTGCGGCCGCTCAGCGCGTACAGGTCCGAGGAGCCGGTGATGCGGTAGCCGATCTCCGCCGCCTGCCGCTCATCGCCCTTCCAGTAGCGGCGGATGGTGTCGCGGTACTTGCCGTTCCACTCGCTCCACAGGACGGGGAAGTTGCCCACCTGGTAGCCGAAGTCACCCACGTCCCAGGGCTCGGCGATGAGCTTCACCCGGCTGAGCACCGGGTCCTGGTGCACCATCTGGAAGAAGGCGGCGCGGGTGTCATAGCCGTGCCGGTCCCTGCCCAGGGTGGTGGCCAGGTCGAAGCGGAAGCCGTCCACGTGCATCACCTGCACCCAGTAGCGCAGGGAGTCCATGACGAGCTTGAGGGCGTACGGGTGGGTGGCGTTCCACGAGTTCCCGGTGCCGGTGAAGTCCTGGTAGTAGCGCGGATCCTTCTCCGTGAGCCGGTAGTAGGCGGCGTTGTCCAGGCCCTTGAAGGACAGGGTGGGCCCGCGGTGGTTGCCCTCGCAGGTGTGGTTGTAGACGACGTCGAGGATGACCTCGATGCCGGCGCGGTGGAGGGCCTTCACCATGGCCTTGAACTCGACGACCTGACCGCCGAGCGAGCCAGAGCCGCTGAAGCGCGCGTCCGGGGCGAAGTAGCCGAGGGTGCTGTAGCCCCAGTAGTTGGTGAGGCCCTTGTTGACGAGGAAGGGCTCGTCCACGTGGGCATGGATGGGGAGCAGCTCCACCGCGGAGACGCCCAGCTTCTTGAGGTGCTCGAGGATGGCCGGGTGGGCCATGCCGGCGTAGGTGCCGCGCTGGTGCTCGGGCACGGCGGGGTGCAGCTGGGTGAGGCCCTTCACGTGGGCCTCGTAGAGGAGCGTCCGGTTCCAGGGCACGGAGGGGGCGCTGTCGCCCTCCCAGTCGAAGTCGTCGGTGAGCACCACCGCCTTGGGCACGCCGGGGGCGCTGTCCCGGGTGTCGAAGCCGAGGTCCTCCTCCTCCTCACCCACCACATAGGCGTAGACGGGGGCGGAGAAGTCCACCTGCCCGTGGAGGGCGCGGGCGTACGGGTCCACCAGCAGCTTGTGCGGGTTGAAGCGCAGGCCGCGCCGGGGCTCATAGACGCCGTGGGCGCGAAAGCCGTAGAGGGTGCCCGTCTGCAGCCCCGGGACGAAGCCGTGCCACACGTGCTGCGTCTGCTCCGGCAGCACGTAGCGGCTCAGCTCGCGCGAGGGCTCCTTCGGGTCGAAGAGGCACACCTCCATCTTCCGCGCGTGCTCGCTGAAGACGGCGAAGTTGACCCCGTTACCCTGGTACGTGGCGCCGAGGGGATACGGCTTGCCCGGCAGCACCTCCGCCCGCTTCATCCATCGCTCCTCTCCAACAGCACCACCGGGAAGCCGGCCAGCAGCGGTGCCAGGGGCAACACCACGCTCCCCCCCTGACGCCCCGGCCGGACCTCTCGTCCGGTGAACACCTCCCGGAACGTCATGCTCGCATAGGACTCGGGTAGATCCAGGGAGGTTTCTTCATAGGCCCCCGCGAGTCCACCTGGGGACTCCAGGGCCGGGAGGGTGTAGCGCGGTGCGGCGGCGATGACGACGGCCCGCTCGTGCTCGCGGGCGAGCGCCACCACCGCGTCCGCGCGAGGCCCCAGCGCGTCGAGCGCCCGGTACCCGCCGTGGCGGAAGACGGCCGCCTGACGCCGACGCAGGCGCAGGGCCTCGGTCAGCACGAAGAGCTTGATGCGCCCATCGTCCATGTTCGCGACGAGCCGGGAGCACAGCCCGAGCCGATCCGCCTCCGCCTCGCGGTCCAGCGCCTCCAGCATCCGGGCCCGGAGGCCGTAGTCCACCGGCCGGCGGTTGTCGGGGTCCACCAGGGACAGGTCCCACAGCTCGCAGCCCTGGTAGGTGTCCACCACCCCGGGCGAGCCGAGCTTCATCAGCAGCTGCCCCAGGGCGTTGTGCTGCCCGGGCCGCTCGATGCGGCGCTTGAAGGCACGCAGGTCCTCCAGGAAGGCGCGGCTGATGTTCGCGTCCAGGCAGGCGTCCACGAAGCGCGACATGCCCTCCTCGTAGGCCGGATCCGGGTTGGTCCACGAGGTGCGGACCTTGGCCTCCTTGATGGCCTTGAGCATGTAGTCGCGCACGCGCTGGCGGAGCTCCGCCAGGACCTCCTCGGAGAGGGACTCGCCCATGGGCCAGACGCCCACCACCGTCTGGTAGAAGAGGTACTCGTCGTTGCGGCTGGGGGCGCCGCCCCCGGGGAGCCGCGTGCGGTGCGGCGCCGTGAGCTGCGACCAGCGCTCCACCCGCTGGCGCCACTCGTCGGGCACCTCGGAGAGGACGTTGATGCGCGCCCGCACGTCCTCGCTGCGCTTGGTGTCGTGCGTGCTGGTGGTGAGCAGGCTCGCCGGCCAGTGCTCCGCGCGCTCCTGGTTGCGCGAGTGGAAGACGTCGGCGGTGGTGCCGAAGTGCTCCGGCTCTCCTCCCACCTCGTTGAGGGAGACGAAGCGGTTGTAGACGTAGAAGACGGTGTCCTCGAGCCCCTTGGCCATGACGGGGCCCGTCAGCTGCTGCACCTTCATGGCGAAGTGCAGCATCTCCGCCCGCTCGTGCGGCCCCAGGTGCTCCGGGTAGCGCCGCAGCAGCACGTCCCCCAGGAAGTCGAAGATGGAGGCGTTGAGGGTGGCGTTGCGCTCCTTGGCCAGCTGGAGCGTCTCCTGGATGTAGCGCACGTCGCGCTCGTCCAGCTCCGGCCGCCAGTCGTCCACGTAGGTGCGGTAGACGGGGAAGAGCGCGATGAACTCGGCCAGCGCCCGCCGCAGGCTGTTGAGGGTGAAGTCCCGCGAGCGCCGGTTGATCTCCGAGACGCGGTTGAGCCGGTGGGCGAGCATGTTCAGCTCGCTCGACATGAAGTCGCGCAGGATGAGGCGCTTCTTCTCGTAGACGAGTTCCTCGAAGTCCGGCGACTGGCCGATGAAGCGGTGGTACGTCTCCGTGAGCGGCTCCCGCGCGTCCGGCCGGACGAAGATGCCGCCCACCGCGTTGGCGAAGCGGTAGCCGGTGGTGCCATGGACCGCCCACCCCTCGGGGATGCGCTCGCGGCCGCCTTGAATCTTCTCCACCACCACGTAGAGGGCCTTGCGCAGCGGCGAGTCCAGGCGCGCCCCCGCCTCCCCCTGCCAGCGCTCGCGCAAGCGCCGCTCCACCTCCGGCCAGAGCGCGGCCTGCGCCCCGTGCTCGGCCTCGAAGACGGCCCGCGCCCGCTCCACGAAGTACTGCTCCTGCAGGTTGAGGAAGTAGGCCGTCGGGTCGAAGAGCCCGTCCGGGTGGTCGATGCGCAACCCGGTGACGCAGCCCTGACGCAGCCAGTCGAAGATGCGCTGGTGCGCCTCGGCGAACACGTCCGGGTCCTCCACCCGGATGGCGGCCAGCCCGTTGATGTCGAAGAAGCGACGGTAGTTGATCTCCTCGCCCGCCACGCGCCAGTGGGCCAGCCGGTAGCTGCACCCCTCCAGCAGCGCGTCCAGCTCGTCGAAGGAGCGCGGGTTGCCCGGGCTCCCGTTGAGGGCCTCCACGTTGGCGGCGATGTGGGCCGCCACCGCGGGGCTGGCCTGGACGAGGGCCGCCAGCCGGCGCTTGATGACCTCCTTCTCGCGGTTGCGCTCGATGACCTTGGCGCGCTCCGTCTCCGTGCGCGCGGGCAGGTGGTGGATGGCGGTGAGGATGGAGTGCAGCTCGATGAGGTGCGGATCCTCCGCGGCCAGCCGGCCCTCCAGCCCCTCCAGGTCGCGCCGCAGCACCCGCTCATACTGCCGGGGAGCCACCGGGAGCGTCCGGTCGTAGTAGTGGATGAAGAAGGCCCCCTCCCGGAAGCCCAGCTTGAGCTCTCCCCGCTCGAGCACCACCCCGTACTGGTCCCCGAGCACGGGCAGCAGCACCTTGTCCTGCAATTCGTCCTTCACCGGACGCCAGTCGATGTCGAAGAAGCGTGCGTAGAGGGACGAGGGGCCGTTCTCCAGTACGTCGAACCACAGCGGGTTGAAGGACTCGATGCCCATGTGGTTGGGCACCACGTCCAGTACCTGACCCAGGCCGTGCTCGCGCACCGTGGAGCAGAAGGCCGCGTGCTCCTCGGCCGAGCCCACCTCGGGGTTGAGCTGCTTGTGGTCCACGCAGTCGTAGCCGTGCGTGCTGCCCGGGGTCGCCTTGAGGTAGGGCGAGCAGTACACGTCCGTCATCCCCAGCCGCGCCAGGTAGGGCACCACCTCCCGCGCCGCGGAGAAGGGGAAGCCCTTGTGCAGTTGCAGGCGGTAGGTGGACAGGGGCGTGGCGCGCCCCAGCAGCTCCTCCCGCACGCGCGAGTACAGCGTTCCAGCCAGGGCCTCCGCGCCCTTCCCCCTCACCTCAACCACTCCGTCCGTCCCTTCGAGTCGCATATGGCTCAGTCGTAGGGTCGCCACGCCCTTCTGACCACCACGGCGACGCCGTTCCGCCCGCTATCCAACGCTCCCGGGGCTTTGGAGCCCCGCAAGTGCAGAGGGCCCGCCACTCTCGTGACGAGCCCTCCGAGGACAGCAACCGGTCATCCCGGCGGTGCGGCTCAGGTCAGCTGCTTGTTCACCAGCGCCGTCATCTCGAACATGGTGACGGACTTCTTCCCACCGAAGATGGGCTTGAGCTTGTCGTCGGCGTTGATCTGCCGCTTGTTCTTGGCGTCCTGGAGGTTGTTCTTCTTGATGTAGTCCCAGATCTTGCTGACGACCTGGGTGCGCGGCAGGGGCTTGTTGCCGACGATCTCCGCCAGGGCGGCGGACGGCGTCATCTCCTTCATGAACGCGGCGTTCGGCTTCTTGGCACCCGCGGCCTTCTTGGCAGGAGCCTTCTTGGCGGCAGCAGGGGCCTTCTTCGCGGCGGTGGTCTTCTTGGCGGCCATTCGGTTCGGATCTCCTCCCCCCTATCGGTGTCCGGGGGTGTTGCACGGCTTGTTCACAGCCAGAGCCGTCGGGCGCCTCCTAGCACGCCCGAGGCCGAAAATCAGCCCTCCGCTGCATTTTTCCCTCTGAGGGCCGAGGGGAAAATAGTGGTTCTCCCTCGGAAGGGAAGAGTGTTTTCTCTGAAGAAGCACACCATGGTGAACACACTCGTCACTGGCGCGAACGGTTTTCTCGGCTCCTGGCTCGTGCGCGCGCTCACCGCGCGAGGCCAGGAAGTGGCCTGTCTGCTGCGCCCCGGCAGCGACGTCTCGAGTCTGAGCGGGCAGCGCTACGAACCTGTAGCAGGGGACGTGACGGACGCGTCCAGCCTGGCGCGAGCGGTGGAGGGCCGAGACGTGGTCTTCCACCTGGCGGGCCTGCGCCGCGCCGCCAACCGCGAGGACTTCTTCCAGGTGAATGCCGAGGGGACGCGGCTGCTGTGCGAGGCCCTGGTGACGGCTCCCGGCTCTCGCAAGCCCCGACTGGTGCTGGCCAGCTCGCTCGGTGCCTCGGGCCCCTCCACCCTCGAGCGGCCCCGCGTGGAGGAGGATCCACTCCAACCCGCGGAGTGGTACGGCGAGAGCAAGGCCGAGGCCGAGCGCATCGCCTTCTCGTACGCGGATCGGCTGCCGGTGACGGTGGTGCGCCCGCCCCGCATCGTGGGGCCGGGGGATCGCGAGAACCTCCTCATCTTCAAGCTGGTGGCGCGGGGCCTGCGGCTGGAGCTGGGCGGAGGCCCTCGGCCGTTGACGCTGGTGGACGTGGAGGACGTGGTGGATCTGCTCCTGCTGCTGGCGGAGCGGGACGAGGCGCTGGGCCAGACCTTCTTCGTGGGCCACCCCCAGCCACTCACCCTGGAGGACTTGCAGGCTCTCGCGGCCGAGGCGCTGGGGGTGAAGCCGCGCACGGTCCATCTGCCCCCCGCCGTGCTGACGGCACTGGCGACGGTGGCGGACGGGGTGACGCGGGTGACGGGCCAACGCCTGCCCCTCAACCGCAAGTTCGCGCGGCAGCTCCTGGTGCCGGCTTGGACGTGCTCAAGCGCGAAGGCCGAGCGACTGCTGGGCTTCCGCGCCACGAGGAACCCGGCCGACTCCATCCGCCGCAGCGCCCACTGGTACCGGGAGCAGGGATGGCTATGAGGGTCCGGGCGAAGGGCCCGCCATATGTAGGATAAAGCCGGTTTCGCGCCCCACCTGCCGCGCTGCGCATGGCTCGCTCGCCCCCGCACCGGATGCGCGTGCGCGGACTCGTTGGCTCCGTCGCCGCATCGCGTCCAGGCACCGCGCCTGCTCGACTGCCCCACTCAACGATCGCAGCGTCTTCTCTCTCCCATTCGCCGAATTCCAGGCCGTTTAGCGCGGTTGACACACGCCGGACTCCAGTGTCAGGAAGCCCGCCAGCCCATGCCCGAGAAAGCCGCCTTCTACGATGTCGACGGGACGTTGATCAAAACCAACGTCGTCCACGTCTACGCCTACTACGCCATGAATCGGGGCTCACTCCTGGGCATCGCCGGGAGGACCCTCGCCACCGCGGCCAGCGTGCCCCTCTTCGCCGCCATGGACGCGTTGGACCGGAAGACCTTCAACGAGTTCTTCTACCGCTACTACGCCGGCCTCTCCGAGGATCGCCTCGTCTCCATCGCCGAGGACATGTTCGAGGACGTGCTCAAGCCCGCCATCTACGAGCAGACGCGCGACCTCATCGACCAGGCGCGCCGGGTGGGCTGCCGCATCGTGCTCGTCACCGGAGCGCTGGACTTCAGCATGCGCCCGCTGGCCCGCTACCTGGGCGCGGACGACATGATCGCCAACAAGATGCAGTTCGTCGGCGGCAAGGCCACGGGCAAGGTCATCCCCCCCATCATCGAGGGAGCGAACAAGGCCAACGCCATCCGCTCCTACTGCGTGCGCGAAGGGCTGGCGCTCGATCAGTGCCACGGCTACTCCGACAGTTCTTCTGACTACGCCATGTTGTCCGTGGTCGGGCGGCCCACCGCCGTCAACCCGGACATGCGGCTGCGTTCCATCGCCCGGGCCTACAACTGGCCCATCCTCGACCTCAAGTAACGAAAGCCTCCGCTACCATGCGCCCGCTCAAGACGCTGAAGAAGCTCTACGACGAGGAAAGCCAGGTCGTCATCACCGAGAAGGGCAGCCCCCCGCGGGCGCTCTTCTACGGGGAGAATTTCCTCCTCGAGGACCTGCCCGTGGGCACCCGGGTCATCTTCCCCCGGCCGCCCCTGGCGGGCGTGCCCAACGTGAAGGCCGCCATCCGCTGGGCCATCAACCACCCCGAGGGCATGGAGCCGCTGCACGCCCTGCTGCGCCCCGGGATGAAGCTCACCTGCGTCATCGACGACATCTCCGTCCCGCTGCCGCCCATGGCCACGCCGGACGTGCGCCAGTCCATCCTCGAGATCGTGCTGGAGCTGTGCGCCGACTCGGGCGTGGACGACGTCCACCTCGTCATCGCCAACGCCCTGCACCGCCGCATGACCGAGGGCGAGATGCGGCGCATGGTGGGCCAGAAGATCTACGACGCCTACTACCCGGACCGGTACTACAACCATGACGCCGAGGACCCCGACGGCATGGTGGAGCTGGAGCGTACGCCCTGCGGCACGCACGTGGTGGCCGTCAACCGCCGCGTCGCCGAGAGCGACCTCATCGTCTACGTGAACGTGAACTTCGTGCCCATGAATGGCGGGCACAAGTCCATGGGCACCGGCGTCACCAACTACGCCGGCCTCCGGGCGCACCACAACCCGAAGACGATCCGCGACTCGGACAGCTACATGGAGCCGAGCCGCAGCGAGTTGTACCGGCGCAACGAGCGCATCGGCAAGGCGATCGACAAGCACCTCAAGGTGTTCCACATCGAGACGTCGCTGAACAACCGCATGTTCGGCCCGGGCGTGGACTTCCTCCACAAGAAGGAGGAGGACTACTCCGAGGGCGATCGGCTCAAGCTGCACGCCATGCGCTACGCGCTCTCGAAGATGCCGCGGGCGGCGGCGCGCAAGGTGCTCAACTCCATCCCCGCGCCCTACGACGTGACGGGCGTGTTCGCCGGCGCCACCGAGCCCACCCACGCCAAGACGCTGGAGAAGAGCTGGCAGCAGTACGTGGTGCCGGTGCAGGGGCAGAGCGACATCGTCATCTTCCCCATCCCCTTCATCTCGCCCTACAGCGTCAACTCCATCCTCAACCCGCTGCTGGTGCAGGTGATGGGGCTCGGCTACTTCTTCAACCTCAACCGCGGCGTGCCGCTGGTGAAGAAGGGCGGCGTCATCATCCTCACCCACCCGGCCTTCGACGAGTTCGATCCCGTCCAGCACCCCAGCTACATCGAGTTCTTCAACCGGGTGCTGCCCGAGACGCGCGACGCGGTGCAGATCGAGCAGAAGTACGAGCGCGAGTTCGCGGAGAACCCCAGCTACGTGCACCTGTACCGCAAGGGCAATGCCTACCACGGCGTGCACCCGCTCTACATGTGGTACTGGGGCGAGAACGGTCGCCAGCACGTGGGCAAGGTCATCCTCGCCGGCGGCGAGAACAACCACGTCCCGGCCCTGCTCGGCTGGGACCGCACCGACACCCTCACCGAGGCCATCGAGGAGGCGCGCGGCTTCATGGGCCGCTCGGCCAGCATCAGCCTGCTGCGCATCGCCCCCACCGTCATGGTCGACGTGAAGTAAGTCCCCTGAAAGCCCCGCGATGAGTCTTCCCGAGCTGAACGTCACCCAGGTCTTCACCGGCAAGCGCCTGCTCTTCGCGGGCTCCACCGGCTTCGTGGGCAAGGTCACCCTGTCCATGCTCCTCGCTCGCTACGGCGAGACGCTGGACAAGCTCTACGTGCTGGTGCGCAAGGGCAGTGCCGCGTCCGCCGAGCGCCGCTTCTTCGACAAGGTGGCCACCAGCGAGCCCTTCCAGCCGCTGCGCGACACCTACGGCGAGGAGGGCGCCCTCGAGTTCATCCGCCGCAAGGTGGAGGTGCTCGACGGCGACATCACCGATCCGCTCATGGGCCTCACCCCGGAGCAGGCCGACGCGCTCACCGGCAAGGTGCACGCCATCATCAACTGCGCGGGCCTGGTGTCCTTCAACCCGTCGCTGGAGGTGGGCCTCAACGTCAACACCCACGGCGTGAAGTACACCGTGGACCTGGCGCTCAAGTGGAACGTGCCGCTGGTGCACATGTCCACCGCCTTCGTGGCCGGCAACCGCAGCGGGCTCGTCTTCGAGGACGAGGAAGTGGTGGGCTACTTCCCCCGCCGCGAGGAGTTGGACGGGCGCGACTTCAGCCTGGAGCAGGAGCTCGCGGACGCGGAGAAAATCGTCGCCCGGCTGCGCGAGCAGGCGGATGACAAGGCGCTCGCGTCCACCTTCCGCAAGAAGGCGCTGGAGCGGCTGGAGCAGGAGGGCCGCGACGCCACGGACGAGAAGACGCTGCGGCTGGCGGTGGGCCGTGAGCGCAAGCTGTGGCTGTCCGGCGAGCTGGTGCGCGCCGGCATGGAGCGGGCGCTGCACTGGGGCTGGCCCAACACGTACACGTACACCAAGAGCCTGGGCGAGCAGGTCATGGCCAGCACACCGGGCCTGCGCTACGCCATCGTCCGGCCCTCCATCGTCGAGTCCGCCCAGCACTTCCCCTTCCCCGGGTGGAACGAGGGCTTCACCACCTCGGCACCGCTGGCCTTCGCCGGCATCAAGGGCCAGCGCAACATCCCCGCGGGCGAGCGCGCCATCCTGGACATCATCCCGGTGGATCAGGTGGCCGGTGCCACCATCGGCATCACCGCCCACTGCATGCAGGTGGAGGAGCGGCGCGTCTACAATCTGGCCTCGGGTGACGTGAACCCCTTCTACGCCAGCCGCTCCATCGAGCTGGTGGGCCTGTACCGGCGCCGCTACTACCGCAACAAGGAGACGGGCAACACGCTGATGAACGAGCTGCGCTCGCGCATCGAGCCCGTGCCGGTGAGCCGCAAGACGTTCGAGAACTTCAGCGCCCCCATGTTCGTCAAGGGCGCGCGCTTCCTGCGCCAGGTCATCGACGAGGTGAAGCCGGCCTGGGGCGCGCCCGCGGTGCAAGCCCTGCTGGAGCGGGCCAAGGGCACGCTGGACGAGGTGGAGAACCAGGCCCTGAGCCTCACGGGGCTCATCGAGCTCTTCCTCCCCTTCCTCTACGACAACCGCTACGTCTTCCGCTGCGACAACACCCGCTCGGTGTACGCGCGCATGGCCCACCATGATCGGATCCGCATTCCCTGGGCTCCGGAGGCCATCGACTGGCGCACCTACTTCCTCGACACCCACCTGCCCGGCCTGGAGAAGTGGGTGTTCCCGGGCCTGGAGGAGGAGACGAAGAAGCGCACCGTCATCCCCGCCAACCGCGACCTGCTGGAGATGCTCGAGGCCAGCGTCAACGCGTGGCGCCACCGGGTGGCCTTCCGCTACGCGGTGGGCGAGAAGGAGGAGCGCCTCACCTACGGCGAGGTCAATCGCTACGCCAGCCGCGTGGGCAGCTTCCTCCTCAAGGAGGGCGTGAAGCGCGGGGACCGGGTGATGCTGCTGGGGGAGAACCGCCCCGAGTGGCCCGTCTCCTACTTCGGCATCCTGCGCGCGGGCGCCGCCGCCGTGCCGGTGGACCCGAGCCTCAACGAGACCGAGGTCGTCAACATCGCCCGCCGCTCCGAGGCCAAGGTGCTGCTGCTCTCGGAGCAGACCCTGGAGGACATGCCCGGCATCATGGCGGCCCTCTCCCAGGCGGGCCTGTCCACGCGCGTGGCCGGCCTCGCCGAGGCGATGAGTGGAGACCCGGCGTACCCGGACCACATCGGCCCGGTGCGCCGCACGGCCGCCGCGGACGACGTGGCCAGCCTCATCTTCACCTCGGGCACCACGGGTACGCCCAAGGGCGTGATGCTCACCCACCGCAACTTCGCCTCGCTCATCGCGAAGCTGGCCGGTGCCTTCGACATCGGCATGGGGGACGGCGTCCTCTCCGTGCTGCCGCTGCACCACACCTTCGAGTTCTCCGCCGGCTTCCTCACGCCCTTCTCGCGCGGCGCGGAGATCACGTACATCGACGAGCTCAACTCGGACCGGCTGGGCGAGGTATTCGAGACGGGCCGTGTGTCCGCGATGATTGGCGTGCCCGCGCTCTGGCAGCTCCTGCACCGCAAGGTGACGCAGGAGATGGCCAGCCGGCCGCCCCTGGTGGAGCAGACGCTCAAGTCGCTCATGGCGGCCCACGGCGAGCTGCGCAACCGCAGCGACCTCAACCTGGGCAAGCTGCTCTTCTGGCCGGTGCACCGTAAGTTCGGCGGGAAGATCAAGTTCCTCGTGTCGGGCGGCTCGGCGCTGCCGGATGACGTGCACAAAGCCTTCCACCAGCTGGGCTTCAACATCATCGAGGGCTATGGCCTCACCGAGGCGGCCCCGGTGCTGACGGTGTCCGAGACGCGCGTCAACAAGCGTCAGCCGGGCACGGTGGGCAAGGCGCTGCCCGGCGTCGAGCTGCGCATCCTCGAGCCGGACAACGAGGGCATCGGCGAGGTGCTCGCGCGTGGCCCCAACGTCATGGCGGGCTACTTCGGGGACAAGGAGTCCACCGACGCCGTCCTCAAGGAGGGCTGGCTCCACACGGGCGACCTTGGGCGCATCGACGACGAGGGCCGGCTCTACCTCGTGGGCCGCAAGAAGGACGTCATCATCGACGCCAACGGGAAGAACGTGTACCCGGACGAGCTCGAGGACGTATACGGCGTCCACCCGCACATCAAGGAGCTGTCCATCGTCGGCCTGCCGGACGAGGGCGGCGGCGAGAAGGTCGCCTGCCTCTGCGTGCCGGACTACAAGGAGCGGCCTCGCGAGGAGGTGCGGCGCGAGCTGGAGGAGCACTTCCGCAAGACGGGCCACGAGATGCCCTTCTACCGTCGGGTGAAGGTGCTGCGCTTCTGGGACGGCGAGCTGCCGCGCACCTCGTCGCGCAAGGTGAAGCGCAAGGTGGTGGTGGAGGAGCTCAAGCGGCTGGAGAAGCTGGCCGCCTCGGGTGAGAAGGCCCGCGAGAAGGTGCAGTCCACCGGTGGCGTGGCCGACTGGCTCTACCCGCTCATCGCCGAGGTGGTGAGCAAGCCGCTGGGCGACATCCGCCCCGAGGCCCGCCTCTCGGGGGACCTGGGCCTGGACTCGCTGATGCTCACCGAGCTGTCCGTGGCGCTGGAGCAGGCGGGCGTACCGCTGCCCGCGGTGAACGACCTGACGCACGTGCAGACGGTGGATGACCTGCGCAAGCTCATCGTCGCCAGCGGGCGCCGTCCCACCCAGGAGACGCGCGCCAAGGACATCACCCAGGAGGCCGAGAAGGCCGAGGAGCTGGAGATTCCGGTGCCGGAGCCACTGGTGACGGTGGGCCGGCAGCTGGTGCGGCTCGGCCAGCAGGCGATTTTCGGTGGCCTGTTCGACGTGAAGGTGACGGGCAAGCCCTTCATCCCGATGAACCGCAACTTCCTCGTCATCGCCAACCACACGAGCCACCTGGACATGGGGCTCATCAAGGTGGTGCTCGGCGAGCAGGGGCAGCGGCTCACCACGCTCGCGGCGCGGGACTACTTCTTCGATACCGCGCTCAAGCGGGCATACTTCGAGAACTTCACCGACCTCATCCCCATGGATCGCCACGGCTCGCTGCGCGAGTCGCTGCGGCTGGCCGGCAACGCCCTGCGCCAGGGCTTCAACCTGCTCATCTTCCCCGAGGGCACGCGCTCGACGACGGGGGAGCTGCTCGAGTTCAAGCCCACCCTGGGCTACCTGGCGCTCACGTACGAGGTGGACGTGCTGCCCGTCTACGTGAAGGGCGCCTTCGAGGCGCTGCCCAAGGGGCGCATGGTGCCCAAGTCGCGCGAGCTGGAGGCCCACGTCGGGCCCGCGCTGACGTACGAGATGCTGCGCGCCAAGACGCAGGGCATGGCGCGCTCGGAGAGCTACCGCTACGCCACGAAGCTGGCGGAGGACTCCATCCGCGCGCTGGCCGCCGGCCGCGTGCTGAGCTTCGATGAATCGGCGACGGTGGAGGACCAGCGCCGCGCCCTGTCCACGGGAGGGGGCGAGTCATGAAGCTGCTCATCACCGGAGGCTCGGGCTTCCTGGGCGCCCACCTGGTGCCGCGGCTGGTGGCCGCGGGGCATGAGGTGCGCATCATCGGCCGCTCCAAGCCGGCGGGCCCCGCCTTCGAGAAGACGGAGTACGTCCCGGGAGACCTGAAGAACCGCGAGGCGGTGCGGCGCGCGCTGCAGGGCGTGCAGGCCGTCTACCACCTGGCGGGGCTCGTTTCCTTCCAGGACAAGGACGCGCGGCGCATGTACGAGCTGCACGTGGACGCCACGCGCGAGCTGCTGCAGGACGTGCGCGAGGCCGGCGTCCAGCGCGTCATCCTCGCCTCCACCTCGGGCACCATCGCCGTGTCCAAGGAGGAGCGCGTCGGCACCGAGGACGACGACTACCCCATCCCCGTGGTGGGACGCTGGCCGTACTACCTGTCCAAGATCTACGAGGAGAAGCTCGCGCTGGAGTACTGCCGCAAGCACGCCCTCCCCCTCGTGGTGCTCAACCCGAGCCTCCTCATGGGGCCCGGGGATGACCGCCTGTCCTCCACGTGGACGGTGATGAAGTTCCTGCAGGGTGAGATCCCCGCCATGCCCGGGGGTGGCATATCCTTCGTGGACGCGCGCGACGCGGCGGACGCCTTCGTGAACGCGCTCACGCGCGGCGAGGTATACGGACGCCACCTGATGGGGGTGAACCTCACCATGGACGACTTCTTCCAGCGCCTGGAGCGCCTGTCGGGCGTGTCCGCACCGCGGCTGAGGCTGCCCTCGCAGGTGAACGTGCTCGGGGCCAGGCTGCTGGAGCAGGTGGCGAAGTGGCGTGGGACGAAGCCCACGTTGGATCCGCAGGAAGTGGACGTCGGCGAGCACTACTTCTGGCTCGACGCCTCGAAGGCCGAGCGCGAGCTGGGCTTCAAGGCCCGCGACGTCCACGAGACGCTGCACGACACGGTGCAGTACCTGTACACGCGGATGGCCCCGGGCCACCTGCCGGGCACCAAGGGCCGGCTCGACGGGCTGCGCGAAGGCACCTGAGCTCCTTCCGCTTCAGCAACGCCCTGCGCTTCAGCCGGGCGTTGCGGGTAACTCCCGTGTGGCCGTCCGCCGCTACCCGACCACCCGGTTCCGCCCGGTCTTCTTCGCCTTGTACAGGTTGGCGTCCGCCACCTTGATGAACTGCAGCGGATCCACCATGTCCACGGCCATGTCCGCCACGCCCAGCGACAGCGTCACCGGGATGTCCTGGGCCTCGAAGGTGAACTGCTTCTCCTCGATGCTCCGGCGGATCTTCTCCGCGAAGATGCGCGCCTTCTCCGGGCCGTCCTCGGGCACCACGAGCGCGAACTCCTCGCCGCCGTAGCGCGCGAAGCACTGCTCCTTGCGCACCATCCGCTTGATGCTCTGCGCCAGCTCGCGCAGCACGTAGTCACCCGCCAGGTGCCCGTGCACATCGTTGATCTTCTTGAAGAAGTCGATGTCGAACATCATCAGCGTCAGGGGGCGCCCGTAGCGGTGGCACCGCCCCATCTCCCTCTCCAGGTACTCGAGGAAGTAACGCTTGTTGTTCACCCCGGTCAGGCCATCCACGATGGTGAGCGTGTAGATGGTCTCGTGGTACTGCATCTCCACGTTGTCGCCGGTGAGGAACTTGAAGATGGAGCCACCCACCTGGATGCGGTCGCCACTGCGCAGCGGCGTCTCCTGCGTCACCTCCTGGTCGTTGAGGTAGGTGCCGTTGGTGGACTTGAGGTCCTCCACGAACATCCGCCCCTGGCGCCGGAGGATGCGCGCATGCCTGCGCGAGACGTTGTCGAGGTCCACCACGATGTGGTTGTCCTCGCCACGGCCGATGGTGAACTCGTTCTCCTGGAGCGTGTACTTCTTCCCCAGCTCCGGCCCGTGAATCTGCACGATGCAGCATTCCGAGTCGACTGGAGTCGCCAGCTCCTTGATATTGGAGATCTTGGTTACTCGGGTTTCGTCGCCAGCCATCGCTTGGAAGACATAGCACGGCTTCCCCGGTGGAAGCCACGAGGCCGAGCCCTTCCTCGGTTCCGCTATTCAACGAAGGGCCATCTGCGGCCTTGCCGGAGCGGCCCCCCCGGGTAACTTGCCGCCCATATGGCCAAGACCCTGGCAATGATCCTCGCGGGCGGAGCCGGAACCCGGCTCGAGCCCCTCACGCGTGAGCGCGCCAAGCCGGCCGTACCCTTCGGCGGGCGCTACCGCATCATCGACTTCGTCCTCTCCAACTTCGCCAACTCCGGCATCTACCGGATGAAGGTGCTGACCCAGTACAAGAGCGATTCGCTCAACAAGCACCTGTCGCGGGCCTGGCGGATGACGGCCTTCCTCGGCCACTACGTGGAAACCGTCCCCGCCCAGATGCGGACCGGCATGGACTGGTACAAGGGCAGTGCCGACGCCATCTACCAGAACCTCAACATCATCACCGACGAGGAGCCGGACTACATCTTCGCCTTCGGGGCGGACCACGTCTACCGGATGGACTGCCAGCAGATGCTGGACTTCCACATCGAGCGCAAGGCGGCCTGCACCGTGGCCGCCATCCCGGTCCCCATCGAGGAGGGCAAGGAGTTCGGCATCATCGACGTGGGCCCGGACGGGCGGATGAAGGGCTTCGTGGAGAAGCCCAAGAACCCGCCCCCCATGCCCGGCAACCCGAAGATGTGCCTGGCCTCCATGGGCAACTACCTCTTCTCCACCGACCTGCTGGTGAAGGAGGTGGTGCGCGACGCCGCGGACGAGAACAGCGCCCACGACTTCGGCAAGTCCATCATCAGCGACCTGTACAAGCGCGAGCCCGTCTACGTGTACGACTTCGCGCAGAACACCATCCCCGGCCAGGAGGAGAAGGAGCGCGGCTACTGGCGCGACGTGGGGAACATCGACACCTACTACCAGTCCAACATGGACCTGGTGGAGGTGGACCCCATCTTCAACCTCTACAACGACCGCTGGCCCATGTACACGCAGCCCAACAACCTGCCGCCGGCCAAGTTCGTCTTCGCCGACCAGGAGCACAGCCGGGTGGGCTACTCCACGGACTCGCTGGTGAGCGAGGGGTGCATCATCTCCGGCGGCCATGTGAACCGCTCGGTGCTCTCGCCCAAGGTGCGCGTCAACTCGTTCTCCGAAGTGGAGGACTGCATCCTCTTCGAGAACGTCACCATCGGGCGGCGCTGCCGCATCCGCCGCGCCATCATCGACAAGAACGTGGAGATTCCTCCGGGGATGACCATCGGCTACGACCTCGAGGAGGACCGGCGCCGCTTCCACGTCACCTCGGGGGGCGTCGTCGTCATCCCCAAGGGCATGAAGGTCGCCTGAGCCCCTGAAACGGCGGAGGCCCGGACACGCGATGCGCGCCGGGCCTCCCCTCCTCGCCAGGCCGTGGGCTCAGCGGAAGGCGGACTTCACCTCGGGCTTGTTGAGCACCACCAGCGACCAGATGCCCGCCGGGATGCCGATGCAGCAGCACGGCCCGAAGCAGGGGATGATGGCGATGATGGAGGCGGCCATGGCCAGGCCGAAGTTCTCCAGGTTCTTCATCTTCAGGGCGCCGAAGAGCGTCACGCCGCTCAGGGCGAGCGTGAACAGGTTGCCGATGGCCCCGAAGGACTGGGAGCGCTCCAGCCACGGCCGGAGCTGCTGAAGGTTCGGATCGTTGAGCGTCTCGGGGGGAATGCCCCCCATTCCCAGCATCGACTGCACCAGCCCCAGCAGCGCGCCCGCGAGGCCCAGCCCCGCCGTCACCATCAGCAGGATGGCCGGCGTGGACACCTGCTGGCGGGCCGCGGCCGAGTTCGACGGACCCGGCATCCCCGGAAAGTCACCCGGAATGTTCGTCATGTGTGTTCCCCTCCCCTTGCATGGGATGAAGCTTCCGCGAGCCCGAGCCCGCGCATCGGCTGATTCCACCCGGAGGTGGGAGGGAGCGCCAGAGAATTGACGCGCCCTCCCGTCGAAATCAGGCCTTGAAGGTCATCAGCGGGACCATTCGCGCCACCTCGCGGACGATGCCGGCCTCCACCTGCGAGGCCACCACCGGGCCAATCGGCTTGTAGGCCGCTGGCGCCTCCTCGATGCGGCGCTCGGCCCGCAGGGTGATGCAGTCCACCCCGGTGAGGCCCAGCGCCTCCTCCCGGTGGTCCGCCCCACCCCGCGCCATGGAGAAGCGCGAGCGCGCCCGCCCCGCCCCGTGCGACGCCGAGGCCAGCGCCACCGCGTTGCCCTGCCCCACCATCAAGTAGGAGGCCGCCCCCATGGAGCCGGGGATGATGACCGGCTGCCCCGCCTCGGCCGGGCAGGCCCCCTTGCGCGCCAGCCACCCGCCCTCCCAGGGCAGGGTGATGTTGTGCGGCACGTCGTAGACGAGCGGGGCCTCCACGTCTCCGAACAGCTCCCGCAGGGTGTGTCGCAGCAACTCCGCCAGCAGCAGCCGGTTGAGGAAGGCGTAGTTGGCCGCCGTGGCCTCGGCCTGGAGGTACTCGCGCACCAGCGCCGGCTCCGCCAGCGGGAGGATGCCGCTCTCCGGGAAGGGCGCCCCCACCGGCCACGCCGCCCGCGCCCGCGCCTGCCACGTGAGCCCCACGTGCCTGCCCATGTCCCGCGAGCCCGAGTGCACCATGAACGCGAGCTGGCCCTCGCGCACGCCCCACTCCCACGCCCGCGCGCGGTCCATCACCGCCTCCACCCGCTGCACCTCGACGAAGTGGTTGCCCCCGCCGATGGTGGCCAGGCCCGGATCTCTCACCACGCCCTCCCGGCGCAGCCCCGTGGGTGCCCACTTCGGGTCCCCCCCGAGCGCCCCACTCAGGTACACCCGCGTGGACTCCCGGTCGAGTTGCCCCAGGTCCGCCTGCGCCACCATGCCCAGCGGCGCCTCCAGCGTCTCCAGGAGCCAGCCCGGCAGGCCGTCCCGCAGGAGCGCCTCCACCGCGCGCGAGCCGAGCGCCACGTCCCGGGTGCCGAAGAAGTAGTGGCCCTTCATCCGCTCGACGAAGGTGTCGCGGCGGGCGAGGAAGGCCTCCACGGGGATGTCCGCGACGTGCAGGCGCATGCCGCAGTTGATGTCGGTGCCCACCGCGCCGGGCACCACCAGCCCCTCGGTGTGCACCACCGAGCCGATGGCCACCCCGGAGTCACCCGGGTGGAAGTCCGGCGTGGCGCGCACGCGCTTCACCGCGCCGCCGTCCGGGTGCTTCAGCGCGGCGAGGTTCGCCAGTTGTTGAAAGGCCTTGCCCTCCACGGGCAGGTCCCGTGGGAGGAGCACCTCGGCGGGCGGTGCGTTCGCATCGCCCTGGAGGCGCACGGTGTAGACACGACCGTCGTACGTCACAGCGAGCCCCTCTCGGGCGAGCGCCCGCAGGAGCCGGTTCAGTTTCGGCTGCATGACCTTCTCGGAATCTGGCCCGCGCCCACGGGGGCACGGGGGACCATGACGAATGGATTCGAGACCTCGGGTCAGCAGCCGCGGCCGTCGGACGACCGGAGCCGTCCTTCAGCGACGAGGGACGCAACAGCCAGGCGTGAACTGACAAGGAGGAAGACCAGGTCCACTCCCAGTGCGGGCCAGTGGAACTCCCCCCGAATTCAAGCCGCTCGCTCCATCGTGGGAAGATCAAAGAAGACTCAATCCACTGGGGAGTGAGGACCATGCCGAACGGGCGAAGAACCTGGAAAACAGCGAGCAGATATCCATCCACCGCCAGCCTGCTGCTGTGGGCCCTGCTCTCGGGATGCCTTCACAAAGAGTCGACAGCACCTCGGCTCGCGCCCGAGTGCAAGCAACCAGGGCCCACGGGGCCCGACACACTCCCCTGCCGGGTGTCCCCTGATTGGGTCAGGCAGCAGGCGGCCCCACCTGTCCATCCTCTCATCCAAGCGGCCTTCTCCGAGGAGGCCACGCCCCCCTGGCCCAGGATTCCACTCGCGTCCGTGGAAGCGAGCCTGACGGACAGCCGTCGAATCCTACTAACTGGGCGGCTCGCGATGGTGAACGGGAAATCCCAGGGGGGTGAGTTCCTGAGATTTTTCGACAATGATTCCGATGGCTATGTGGATCGTTTGGATGAACTCATCCTCGGCCCGGATCGCAGCACCATGAGGATTGCGCGAGATACGAATCAGGATGGCCGTCCTGATCATCGAGAACTGCGGGTTTCGTTTGATGGAGCGGACGTGCCTCAATCCCGAATGGCGATACTGGATGAACGGTACAATACCGATCCAGGAATATCGAGTTGGAGCATGAATGGGCACGCGTGGCTCCAATCCAATTGGGAGAACTGAATGGGTATGAAATCATGGACGAACAGCTCCTCTCGCCCAGCCCTGCTGACATGTGTGTTGGTCAGCGTGGTCTTGATGGGGTGTCCAATGACACAGGAGGAGGATGAACCTCCAACCGAGGACCCGGATGTCTCAACTCCGGGTGCGCCTGACCTCCCGCCAGCTGACTTGGAAGAGCGCGCTGAACTCGAATTGCTCAACCAGTTCTTCGAACAAGCGCGCTCCATCCGTGAAGGTGAAGCAGTCCAGTTCGGTTCCTTTGTCGTGGAGAGCGTCATCGAAAGCGATGGCCGTCAGACCTGGAAATATCGTGTTGGTGGTGGATTGGCGGTACTGACTCGCACACAATACCCTGACGGCACACTTGAAGATTCTGTCGATCGCAACATTGATGGGATAGCTGACCGTATTTCCAAGTCAACCCAGAGCGGGAGTATATACACCCGACGAGAACAAATAGACGAGAACCTGGACGGTCTTTTTGATTCGCGAGAAACCCTTGAGGGCGAGCTTCAAGGCGACACGCTCCAGCTTACCGTAGAGCAGCACATACTCGATTCTGATGGGCAAGAGCACTGGACGATAACTCAGAGACGAGACGAGTCGCGCATTCAAACGGAGAAAAACATAGACGCGCTACGCTCAGGCTGCGAATTCAATTCCCCACCAGCATCTGGCCCACCCAACACAGTTTTGTCTTATGACGGTAATCGCATCACCATCATAAAGGGAGAGGGCAAAGGGGCGTGCAGCAACGAAACGTCCATCATGATTCGGAAAGCGCTGACGTATGTGCTCAAATCTGCCCTAGGCTGCCTGGAAAATTTGAATCCTGAAACCGCTGCACTCCTCGTGGCGGCCCTCAGCAGCTACCGGATTCGGTTCATTTGTACCTATACAGGATGCACCGGCTACGGCGGTGGAGCACCAATCAACGCGGATAAATTGGGTTCAGAGGGGAAGACGATTGACGTCAGCTTCAACGAGGATGCAATCGAGAGCCTCGACCATTTTTCCAATGTTCTCGTGCATGAGATGCTGCATGTTGCCGGTTTCCGCCACAGCAAGCTCCCCAACAACAGGGACGACCATCGAGACCTGGTCTACTCCTGCGGGCGGCACTGTGGGCGGTGCGTCGTAGACCAAACCATCGGTGATGAGTCAGCTCAGGACTGCGCCAGGTGTGCCGCGCCCCAGAACAAGCTGTCGTGCGGGCAGGAGATTCGGGAGGAAATCTCTGGCTCGTGCGAGCTCGATGATGGAGGTCCGGGCACCTTTGGGTGCCGACACCCCGACGTGTACTTCGCGACCCCCACCTCCTGCAAAAAGCTGAAAATCCATGACTGTGCTGGGAACTACGTCGGCGATTACGGCAGTTGCACCCTGACGTGTCCGGCCGGGTACACCGAACGCCAGGTGTGTACAGGTGACGATGCGCCGTCCAACTCCTGCGACCGCCCCAGCGCCTGCGGGCCCTGAGGAGCTCGGCCTTCCGCCCTGCTCTCGCTCCCGTCTTCCAACACCCCACCCGACTCAGCACCCTCCACGCCTGCTCGGCCGGTAGGCGGCGGAGGGGACCTGATTTCTTGGGGATTCATAATTGTTAGAGGCCATGAGAGGTCCGCGCGGACCGACCTGCCGTTCGCCGCGCCGCACCTCGAGGAGAGCCATGGGCCACACTGAGGTGAGTGAGGGAAGGCGGGAGGCGCCCCTCCTGGCGAGCAGCCAGCCGATGCTCTGGATTGGGGGCGGTCTGCCCCCGCGCTTCCGCTGGGTGAGCCCCGCCCTCGTCCACGCCCTCGGCCATTCCCTGGAGGAATGGAAGACCCGGGGCTTCCTCCGGCGACTCGTACACCCGGAGGAACTCAACCTGCTGCTGGACGCCTGGCGGGGCGTGGCGCAAACCGGGGCACCCCGGACCGTCGAGTTCCACGCGGTCTCGGCGGAGGGAGGGCTCGTCCGCCTGGCTGTCGAGCTGAGTGCGATCGAGCCCGCGGCTGATGGCGCGGGCGAGCTGATCGGAACCCTCCACCTCCTCTCCCCAACCCGCGCCTGCACACGGGTGGAGGCACCCACGGGCGCCGAGGTGGAGCTGCGCGAGACGCTGGATGGGCTCCCCGGTCCCGCCTGGCTCGTGGGTGGGGACCTGTCCATCATGTGGTGCAACCCGCCGAAGCAGGCCCACGACACCGCGGGCCAGGTGTGTTCCGCGGCCCGCGCCGCGGATCCCCAGAGCTGGGCTTCGGCCCACCGCCGGGCCCTTTCGGGAGAGCTGGGGGGCTTCGACTTCACCACCTGCGGCCATGCCTACCGGTGCCGCGTGGGGCCGGTGAAGGACACCGGGGGCGACATCGTCGCGGCCCTCGGGGTCGCCACGGATGTCTCGGATCTCGACGAGGTGGCCCAGGAGCTCACCCGCACCCAGCGCCTGCACGCGGGGCTCATCGACGCCATCGACGGCATCGTCTGGGAGGCCGATGCGAACTTCCGCTTCACCTTCGTCAGCAAGCAGGCCGAGCGCCTCGTGGGCTATCCCCTCCAGCAGTGGATGCAGGAGCCGGACTTCTGGGTGAAGCACCTCCACCCCGAGGATCGGGCCTGGGCCCCCGCCTTCTGCACCAGGGCGACGCAGGAGTGCAGGCCGCACGAGTTCGAGTACCGGATGATCGCGGCCAACGGGCGCACCGTGTGGCTGCGCGACATCGTCACCGTGGTCTCCGAGGAGGGAATCCCCCGCAGGCTGCGGGGCATCATGGTGGACGTCACCGAGGAGCGCCGGGCCCGCGAGAAGCTGGAGCACACGGTCTCACTGCTGTGCGCCACGCTCGACTCGACAGCGGATGGGGTGATCGTGGTGGACCGCCACCGGCGCATCACCGCCTCCAACCGGAGGTTCCACGAGCTGTGGCGCGTCCCTCCCGAGCTGGTGGACACCTCGGACTGGGAGAAGGTGTTCGCGCACGTGCGCTCCCAGGTCCAGCACCCGGAGCCGTTCACGGCGCGGATCCAGGAGCTGTACGCGGACCCCGAGCAGGAGGGCGTCGACCTCGTGGAGCTGCGCGACGGGCGCATCATCGAGCGCTACTCGCGCCCCCAGCGGTTGGGAGGCGCCACCGTGGGCCGCGTCTGGAGCTACCGGGACGTGACGGTGGAGCGCCGCGCGCAGGCGGAGCGGGAGCGGCTGCTGCGCGAGGCCCAGGAGGCCATCCGCGTCCGGGACGACTTCCTGTCCATCGCGTCACACGAGTTGAAGACGCCGCTCACCCCCCTCAAGCTCCACCTGCAGGTGCTGAAGCAGCGGGTGGCGGCCGGGCGGCCCATCTCGACCCCACAGGTGGAGAAGGCGCTCGCCCAGGTCGCCCGGCTCTCCGGGCTCATCAATGACCTGCTGGACACCTCGCGCATCCAGGCGGGCCGGCTGGAGCTGAGACACGAGCCCGTGTCGCTCCGGGAGCTCACCCGCGAGGTGCTCGCGGACCTGCGCCCCGTCAGCGCCGAGCACGCGCTCGAGTACGAGGAGCCCGACGAGCCCCTCGTCATCGAAGGAGACCGCGGCCGGCTCGCGCAGGTGCTGGTGAACCTGCTGGAGAACGCCCTCAAGTACAGCCCCACGGGAGGGAGCATCCGCGTCCGGGTGGAGCGGGACGGGGCGCGGGCCCTCGTCTCGGTCTCGGACTCGGGGATTGGCATTCCGCCGGACCAGAAGGCCCACCTCTTCGAGCGCTTCTTCCGCGCCCGGAATGCCCCCATCTCGGGCTTCGGCGGGCTGGGCCTCGGGCTCTACATCTGCCGGGACATCATCGAGCACCACGGCGGCAGCATCTGGGTGGAGAGCGAGGTGGGGTGCGGCTCCACCTTCCGCTTCACCCTCCCGGTGATGGAGCACCACTGAGGGGCCTCACACGGCGGGGGACAGCCCCCCGTCCACGTTGAGGGCCGTGCCGCTCACGTAGCCGGCCCTCGGGGAGAGCAGGAAGGCCACCACGTCCGCGAACTCCTCGGCCTTCCCCACCCGGCCCAGTGGAATGCCCGAGTCCTTCGCGAGCTTCGTGTAGAGCGCCTCCACCGACTGCCCCGAGGCCTCCGCCTTGCGCTCCCACTGGCCGCTCTCGATGAGCCCCACCAGCACCGCGTTCACCCGGATGCCCGCGGGGCCCAGCTCCTTCGACAGCGCCTTGGTGAGCGCCATGCCCGCCGCCCGAGACACCGAGGACGGCATGGAATGGGCCCCCGGCGCCTTCGCGCCAATGGCCAGCACGTTGACGATGGAGCCGCCGCCCGCCGCGCGCAGGTGGGGCAGCACCCGCCGCGCCGTGCGCACCGCGGCGAAGAGCTTGAGCTGCAGGTCCGCCTCCCACGCCGCGTCGTCCACCTCGGCGAAGGGCCGCGCCGCCGCGGTGCCCGCGTTGTTCACCAGCCCGTCCACCCGCCCCCAGCGCGCCACCGCCGCCTCCACGAAGCGCTCCACCTCCTGTGCTCGGGAGATGTCCGTCACCTGGGCCAGCACGTCCCCGCCCGCCTCGCGCAGCGCCGAGGCCGTGGCCTCCAGCCGCTCGGCGCCCCGGGCGCAGAGGGCCACGCGGGCCCCCTCGCGCACGAGGCGCAGGGCCAGCGCCGCCCCCAACCCGTCCGAGCCCCCCGTCACCAACACCACCTTCCCACCGAGCTCCAGGTCCATGGCGTCCTTCCCGGCTCAGGCCGGCTGCTTCACCATCTGCGGCCGCTTCTCGAAGGCCGCCAGCGTCTGGGCGATCTCCTGGTTCACCTGGCGCAGCAGGTCCTGCTTCTCGCGGAACGGGAGGAAGGCGCTCTTGAAGCCGGAGACGATGATGGTGGTCAGGTCCTCCAGCGACAGCCCCAGCTCCTTGTGCGCCACCCACAGCTCCTTCGTCACCGTGGTGTCGGTGATGAGGCGGTTGTCGGTGTTGATCGTCACGCGCAGGCCGTAGTCGAAGTAGAACTTCAGCGGGTGCGCATCCAGGCTCGGCACCGCGCCCGTCTGCACGTTGGAGGTGGGGCACACCTCCAGCGGGATGCGGTGGTCGTTCACGTAGTTGAGCAGATCGCCGTCCTCGCGCAGCCGCGTGCCGTGGCCGATGCGGTGCGCCCCCAGGTAGTGGATGGCCTGGGAGATGGACTCGGGCCCGAAGGCCTCGCCCGCGTGCGCCGTGCAGTTGACGTTGTTCTTGAGGATGAGCTGGAAGGCCTCCTTGTGGTCCTTGGCCGGGAAGTTCGCCTCGGCGCCCGCCAGGTCGAAGCCGATGACGCCCCGGTTCTTGTAGGCCACCGACAGCTCCGCCAGCCGCATGGACGTCTGCGGGTTGATGTGGCGGATGCCGCAGATGATGACGCCGTACTTGATGCCCGTCTCGCGCTTGGCCACCCGCAGGCCCTCGAGCACCGAGTCGATGACCGTCGTCATCTTCAGGCCCTTCTGCAGGTGCAGCGCTGGCGAGTAGCGCACCTCCAGGTAGCGCACGTTCTCGGCCGCCGCGTCCACCGCCAGCTCGTAGGCCGAGCGGTAGAGGGCCTCGGCCGTCTGCAGCACCGAGAGCGTCACGTCGAAGGCCACCAGGTAGTCCTCGAGGTTCTTGCACACCTCGCCCATGTGGATGGCCTTGGCCAGCCCGTCCTCGCTGTCCGCGGGCAGCTTCACCTTCTGCTGCTCGCCCAGCTCGAGGATCGTCTTGAGCCGCATCGAGCCATCGAGGTGGCAGTGCAGGTCCGTCTTGGGCAGCGCGAGGAGCAGCTCCTCGGTCACCGGGAGAGTGGGAGGCGCGGACCAGTCCGCCCGGCGAGCGGATGAGGGAATACCAGTCGAGCTGGGGAGCTCGTCGTCACGAATCGAAGCCATGTCGGGTTCCTTCCTTGCCAAGCATCCTAGGGGTCTGAAAATCCTCGCTCAACCATGCCGCCCTCTCTCTGTCAGCGCCTCGCCTTACTGCTCGCCATGGCGGTGCTGATGGCCGCCTGCCGGCAGCCCACCGACAAGCGCTTCGCCTTCTCCTCCGACGCTCCCTCCCGGGCGGCTCTCGTCCCCTTGGAAAACGGGGTGCTGGTGGGCAACGAGGCCGGCCGGGTCCTGCGCCTGGACCTCGCGGGCGAGTCGCCCTGGAAGGTGGAGCTCGGACGCGAGGTGGCCGCGCCCCCCACGGTGTCGGGGGACAGTGTCATCGTGGGAACGGTTGGCGGAACGCTCGTCAGCCTCGCGCTCGCCCAGGGCACGGAGCGCTGGCGCCTCACCGGGCAGCCGGCCGTGCTGACTCCGCTCGTGTCGGATGCGAGCGCCGTCTACGTGGTGGCTCCCGACGGCAGCGTGCGCGCCCATGCGGTGGACTCGGGCGAGGTGCGCTGGCGGCGCCCGTTGCCCTCGGGTGCGCCCCGGCTCGAGGCCACCCGGCCCCTGCCCTCCCCCGTCCTCGCGGGCGGCCTCGTGGTGGTGGTGCTCGGGGACGCGGGGCTGTTCGCCCTGGCGCCGAAGGATGGCGCGGTGCGTTGGCGCCGACCGCTGGCCCAGGTGCTGGGACTGGAGGCCCAGGGAGACGTGCTGTACGTCTCCACCCGGAAGGGAGAGGTGCTCGCGCTCGGGCTCGCCGAT
This sequence comes from Archangium sp., assembly GCF_036388035.1. Lineage (GTDB taxonomy): Bacteria > Myxococcota > Myxococcia > Myxococcales > Myxococcaceae > Archangium. The sequence continues at coordinate 29,682 of NZ_DASVSO010000366.1, forward strand.
GGACAGGTGCGCTGGCGGCAGACTCCCGCGCCCGTCCTCACCAGTCCGCCGGGCTTCGCCCTGGGCCAGGTGTGGGTGGGCACGGAGGACAACCTGCTCCTGGCCCTCGCGCCCCAGGATGGCCGGGAGACAGCTCGCTTCGGCCTGCCCGCGCCCCTGGTGACGCAGGTGGCGGAGTACCGCGACTGGTTGCTGGTGCCCACGCGCGGCGGTCAGGGATGGTTGGTCGCGCTCGAGCCCGGGAAGGGCCCTCCAGCCTTCTCGCTGCGACTGGACACGCCACTGCTCACCCGGCCGGTGGTCCTCGGGGACCAGCTCTTCGTGCTGGGGCAGGACGGGCGCGTGCTGTCGTGGCGGCTCCAGCCCCCAAAATCGTGAGCCGAGGACTTCACTTGTAGACGTCTACAAGTGAAGTCGCACCACCACACACAACGCCCTACATCACTTGTAGACGTCTACAAGTGAGCCGCGCCAGACCCCACGTTCTGGAATGGAGGCTGGGCTACGGTTTCCGGACCCCGCGCGTGCTGGAGAGGTGCAACGTGTCCACCCGTCTTGTCGGCTCACGCCCAGCAGGTGCGCGCCAGCACCCCGGGTTGAGCCTGCTGGCTTTGCTCATGCTGCTCCAAGCCGCGTGTGCCACCGGCGCTCCTCGGGGAACCGGGGTGGCCAGCAGTTGGCCCGGAGCTCAGCGTGGCGTCCCCGCGAGCTACAAGCAGTCCTGTGCGTTCAACGCCGTGTGCGCGGCGCCTGCGGCCAGCGGAGAGCTCGTCGTTCCCGCCACGGGGCAAAAGCTGGTGGAGGCGGCGAAGGCTGTCCGGGGACTCCTCACCCTCAAGGACTTCCTCGACGAAGCGGAGGTGGCCCGGGTCGAGGAAGTGCTCGTCCAGTGCGCCAAGGAGGCCGACTCCCAGGTGAATCAACGGGAGTATCCCAAGGAGGGGTACCCCAGTGACTCCGAGTGCGGCCGCGTCATTGGCTACAACAAAGACGGCGAGAAAGTGACGCGTGCCATGGAACTCGGGACGATGAAGCACGATGCGGCCTTCTCGTGCATCGAGCGAGAGCTCGGCCGTGAATTCTCAAACCACATCACCAGGGAACCACGCTATGGCAAAAAACCGCCGGGCGAAGAGTACGCCCTTACAGATAAGCGTACGGGCTCTCTCGTCCCCGACATCGTTCTGCACCTGGTGCGCGACGCCAACAAGATTCAATTCCTCTATGACTTCCTGTTCCCATGCACGTCCAAGAACAAGAGCGATCCGCTCGGATACGAGGGACAGACGCTGCGTAGCAAGTTGGACAAGTACAAGGATCTCCCAGGAGAGAAACGGCGCGCTCTCGTCACCCCTCAGCTTGGAATCAGCCGATGACCGAACGCTATCCTCGGATTCGTCGTTACGCCTCCCAGCAGGAGGGAGACCGCCTGGTCCAGCGGGAAGTGGTCAGGCTCATCCTGCACCTTCCGTTTGACCACCATGATCTCTCGGAGGGCGTGAACCGTGCACTCGATGTATATCTCCGCGGTATTGGAGAAGGGCCGGAAATTCTTTCCGAGTGGCGCGACGTCAATGGCGAATACGATGAATTTCCTCTCAATGAGGACGGCTGGGATTTCATCCGGTCCACACTTTCCGCACCTCGTGGGGAACGCTTCCTTGATGACATCCAAGACGAGCAGTACGTCCATCGCCGGGTGAAGAAACAGTTTCACCGGTGTGTTGAACTGTTGGGCGGAGCCTCTGGCATCAGTGGTTATGGCTTCTTCTACTGGGCCCGCCTGCCCTGGCGAACGCCCGTCAAGGACACGGTGAGTCTGGTGAGTTTCTCCTGGCCCACGGAGTACCTCGAGGAGCATGGTCCCGGCAGACTGCGGGAGCTAGCGGTGGAGTTGGCATCACTGCTGCCCTTCTCCTCGGGCCATGCTGGCCTCGCCTTCTATTCACCCAACCCCTTCGTGGCCTCCATGAAAGGGATTCACGAGCAAGCCTTCCGCCATCCAGGCCTGGATGTGGCTCACGGCAACACGTCTCTTGGGCCCCGAGTGGATGGCGTGCATTGGCTCAACTTCCTCGGCCAACCGGTGCTGGGGGAACTCGGCGGCGCCGCGGGCCTGCGCACCCGGCTGCAATCCCCTGGAACCACCGTCCAGGAGCTGGAGGGCGAGCGAGCCGTGGTGACGCTGGGGGAGTGGCCGGAGGCCGGAGACCTGACGCAAGGCCAAACTCTCCCCGCCTACCGCGAGCTGGCACGGGTGCTGGAGCCCTGGCAGTACCAGTGCCCCGGCTACGAGGCCTTCCACGACAGCACCCACGAGGAAACCGTGCGCTGGTGGCGCCGCTTCCTCGATTGAGTGTGGGCCTCAGCCCGGCATCAGGAAGCGGGCGATGACGCGCTTGAGGCCCACGCTCCGCCCGAACTCCACCGTCACCTTCGCGTTGGGTCCGTTGCCGTCCACCGAGACGATGCGCCCCATGCCGAACTGCTCGTGCCGCACCGACATGCCGCGCATATCACCGCCCGCGCCGTCCATGTCCGAGGACTGCGAGTAGGAGCGGTCGATGCGCGGCCCATCATCGTCCTCGAAGTTGCGCCGGCGCTGCACCAGCGGCGAGGCCTTCGGGGCGGCAGGCGTCTCCAGCTCCTGCTCCGCGAAGCCGAAGAGCGACTGCGGCACCTCCCGCAGGAAGCGCGAGGGCGGGTTGTAGCGCAGCTCGCCGAACAGCGAGCGGCACTGCGCCAGGGTGATGAACAGCCGCTTGCGCGCGCGGGTGAAGCCCACGTAGCAGAGCCGCCGCTCCTCGGCCATCTCCTCCCCGTCCGGGTCCTCCGCCGCCAGCGAGCGCGAGTGCGGGAAGACTCCGTCCTCCATGCCAGTGATGAACACCGCGTCGAACTCGAGCCCCTTCGCCGCGTGCAGCGTCATCAGCGCCACCCGGCCCTCGCCCACGTCCGCGTCCGCCTCGCCCACGAGGCTGATCTGCTCCAGGAAGGCGTTGAGCGCGGGCACGTCCGCCGTGAGCGGCGAGGTGTCCAGGCCCTCGTCCTCCGGCGCGCGGGGCGCCGCCTCCTCCTCGTCCCCGAACGAGGCCGCCGCCACCGCCGCGGCCGCCCGGTTCAGGTCGAACTCCTGCGCCGCGCCCAGGAACTCGCGCAGGTTCTCCGCGCGCGACAGCGACTCGTCACTGCCCTCGGTGATGAGCGCTTCCACCAGGTGCGAGTCCTTCAGCATCTGGTCCACCGCGCTCGCCGCGTCCTTGGACTCCTGCGCGAAGGCGTGCAGCGAGGACACCACCGCGTGGAAGCCGGTGAGCCGGCGCACCGCCGCCGAGTTGAGGCCGGTAATCCGCTCGGGCGCCGCGGTGGCCTCGTACAGGCTCACCCCCGCCTGGTTGGCCCAGTCCACCAGCCGCTCCACCGTGGTGTCGCCAATGCCTCGCGCCGGCGTGTTGATGATGCGCAGCAGGTCCGCGTCCGAGCGCGGATTCACCATCAGGCGCAGGTAGGCCGCCGCGTCACGCACCTCGGCCCGGTCGTAGAAGCTGCGTCCGCTCACCAGCGTGTAGGGCACACGCGCCAGCCGCAGCGCCTCCTCCAGCACGCGGCTCTGCGCGTTCGTCCGGTAGAAGACCGCCATCCCCGAGTACTTGATGAAGCCCTCGCGTTGCAGCTCGTGGATGCGGCGCGCCACCTCCTGGGCCTCGGCGCGCTCGTCCCGGTTCATCAGCAGCGTGAGGTTCTCGCCCTTGGGCCGCTCGCTCCACAGCTTCTTCGTCATGCGCCGCGTGTTGCGCGCGATGACCGCGTGCGCCGCGTCCAGGATGTTCTGGTCCGAGCGGTAGTTCTGCTCCAGCTTCACCACCCGGGCGCCCGCGAAGTGGTCCGGGAAGAAGAGGATGTTGTCCACGCTCGCGCCGCGCCAGCGGTAGATGGACTGGTCGTCATCGCCCACCACCACCAGGTTGGGACGCCGCTCCGGCGGGGCCAACAGGCGCAGCAGCTCGTACTGCACGGGGTTGGTGTCCTGGAACTCGTCCACCAGGATGTGCTGGAAGCGCCGCCGGTACTGGTCCAGCACGTCCTGGCGCTTGCGGAAGAGCGCCACCAGCAGCAGGAGCAGGTCGCCGAAGTCCACCGCGTTCGCCGCGCGCAGCAACCGCTGGTAGGCGCGGTAGGTCTTCTGCACCACCCCGCCGCGCAGGTCGTCCACGTCCACCACCATCTCGTCCGGGAGGCGCGCGGCGTTCTTCTCCTGGTCGATGCGGTGGAGGATTTCACGCGGCTGCATGACGGGGTCCACGCGGACCTCGCGCATGGCGCGCTTGATGAGCTGGAGCTGATCCCCGTCGTCGTAGATGACGAACGAGGGGGTGAGCCCCAGCAGGGACGCCACCGACTCGTCCCGGAGGACGCGGCGCAGGATCATCGACGCCGAGGAGTGGAAGGTGCTCACCACCAGCTCGTGTGCCTGGTTGCCGAGGAGCTGGACGAGCCGCTCGCGCATCTCGCGCGCGGCCTTGTTGGTGAAGGTGACGGCGAGGATGCGCCAGGGCAGGACGCCGCGCACTTGGACCAGGTGGGCCACCCGGCGGGTGATGACGCGCGTCTTGCCGCTGCCCGCGCCGGACAGCACGAGGAGTGGCCCATCCCCATGGAGGACCGCCTCCCGTTGGGGCTCGTTCAGGTCTTTGAGGAGTTCGTCGGCGTTCAAGGCAGGGTGCTCTTCTAGAGGCAAACCCTGCTTGTAACGAGTTTCCGCCCATCTGGAAGGACGTTCAGCGGTGGGGGCCCCTCGCCTGCCCTGTCGGGGAGCACGGCCCCCGGGCGGGTCAACACCCGCAGTCGCAGTTCTCCACCTCGGACCAGACCACCTCGGAGCCGTCCTCGCGGATCAGCCGTACCCGATGTGTGGGCCAGGACGCGTTCAGGAGCAGCTCCACCTGCCCGTCACCCTCCAGGTCCAGCACCGCCGCCACCGAGTCCCCGTTCAGCTCCTTCGCGCTCAGCACTCGCTCCCCGCCCGGCCCCCGCACCACGGCCCGGGTGAGCTGCTCGTTGTAGTCCCAGCCGCAGACCGCGTTGCCCTCGCCCGTGACGAAGTGC
>NZ_DASVSO010000367.1:0-2330 GCF_036388035.1 Archangium sp.
CTTGTACATCTGCCCCCACAGCACCGGCATGGGCTGCTTGCCCGCGCGCACCTCGGCGCGGAAGGCCGGCTCCAGCAGCCAGCGCAGGTGGGCATTGAGGCTCGCCGCGTCATAGGGAATGACGGCGAAGAGGGCGTAGAGGACGAGGATGACGGCCGGCAGGCCCACGCCGAGCAGGCCCTTGGCCAGGGTGGACAGGCCCGCGAAGACGTAGAAGGCGTACCACCAGCCGGCCCGCTGCTTCGTGGTGTCGTCGAGCTGGCCGATCATCGCGCACGCCATGGCGCACACCAGCGTGGTGACGAAGGGCGTGTCCGTCACCGTCTGTCGGGTGAGCAGGAAGTAGAGCGGCATGGTGGCCAGCACGAAGCCGGTGGCCAGGCCCGCGCGCCGGTTCACCACGCGCGCCACCGCCAGCGACAGCAGCGACACCGCGGCGATGCTCAGCAGGGCGAAGGGCATCCGCATGCCCCACTCGGTGTAGAGGCCCAGCGCGCCCTCGGAGCGCAGCGTGCCCACCACCTGCATGCCCAGCGCCTGCATCCACATGGTCAGCGGCGGCTTGGAGAAGAACCACGCGCTCTCCCAGTAGGGGAACACGTAGTCGCGGCGCTGGACCATCTCGCGGCCCACCTCGCCGTAGTGCGTCTCCCAGCAGTCCCACAGGCCCACCGCGCCCAGGTAGGGGATGAGGAGCAGCGCCGCGAAGGCCGCCGTCGCAAACGCCACGCGCATCGTCGGGTCCAGCGCCATCCAGCGCCGGGCCCACGACTCCTGATGGATGCCCTTGCCGAGAACGGCCTCGGTGAAGGTCTGCGGCTCCTGCTGCTGCTCTGGTCCGTCACTCGCCACGGGGAAACTCGCCTCCATCCGCTCGGGCCCGCGCGCTGCGCACGGGTCGCGGCCTTATATCCCTGCCCCCCGCTCCGGTCGACCTCCGCCAGAGCAGGCTGCGTGCAGTCTGCCGCGCATCGTGCCGGGGACTGCACACCTTCTTGCACACCCTCCTCACGCCGGGCTGGTCTCCAGGCGGGGGCATGCGTTTTGAATCGCACCTGCCTGCTCCCCCGCATACCGCGGGACCCCCCCGAGGCCCGACATGATGACGGCCGCGCTCCTCGCCCTCCTGCTCACCCAGGTGGGAGGCACCGAGCCCCCTATAACCCTCGCCCCTCCGGAGTCCCCCCCGCCCGTGCTGCGCTGGGACTGGCACAGCCTGTGCGCCTCGCTCGGGCCCTCGCCCGAGGTGCCGTCGGGCCGCTATCGTGTGCAGTGCGATATGCAAACGCGGCGCTGCCTCGCCGCGCCCGCCCACGAGCGGGAAGCGGATGGCACGGAGAGCGACCGGCCCCTCGAGCGCGTGCCCCTTTGCAGCGAGAGCATCGAGGATGTCCGCCGGCACGCGGCGGAGGGCTACACCTTCGTGCCCGCCCTCCCCGAGACGCCACCTGGCTGGTACCGCGACGAGCGCGGCCGGGTGATGCAGTTCAACTTCGACCTGCACCGGCGCATCTGGCTCGGGGGCGCGTGGGCTCCGCTGTGGCGCCATGGCGAGGAGCGGAGCCTCGGGCGCGGCCGGGTGGACTTCGGCATCATCACCGAGTTCCCCCGAGGCGAGAAGTTGATGCGCCGCCTCACGATGCTCGACACCGAGCTGCTCCTCGGGGAGCAGGCGTCGCTCGACTCCACGCTGCTGCGCTACGACACCAACGTCCGCCGGGACAAGCCGCCCATCCGGGTGAGCACCTTCCTCGGCAAGCCACGCCGGTTCGACGCCCACTTCGACATGGGCCTCTGGTTGGAGCTGCTGCGCATGGAGCTGCTCCGCCGCGGCGACACCGAGGCGGCCTTCCTCACCCTCGGCGCCACGCACCTCACGCTGGACTTGTGGCACTCGAGAGATCTCTCCTCGTACGTGCGCGTGCGCGCCGGGCCCTCGCTGGAGTACGACCGCACGCACCGCTTCCTCACGCTCGTGCCTGGCGCGGCCTTCGAGGGTGACCTCACCCTCGACGCGAACGGCTTCCACCACCTCACCTTCGCCGCCGAGGCCGAGAAGGTCTTCTTCGACTCGGAGGTGGAGGGCCGCTCGCGCAACCCCGAGCGGCTGCGCGTGCGCGCCGGCTACGAGCTCATCCTCCTGGCCATCAACGACCAGCCGTTGAGCCTCGTGCTCGACGGGCGCGGCCAGTGGCGGAGCGACCTCGCGGGAGTGCCTCCTGTCTGGGAGTGGTCCGCCCACACGGGCCTGCGCTTCTCGCTGTGGGTACCGGCCCGCCGCTCCGCACCCCAGACAGCCTCGCGCTGAGGACGACCCGGGATGCTCGCGC
>NZ_DASVSO010000368.1:0-16338 GCF_036388035.1 Archangium sp.
GAACACTCCAGGGCACTCTCTCGTTCATCGAGGAATCACCACCTCCGGGATGCTGAGGGTACGCGGTCCGTTCTCCCTCAGGCGCAGCGTGAGCTTGCCATGAAGCTCCTGGGGTTTAGCGTCAACCTCGACCACCAGCAGGCTCTTCTGGTTCGGAGGGGTGGAGCCATCCTGGTGCCAGAGCTGTATTCCCTCTGTCAGCTCCTTGCCCTTGGCGTCCACGAATGACACCCCGACGGCCGACCATGGCGTCTCGCCGGAGTTCAGCACCCACACCTCCACGGTCACTCGCTTGTAGCTGCGATAGGCGACACCCCGTTGGAGCGAGAGGCCGCCCTGCACACGCCTGTGCAACTCCCGATCCATAGCCAGGGCACGAATGCCAGAAGGATCTATCGACTGCCTGGCAATCAACCTCCGCAGTGAGCCCGGGTCCCCGTAGTCGTTACGCAGTTGCCCAAGCTCGTGCTTGAGCTGATCGAGTTCCCACTGGAGTTGCTGATTCTTCGCATGCTCCTGGGCCAGCTCGTGCTCGAAGGACTCCCTCGTGCGCTTGTCTCGGTACACCTCGATCTGTCGCGTTGCCCGTCCTTTGTGGACGACGAGCACGAAGGTGACACCCGATCCGTCCACGAAGCGCGCGGTGAGTCGAAAACGCTCACCCTCCAGGCTGTCCCCTGGAGGCATGACGTTGATGCTGGCGCGGCCTCGCGTGATATCCGCGAAGCGGACTTCCTCCTCCAGGTCCACCGTGACATGTGCGTCGAAAACGAAGCCCGTCAGGAGGCCCGCACTGACGCAGATTTCCATGGGTGCACCTCGCGCCAACGACAACTCCACGCGCTGCACGTCCTGGCAGACGGCAGTAGTGGACAGCACGCCGGGCGAGCCGTGAAGCATTGACAACAACAAGAGAGAAGGGAGCACGGTGTGGAGCCTTCCAGGATGGACCTACTCGAAGCGGTAGACCGCCTGCACCGAGACGCTGGAGACGATGCGTGGCTGCTGGGGCGTGCTGCCCTCCTCCAGAGGCACGGCGTGCTCCACCTCGGAAGGGAAAGCCGGGGACATCTCCATGCACACCGGCACCACCTCCCCGTTGGGCAGGCGGAGCGCGGTGAATCGACCGTAAACACGGTCCTTCCCGATGTAGAGCCTCCCGAGGAGACGGGATTTTTCGCCGAGGTCGCGGTCGTTGTGATTCGGGCCCCTGAACGTGAACGGCTGGAGCATGACAGGGCCCTCCTGGACGGTCAGGACCGAGACCGGCTCGTTGTAAGGAGGGAAGACGGCCCCATGCTTGATACCGTCGATGTTGAGCCGCTCCATGGTCTCTTCAGCTCCCGGCGGGCAGTCTTCCGGAGGAGGGGGGCGCAGCTGCGGGCCGCTCACGCAACCAGCGGAACCGGCAACACAACCGGCGGCAATCAAAGTGCGGGTCTTACGGGACGTGATCATCGGGCGTTCCTCGTGCATGGGCGCGGGGGTGGGTGACTTCTGCGGTTCCGCGCCGGACACAACTTCTCCCGTCATGTCCTCCGAATCGAATTCCTGGCCGAAGCTGGCGTGAGCCGTCGTGTGCTGGCGGGGCAACTCCGTGGGTGGGGGTGGCGCTTCAATCGAGAGCCCCAGCACCAGGGCCGCGGTGAACACAGGCACGACGGTCCAGGGCCACCACCGGGAGGGCGGGTGCTCGCGCGCCGCCGGGAGGAGGGGAGGCGCGGGGGTGGGGGTGGGGTGCTTCTCCTTCCTCTCTCCCGGGAAGAGCGGCACGCGCCAGGAGTCGTCAGCCGCGGCCGCGGCCGCCTCCAGGGCCTCCGCGAGCTCGCCCGCGTCCGCGAAGCGCGCCTCGGGGCGCTTCTCCAGCATGCGCAGGCACAGCGCGCTCAAGGCCAGGGGCACGCGGGGGTTGAGCTCGTGCGGCGGTGTCGGGGGCTCCTGGAGGATGGTCTGCGCCAGTCTCAGGTTGTGCCGGTCCCCGAAGGGCAGCGTGCGCGTCAGCAGCCAGTAGAGCGTGACGCCCAGCGCCCACAGGTCGTCTCCGGGGCTGGGAGGGTAGGGCTCGCCCTCCCATTCTTCACGAGCGAAGCACAGGGCCTCGGGGCTGCGGTACTCCGGTGTGCCCGGTGGCAGGCGCGTCGTCAGGCGCGTGGCGCCCTCGTACCCGGCCGCGCCGAAGTCCACCAGCACCGGCTGCCCGTCCGCCTCGCGCATGACGACGTTGGCTTCCTTCACGTCCCGGTGCACCACCCCCTCGGCATGCACCGCCTCCAGGGTGCCCGCGAGCGGTCGCAGCACCCGGCTCATCAGCTCGAGCGCGGTGGGGTTCTCCTCCCAGGTCCACACGTCCAGCGTGCGCCCCTCGACGAGCTCCAGCGCCAGCACCAGGAAGCGCGGCTCCTCGTCCGGCCAGAGGCCGTAGCCATGGAAGCCCACCACGTTCGGGTGGCGCACCCGCCGCAGCGCGTCCACCTCCCGGTCGCCCCGTGGGTCCCAGGGCACCAGCTTGATGGCGAAGAGCCGCCCGTCCCGCTTCGCCCGGTACACCGTGCCGAAGCTCCCGGAGGCCAGCAGCCCCAAGACGGTGAAGCCCGCCACCTGGGCTCCGGGAATCAACCGCCAGGGGGACTCTCGTGCCTCTCCCGCACTGCCGCGCTCGCGCATCTGGTCTGCCTCCCATGAGAAAACCCGGGAGGCGTCCAGCGCGGTGGCTGGAGCCCCCGAGCCGTACTGCCATGTCCTGTCCGCTGCCTACCGGCGCGGGCCCGAGCCCCTGGATGTCTTCCGGGTCTCTTCCTCGAGTCGCTCCCGGGCCATGTTCCCGAGGGACTCCTCGGCCTCGTCCGCCGTCCACCCGAGTGGCACCAGGCGCTCCAGCCGCTTGCCGTCCATTGACGCCACGAAATAACGGTCGCAGCGGTCTCCCTCGCCGTACACGATCCCCAGGCGCAGGCCGAGCTGGCGCGCACGGGTCTCCAGCTTCGCCGTCGTGGAGGTGCCGTAGAAGCGGGGCAGGGGCATCATGATGGGCCCCTCCTCGGCTTCTCGGGAGGGACCGTGCCCGGTCTGGCGGGGCTGCTTCGTCGGGGTGGGGCTCACCCCCCAGTTTCAACCAGAAATCGCCGCCGCTCTGAAGGACCACCTGGGACAGCACCCGGTCTGCCCACCCTCCACGGTGGGACACTCCGACGGCTCCCGCCTCCTCGGCGGGGTGTTGGGTGCAACACACGCGGAGCGCCCCCAGAGGGGAGGCCCTGGGGCACTCCCGACCCGGACCCGTGGGAACTCCACGGGGAGCACAGAAATGGCCTTCAGTCTCGCGCTCTGCGCAAATACCCTGGGGACGGAGACGCGGACCGAACGGGTCCCGGCATCGGGACTCCGCGGGACGAGAGGACACACATCACCATGCTTCGTATCAAGGCTCACATCGCTCCATCCGGCATCCACGGCATCGGCCTCTTCGCGGGCCAGCCCATTCCAAAGGGCACCGTGATCTGGGGGTTCGATCCACCGGTGGACCAGCGGTTCACCCCGGAAGAGGTCGTCCCCATGTCGCCGACGATGAAGACCTTCCTGGCGCGCTACGCCTACAGTGATCGCGGCACGCTCGTGCTGTGTGGCGACCACGCCCGGTTCATGAATCACTCGCCCACGCCCAACTGCGGCAATGATCCGACGCGGCAGTACACGCTCGCGCTTCGCGACATCGCGCAGGGCGAGGAGCTCACCGACAACTACGTCACCATGGAGGACAGCTGGGACGTGTTCGCGGGCATCATCGAGCCCGAGCGCATGTGACGCGCGAGGGAAGGGGCATGGGTGACGGCCCGCCTGGAGAGCAACGGCTTCGCGGCCGAGGCCGCGCGTGCGCCAGCACTTCCGCTCGGGCCCGCCGCCGTCCCACTGAGGGCGAGGCGACGCTCAGGACTGGCAGCGGGCGGCACCCGGGGCGCCAGTGCACCGCGCCGGCTGGCAGGGAAGGGTCCTCACGTAGGAGCCCTCCGCGGCCGGCGTCCCGAGGCACTCGAGGAGCGTCCCGCCGTCCAGGCACCGCGGGTAGGTGGCCGGGTCGCAGCGCTGCTTGGGCGAGTCGACGCACAGGAGGCTCGCGCCGGAGGTGTGACACTCGAGTCCAGGCGTGTCGGCGCAGATGTCCTCCTGGGTGGAGGAGATGTAGCCGCCCTCGGTAGTGGCGAGGCACGCCGCCCAGGAGTGGGGCCCGGTGCAGAACAGCGTGGCCTCCGGGTCACAGCGGGGCATGTTCGCATCGACGCACGTCGGGACGGGTGCGGAGCCCTGCGTGGGCACCAGCCGGCACGTCTTGGGTCCGCCGCTCGGGCCCGTCTGGGCCGCGCAGTCCTCCTGGGAGTACTCGCGGTGGCACTCGTCGACGTCGAGCTTCCCCTCGCCGGAGCACTCCCAGCCACACCTCGCGATGACGTCGCCATCGCACGTGGGCTCGCAGGTGGGATCGAGGAAGCACCCCCCGAGCAGGGGCAGGAGCAGGGCGGTGGCGAGCACACCGAGTCGTCGGGACATGCCCCGGAGTATAGGCGTCAAGGGAAGAGGGACACCTCCGCCAGGGAGAACAGGAGGAGGGGCGCCTCCGACTGTCCCCTGTCCAGGCTGAGCCGGACGTGGCGCACCGGCTCCAGGGTCTTCAGCGGCAGATCGAAGAAGCGCGGGGCCTGATCGTACAGCTCGAGCTTCTCGTCGAAGGGGCTGTTCCAGGCGGTGTCGAGGGCGAGGTTCTCGTACTCGCTCCGCAGGATGGCTTCCCGGCGGGTGCGGTCGCGCAGGCGGCGCTCCGTCAGGGGCACCCAGTGCTCACCGTCCGCGCTGCCCTCCAGCAGCAGGCGCTCCACGCCCTCGAACGCGTGCTGGGAATCCAGCCCTCGAATGACGGCGCGCGAGAGGTGCATGGGCTCGGCCAGCGTGACGGTGATGGAGCGCGCCATCTCACCCACGGCCCTGTTCTCGGAGAAGACCACCGGGGTGAGCCGGCCGTCGGTGAAGGGACACACCTCCGAGGGCGAGGGCTCGCACGAGGCGCCCCGGCTGACGGGCCGAGCGGTGCCAGCGGGCAGCGGCGTGCGGGCGGTGCGCCACTCCTGCCGGAAGAGGACATGGCTGCCGGTGGTACCCAGCGGGCTGAAGCTCCACTGCCCCAGGGCCACGGCGCGCAGTTGCGCCTCGGGACTGGCGAAGTCCTCCAGCACGTACGGGCCCGGCACCCAGGGCGCGCTCACGCCCGACTCCATCCACAGCCGCTCGCCCCCGGCGAAGAGCTGCAAGATGGACTCGGGCGTCGTGTGGGCGGGCATCGTCACCGTCTCCTCTCCACCCTCCAGGCCGTGGAAGAAGATGATCCGCGGCTTGCCGCTCGGAGGCAGCTCGGGGGCGGGCGGAGCGGGCGCGAAGGAGAGGGTGGGCCCCTGGGCGCCCTCGCCCACGGTGAGCCGGGCATCCCAGCGCTGGAGGGTGGGCAGCTCCATGTCGCCGCTGAACGTGAAGTAGATGAAGGTGCCCTCGCCGTCCTTCAGGGGCAGCGACGCGCGGAAGCGATACTGAAGGTACGCATAGTCGCTCGCCCATTCCTCCACCTCGCCCGTGAGGAACTGCACCGTGAAGTCGCCGTTGGCCTGGACGGTGGACGTCGCGTACGGGCTGAAGACGGGGCGCGTCTCGGGGGGCGGCTCGCCGTTCTCGGTGTAGTTGGACTCGCGAGGCGGGGCCCGCTCGACGCTCACGGTGGCGCCCGCCAGGGGCGAGCCGTCCGGGTTGAGCGCGCGGCCGTACGCGAAGACGGGGTCCTCCGGGTAGCGGCAGCCGGCGGCGAGCAGGGGCAGCAGGGCGAGGCAGTGACGCAGATGGCGCATGTCAGTAGGTCCCCTTCACACCGAGGAGCGGGAGAATGATGGGAAGGCTCAGGGGCTTGCGCTCGAGGGCACCGGCGTCGGTGCGGGTGTACTCGTAGGCGAGCACTTCCTGCTGGAGCGAGGCGTTGAGAAGGTCCAGGTAGGCGTCGAGCGTGAAGTCCTTCATGGCCCACGACTTCGCGACGCGCAGGTCCACGCGGAAGAAGGGGGCCAGGCGCCCGGCGCGATCCATGTCCTGCCGCACCCACTGCGTCTGCCCGGTGGCGTCGGTGGTGGTGCGCTGGGTGAGCGAGGTGATCTGCCCCGTCTCGGGCCGGCCGGTGTTGAAGTGCACCACGGTGCCCAGCGTCCAGTTGTTGCCGAGCTTGTAGCTGAGGGCGGCGTTGACGACGTGGGCCTGCTCGAAGGCGAAGGGCAGGGTGCCCTCCACGCGCTCCACCACGCGGTTGTCATCGCCGATGCGGTTGAAGCGTACGCGGCGCTTGCTCTGCAGGAAGCTGTAGGAGACCCAGCCGAACCAGTCGCGGCCCAGCGGGTGGCGGGCCATCACCTCGAAGCCGTACGCGTAGCCGCTGGCGGCCGGGTCCTCCAGCGCCAGATCGCGCCGCCGCCGGTTCTCCGCCACGTCGGCCAGGTCGAACTCCACGGTGCGCGACAGCGGGTTGTAGAAGGCGTCCGCGCTCAGCTCCAGGCCCTCGACGGCCTTCCACTCGGCGCCCACGTCGAACTGGGCCCCCGACTGCAGGCCGTAGCGCAGGCCGGAGGTGTCCACCGCGGGGATGTGCAGCAGCACGGTGGGGGGCTGGTGGAAGAGGCCCGCGCCCCCCTTGAGGGTGAGCGTCTCCGAGAGGGTGTGGCGCACGGTGAGGCGCGGCTCGAGGGCGGTATGCGTGATGCCGGGCACCAGGTGGTAGGCGTCCACGCGCAGGCCGGGCACCACGAGCCAGCGCTCCGCGGGCCGCCACGTCAGCGAGGCGTACGCGCCGGAGAAGGTGGCCAGCGAGGAGGGATTCTTGAGCGGATCCGCCTCGTCCCCGGGCCGCCAGCCCGGCGGGTTCGCGGTGCCGGTGAGGCGGGTGGCCGCGCGCCGGTGCTCCACGTCACCGCCCACCAGGAGGTCCATCGCGTCCGACAGCCGCCGCTTCCAGCTCGCACGCGCCGCGAGGCTCTGCTGCTCCATGCCGTACTCGCCCACGCGCTGGCGCGCCAGGGTACCACTCGGTTGCTGGAGCACCGTCTGATCGCCCACCAGCCCCAGTGAGTCCGAGCCCCAGGTGAGGCCCAGCTCGCCCTCGCCGCCCGCCAGCGGGTGCGTGCCCCGCAGGTCAATCCGGTGGAAGCGCGAGGCGACGCCGATCCCCTCGCTGCCCTCGCGCAGCTCGGGACTGATGCCCACGTCGTCCGAGCTGCCCAGGGCGAACAGCCGCAGGCGCCCCTCGCCCACCTTCTGCTCGATGCGCGCCTGGTAGTCCCAGAAGCCCGCGCGCACCCGCTGCGCCTCCTCGCGGTTGAGGGCGTTGGCCGTCAGGGCGATGAGCAGCGCGGAGTAGCTGACGCGCCCGCCCACGCTGATGCTCGTGCCGGTGGACTGGATGGGGTACTCGACGAAGCCGCCGCTGTTGAGCAGATCCGCGTACGCGGTGGCGTGCAGCCGATCCTCGCGCGGACGGGTGATGCGCCCCTCCACCGCGCCGCCCAGCACGCGCCCGTACTGCACCGGCGGGGTGCCCGGGTAGAAGTCCACCGTGTCGATGAAGTCCGGGTGCACCACCGCCGGCCCGAGCAGCAAGTGGTAGAGCATGGGGATGCGCACGCCATCGAGGAAGAAGCCGGTGGCGGCGGGTTGGCTGCCACGCACCACGGGGTAGCTGATGCCCGAGGCGAGGCTGCCCACGCCCGGCATGAGCATGACGACGCGGAACGGGTCTCCCAGCGTGCCGGGCACCTCGCGAATCTCCTGCTCGTGCAGCGAGATGCGGGTGACCTCGGTGCGCGGGCGGTCATCCCGCACCACCGTCTCGTACGGGCTCACCGCGCCGGGCTGCAGGCGGTAGATGACGCGCAGGGACTGGCCGGTCGCGAGCGTCTCCTCGAAGGTGGAGGGCTTGTGACCCGGGGCACGCACCTCCAGGCGATGGGCCCCGGCGGGCAGCTCCAGGGAGAAGAGGCCCTGGGCATCGGTGGTGGCGACCGGGGTGGGACTGCCGTCGAGGAAGAGCGTGGCGTCCACCAGGGGGCGGCGGGTGCCGCGTGCACGCACCTCGCCCGTGAGGCGGGCCTGGGCGACGGCGGCGGCGGGCGCCGCGGGAGGCTCGAAGCGGTAGACGAAGGGCAGGCGCACCGACACGGGCACCCCCCCCAGGGTGGCGGGAGTGAAGCGCAGGCCAGGCGCCGCCGCGAGCGCCGCCTCGGTGAGCCGCGCCTCGGCGGGGGCCCGCACCACCTTCACCTCGGTGACGTGGCCCTGCTCGTCGAGGAGCAGCTCCAGCACCACCTCGCCGGCCGTGCCTTCCAGGCCCTCGGGCCACGCTGCGGGCGCGTCCGCCAGCAGGGAGGGCGGCACGAGCCGGGCCACGCCGCCATCGGTGGAGAGCCCCAGGCGCTCGGCGTCCTCGGCGGAGACGGTGGTGCCGGCGTCGGAGGTCTGGAGGTCCACCTCCACCGAGCGCGGCTCGCTGGCCGTCGAGGGCACCCCCTGCGCCCGAGCGGGGCCGGGAAGCGCGAGCAGGACGAGCAGGAGGAGGGTGGGAAGACGCGGGAAAGCCATGGTGCGCTGCTCAACACCACAGCCGCTCGAAGTTGTCACCCCCACCCCGGGATTTTCGCGCGCTTCTCCCGGGATGAGAAACCGGGCCGTTCACCGCCCGTGAGGGGCGGGCCCGCAGGCGGACCCGCCACCGTCACCGTGGGTGGTTACTCCGACCAGGTGATGAACTCGACGTAGCGCACGAAGCGCCGGTCCGTGCTGACGGCGGCCACCACGAAGCCACCCAGGCCCCCGGGGTACTGGCGGCCGTAGTCGTTCTTCCAGCTCGCCTTGTAGAGACGCTTGCTGTTGCCGGCGATCTGGTTGAGGTAGGCCACCGCCCCGTTGATCTCCGCCTGCGTGGCGCCGGGCAGCGCCAGCGCGAGCCGGAGCTCGGCCTCGTTGATGGGGTCGAACACGCCCACGCCCGTGCTGTCGAAGGAGCTGTAGTAGGTCCACTGCAGCGTCACCTGGTTGGCCACGCCCGGCTGGTAGGGCTGGGAGGGAATGACGCCCTCCTGGATGGCGGCGCTGCCGGAGAGGACGCCGCTGACGCCGAACGCCTGGGCGGGCGTCTCGTCCACCGGGTAGACGCTCAGGGGCGCGGGGGAGGTGGCCGCGTCGTTCAGCTCGTAGAAGCTGGAGAAGTACGTCCGGGCGTCGGTGGCGAAATCGGTGAGGAAGACCGGGTCATTGACCCGGGTGGACAGGTAGGAGCGCTCGCTGGTGTCGACCGTGCCGTCGTCGTAGGCGAGGAAGCTGCTCAGCGCGCCGGAGATCTCCGCCCGGGTGACAACCACGCCCTGGGGGCTGGTGGTCGCGCGCGCGGTTCTTACCTTCGACTCGAAGAGGGGCTGGGACACGCTGAGGCCGGCCAAGGCCACGGGCGCGGCGATGAAGGCGAGGGTGCCGAGGAGCGATTTCAGGGACCTGGACTTCAAGGTGGACTCCTGTCGAGGGCCCGGAGGGACCCTCCATGGGGGTCCCAGCTCTTACCACTCCGGGGTGACATGCTCTGTCACGAGTTCCTCGCATTGCAGCCGCTAACGCCCGTTCAGCAGCGCCGGCAGCTTGTCCGTGAGGTCCAGGTGGGTGGCGGCGTACTCGAGCATCCGCCGCTCCTTGCGATCGATCCGCCCATCCACCAGGGCCATGTCCACGATGTGGCGCAGGAAGCTCTCGGCCTCGGGGGTGCCTCGGGGCACCAGCCGGGTGAAGAGCTGGGGACCGGAGTTGAGGGCCATCTCCACGTTGCTCCAGGGGACGTCCCACCGCCGGGCACACAGCTCGAGCAGCTTGCGCTCGGAGGCCTCCACGGAGCCGTCCGAGGCGGCGATCGCGGCCATCATATAAAGGAGGCGCTGGCGCTCCTGGGGATTCGTGATGACGTCATCCGCGGGCCCCCGGGCCACGGCCGGCGTCTGCACGGCGGGCCTGTCGCGGACCCCGCTCCTCCGAGCGGCCATGCCAGAATCGAAGTGCCGCTGCTCGCGAGCGTCCCAGGCCTCGAAGGAATCCGCCGAGGCCAGCACCCAGTCCCGCTCGCCACTGCCGAGCGCGGTGCCGCAGTAGTCACAGGTGATAGCGGCCGAGTCGGTGAGCGGCGCGTTGCACTGGGGGCACCGGTTCGTGGACATGCCGTTGTCCGTGTTGGTGCGGGCGCCGTGCTTGCGCACCAGGGTGAAGACCCAGCGCTGCGGAAGGGTGGGCAGGGCAGGGGGCCGCTCGTTGGCGGGGCCGACGCCCATGCGCGCGCTCCAGCGCACCTCCACGTGGGCCTTGTCGAAGCCCTCGGGGTTCACCTCGAAGGCGCGGGTGATGACGCCGCCCACGGCGCACTCAAGGAACACCTTGCGCCGGCCGTGCTCGCGCAGGCCGCCGAGCTCCTCGTCGAGCCGGGCAATGGCCTCGGCGTTGGCCACCTTGTGCAGGCGCCGCGAGGTGCCGTGGCTCTGCGCGTCCACCCACTTCCAGAACAGGAGCGAGGTGCGGTCCTCGAGGATCTCCAGGTTGAGGGCCGGGTCGGCCTCGCGGGCCTCGCGCAGGTTGTCCACCTGGGCGTAGTGGCGCACGTGCTCGATCCCCTGGGTGATCTCCGAGAGCGTCCAGTCGTAGTTGCCCGAGTTGACGATGGCGCCGCAGAACTCGCAGCGGTTGGCGGCGCCGCCCGCGTACGGGGCGCCGCAGTTGGGGCACTTGCCCTGGAAGAGATCCTGTCCGATGCGCGTCTGGGCGCCGGGCTTGCGGACGAAGGACCAGACCTCGGTGAAGGCCTCCGGGGGGACGCGCTTCGCGGCGGCGAGGGCCTCGGCCTCGGAGGTGGAGGCGGGCACGTCGGTGTCGCGCATCCGGGCGCGCACGCGCAGGTGGACGGTGTCGAACCACTCGCTCTGGTCGAGCCCGATGAGCTGCACGTCCATCACGTGGATGTCGGTGATGGCATCGCGTACGCCCTGGTCCTTCATGAGCTGGAGCTGCACCTCGAAGCGCTGGAAGGTGGCGTCCGAGAGGAAGGGCCGCACGGGGGACATGTCCCGCTTGAACCAGGCGTCCTGCAGCTCCAGGAAGAGCCGGCGCGTCTTGTCGAGCAGGGGTTGGAGCTCGAACTGAGGATCCTCGAGGCGCAGCGCGTTCGCCCAGCCCTCGACGTCGCGCGAGGAGACGGTGGTGCGCAGCTCGGCCTCGCGCTGCTGGAGGGCGCGCCGGGTGGCGCCGGTGGGGTGGAGGTTGCGCTGGTAGAAGAACCAGGCCACTCCCCCGAGCCCCAGAAGGGGCAGCCCGATGTGGGGGTACACGACGATGAGCCGCAACAACCAGAAGACGAGCTCGAGGGGGACGCTCCCTCCACCGCCGGAGTCACGGTCATTGGAGGGGGCCTGGTAGTTCTCACCACTGCCGCCGCGAGCGAGGGCCGCCAGGGGGACGAGGAGCACGAGCCCGAGGCCCAGGAAGAGCCAGGGTACCCAGCGGGCGAGGGAGCGTGTGGGGGCGGTGCGCATCGTCCAAAAGAGTAATCGTTTCCGCCTTGTCAGGCCCGAGGAGTCGCCGCAGGCTGGGGGGATCGACTGGTGGCCCGGTGTAGGGCCCGGTAAGGGAGCGCACATGGCGGAGTTCAAGGTCGACGCACGAGGACCCATCGAGATCTGGACCATCGACGGCGAGGGTCGGCGCAACGCGATCAGCCGGGCGATGCTGAAGGAGCTGGAGGAGATGGTGACGCGCGTGTCGCGCGGTCACGACACGCGGGCGGTGGTGGTGACGGGGGCGGGGGACAAGGCGTTCTGCGCGGGGGCGGACCTGAAGGAGCGCGGGACGATGGCCGAGGAGGAGGTGCGGGCCTTCCTGAACGGGCTGCGGCGCACCTTCCGGGCGATCGAGAAGAGCGACTGCATCTTCATCGCGGCGATCAACGGGGCGGCGTTCGGCGGAGGCACGGAGCTGGCGCTCTCGTGCGACCTGCGGGTGGCGGCACCGGCGGCCGAACTGGGGCTGACCGAGGTGAAGCTGGGCATCATCCCGGGCGGTGGAGGCACACAGCGGCTGTCGCGGCTGGTGGGGCCGGGGAGGGCGAAGGACCTCATCCTCACGGGCCGGAGGCTGAACGCGGCGGAGGCCTTCAGCATCGGGCTGGTGAACCGGCTGGCGCCGGAGGGGCACCTGCTGGACACGGCGTACTCGCTGGCGGAGAGCATCGTGGAGAACGCGCCGATCGCGGTGGCCACGGCGAAGCACGCGGTCGACGAGGGCCTGTCGCTGGAGCTGGACGAGGCGCTCGCGCTGGAGCTGCGCCATTACGAGAAGGTGCTCGCCACCGAGGATCGGCTGGAGGGCCTCAAGGCCTTCGCCGAGAAGCGCAAGCCGGCCTACAAGGGACGCTGAAGCACCAGGGCAGGCGAGACAGGTTCACATCCTGTCTCCCTGGCCCGTCAAGGTTCACACAGCGGCGCCAGGGCACGCACGCTGACGCGGCAATCGCGTCGGCGCGGCCCTGGCGCGGGGGACCTGCGACAGCGGGACTAGCGGGTGATGGTCAGCGAGGTGTCATCGATGAAGAAGCCCGTCGCGTTCGTGGAGTCCTCGGCGCCATCGAACTGGAGGCGGATGGTCTTGCCCCGGTAGCTTGCCACCGCGAGGGTGAACGAGCGCTCCACGTAGACGGTGCCCGCGTTCACGTTGCTGTAGGTGGCCAGCGTCTGGATCGCCGCGCCCGTGGCGTTGTCCAGGGTGCGCACCGTCAGCGTGTCCCACGCGGTCGTGCCCGTCTCCGTGGTGACGACCCGCAGCCAGAACTTGAGCACCAGGGTGCAGGCGGTGCTGGGAATGGTGACCACCTGTCCCAGCTGATCGTTCTGCGCGGCGCCATAGCCTTGCAGGAAGGCCTTCCAGGTGCCCGTGCGAGGAGCCGAACCCGTGGTCGTGCCGTCGATGACGTTGGCGGCGGAGGCGTACCAGTTCACGTTGCCGCCCTCGAAGCCGGGGTTGCCCAGCAGCTGCTGGGTGATGGCGCAGCTGGCGTTGTTCACCGTCACGGTGATGCCAGCCGAGGTGGCCACGTTGCCGTTCATGTCGAAGGCCTTGGTGGTGAGCGTGTAGGTGCCGTTGGCGACGGTCGTGGTGTTCCAGGCGAGGGAGTACGCGGCGGTCGTGTCGGTGCCGATCCGGGTGCTGTTGAAATAGAACTCCACCCGGGTCACGCCGACGTTGTCGGAGGCGTTGGCGCTGAGGGTCACCGTGCCGCTGACGGTGGTACCGGCGGCAGGCGCGGTGATGGCGGTGGTGGGCGCGGTCGTGTCACCGATCCAGCGGGTATAGAGCAGCTTGTTGGGCGAGCCCGTGCCGGGGTTGACCACCATGCCCGTGGTGACGCGGCTGGTCAGCACCGAGGCCACGGTGGCGGGGGTGGCGGTGGTGGCGGTCCCCAGGTAGAGCGCCGCGGCGCCCGTGACGTGCGCCGTGGACAGCGAGGTGCCGTACATCAGGCCCGTCGCGGTGTCGGTGGTGTGCCAGGCGGAGGTGATGTCGATGCCAGGGGCGAACAGGTCCACGCAGGTGCCGAAGTTGGAGCTGGCCCAGCGCTCGTCCAGGTTGTTGGTGGCGGCCACCGTGATGGGCGCGGCCGTGCGGGCCGGCGAGCCGGTGCACGCGTCGGCGTTGCTGTTGCCGGCGGCGACCACATAGGTCACCCCCGCGTTGATGGAGTTGGTGACGGCGGTGTCCAGCACGGTGGAGAGGCCGGAGACGATGCTCACGTTGGCCACCGCGGGCTTGACGTGATTGGCCGTGACCCAGTCCACGCCCGCGGCAACGGCCGAGACGGTGCCCTGGCCCATGCAGTCGAGCACGCGCACCGCGTGCAGCTTCACGCCCTTGGCGATGCCGTGGGTCGCGCCGCCGACGATGCCGGCGACATGGGTGCCGTGGCCGTTGCAGTCCGTCGTCCCGCGCCCATCGTTGATGTAGGTGAAGGCGGAGACCACGCGCCCGCCAAAGTCCGTGTGGGTGGCGCGGATGCCGGAGTCGATGATGTACGCATTCACGCCGGTGCCGTTGACGTTGTAGACGTAGCTGCCGTTGAGCGGCAGGGCGGGCTGATCCACGCGGTCCAGGCCCCAGGGGGCGCTCGACTGCGTCGCCACGGCCTGGACCTCACCGTCCTCCTCGATGAAGGCCACGCGCGGATCCTCGAGCAGGCGCAGGGCCGCGGCCTCGGGCAGCTTCACCGCGAAGCCCCGGAAGGCATGCTCGTAGGTGTGCAGCACGGAGCCCGCGTGCCGCGCGGCCAGCTCCTGGGCGACCGCCGCGACTCCCTGGGACGCCACGCTCGGCTCGGACGCCCGCAGGACCACGATGTACTGCTCGGGAACGGGCCGCTCCTGGCGCAGCAGCTGCCGGGTCTGCATCAGCTCCAGCTCCTCCGGGAGGGACTCCTGCTCCAGGCCCTCACCACAGGCAGACAATCCAAGGAGAGCGGAAAAGAACAGAGAGGAAAGAACTCGCGATTTCATGGGACCTCACGCACCAGGGGGAACGGCTCCGTGAACGAATCTCACGAGGATTTTCCTGGGATTGCGCGAGTTGTTGCTTAGCCCTGAATAAAATCTTCTTCCTCACCCCTCCGGCGGGAGGAAGGCAAACACTCGCGCCGGGGCGCCGCTGCCATCCTTCACGGGCAGAGGAGAGACAACGAGGAAGGCCCCCACCGGAGGCAGCATCGAGAGATCCGCGAGGTTCTCGATGTGGTAGCCGCCTCCAGCGAGGAAGTCCCTGTGCTGCTCGAAGGTGGTGTTGGAGCCCGGGTCCGTGGAGAGGGTGTCGATGCCGACGCCTCGCACCTGCCGCTGGCGCAGCAGGTGGCTGGCGGCCACGGAGAGTCCGGGGAAGTGCATGACACCGGCCGCATCCGCATTGCGGTAGCGCTTCTCGTCCGGCCAGCGCGCGGCCCAGCCGGTGCGGATGAGCACCAGGTGCTGGGGCTGGAGCGGGCCATGCTCGCGCTCCCAGGCCTCGAGGTCCGCGGGGGACACCACGTAGTCCGGGTTCTGGGCGACCTGCGCGGTGACGTCCACCACCGCGGCCGGGCCCATCAGCATCTCCGGGGGAATCCTGTCCACCGTGGCCGCGCCCGGGGCGAAGTGCGCCGGCGCGTCCACGTGCGTACCGATGTGCTCTCCGACCACGAGTTGGCGGATGAAGTAGCCATCGCGCTCGACGGTGCCCAGCACCGTCACGCCGAGGGGCGCTCCGCCCGGAAAGATGGGCATGTCGGGGGTGAGCGGATGGGCGAGGTCGACGACGCGTGCGCGCGCGAGCCACGCAGCCGGGGAACTGGCTTCCCGCGACTCACGGCCACTGTTGCCCGAGGTGGCACAGGCGCCCAGCAGCAGCGCCACGGGAAACGACAGGAGCTTCCAATATCTCGTATTCATGGAGGAGACCCTCGTCAGAGGCGGCGGAATCCGCGGGACGATACCTGGAGCCCGGTTCCCCGGACACCCTCATGCCCTCTACTCCCCGACGGCCTTGCGCAGCGGGCTCCTCTCCTGCGCCTCCAACCGCGCGGGTGAGCCCTCCCCGGCGGAGCACAGCACCACCTCGAACGTCGTGCCCCGCCCCACCTCGCTGCGCACCCGGATGTCTCCGCCCATGGCCTGCACGTAGCTGTGGCAGATGGACAACCCCAGGCCCGTGCCCACCCCCACCGGCTTGGTGGTGAAGAAGGGCTCGAAGATGCGGGGGAGCACCTCGGGCGCGATGCCCTGCCCGGTGTCGCTCACCGCCACCACGACCCGGCCCTGCTCGTCCTGGCGGGTGGAGATGCGGAGCTCGTGCTGGCGGGCCTGGCCCTCGGGGATGGCCTGGGCGGCGTTGATGAGCAGGTTGAGCAACACCTGACCCAGCCGCGTCTCGTCCCCGAGCACGGCCGGCACCGGGTCATAATCCTTCACCACCCGGGCGCGGTGGCGCACCTCCGCGGCCGCGATGGACAGCACCAGGTCCAGCACCGCGTGCACCTCCACCCGCTGGTCGCTCTCCGGCCTCACCCGGGAGAACGTCTTGAGGTCCTGGATGATGCGGCGCATCCGCTCCGTGCCCTGGAGGGCCTCGGAGAGCGCCTGCTCCACCTCCGCCCAGCGCTCGCGCTCCCCGCCATGCGCCGCCAGCTCCCGCACCTCCGAGGCGACGTAGTGGACATTGGAGCTGACGAAGGCC
>NZ_DASVSO010000369.1:0-3167 GCF_036388035.1 Archangium sp.
CGGACGGATGGGGCCGCTCACACGGGGTCGGACACGCCCCTACCGAGGGCTCTTTGTCTCCCAATGCACAGCATTTGAGAGCTTGGTTTAATTCAGGGAAAACATTCCATGTCGGGAGTCGGGAATGATCCGTCTGAACAATAACTCTCACGGGTTGAGATAGTTGGTGCGCCAGGAATTGGCCCCCTTCCGCGTCCACGAGCGAGCGGATATGCCTGCCCCATGACCGATGCCATCCTCGTCCTCGTGACCGCGCCCACGGCCGACAAGGCCGCCGAGATCGCCCGCATGCTGGTGGAGGAGGAGCTCGCGGCGTGCGGCAACGTGGTGCCCGGCCTGCGCTCCATCTACCGCTGGGAAGGCAAGGTGCACGACGAGCCGGAGGCGCTGCTCATCCTCAAGACACGCGCTCCGCTCTTCGAGGCGCTGCGGCAGCGGGTGGTGGAGCTCCACTCCTACCAGTGTCCGGAGGTGCTGCGACTGGACGTGGCGGAGGGCCACGCGCCGTACCTGCAATGGATCCGGGACAACGTGCGCTCCCTCGGGTGACGCGTCCGCGCAGCCCGGGTGACACCCTTGTGCAGCCGGCTGCTCATTCCGCGAGGCGCCGCGCCGAACGGTCACCGTCGTCTCCAGGGGAGCGGGCTCGGGCCCATCCGTTGCAAGATGTCGCGGACATGACGACCCCCCTGCCCTCCTGGGCCAAGCTTCCGTTGCTGCTCTCCCTGCTGCTCCTCGTCCCCCGCGTGGGTCTGGCCGCGCAGGACGCGCCACTCGCCACCCCCGACGAGGAGGTACCCACCACCGCCGAGGAGACGCCCTCCGACATCCCGGGTACCGACGAGCGCGCCCCCCTGCGGTTGGTGGATGAGCCCGCCCCGGAGCCCCGGCGCCAGGCGCCCCTCGGGCTGCGCCTGCTCGCGGAGGCGGCGGCCGGCGCGGTGACGTCGGTGGGCGGCGGCCTCGCCGGTGGACTGATCGGCCTGGGCCTGTGCGCGGCCACGGGTGGCCCCACCGACTCCCTTGGCCTGGGTTGCTTGGTGACGGGCACCCTCGTGGGCAGCCTCGGCCTGGCCATCGGGTATCCCGTGGGCGTGTGGTGGGGGGGCGAGGTCACCGGCGGCAATGGAAGCCTGCTCATGTCGATCGCCGGTCTGGGCGCGGGAGCCCTCGTGGGCGGCCTGCTGGGCGCCCTGACGCTGAAGATGGACCCGGAAGGCCGGGTCGCTGGCACCGTGATCGGGCTGTCCACCCTGGCGGGCCCCATCCTCTTCTACGAGATCTCCAACAAGGAGCCCACGCCCCAACTCACCGCCAGGGCCGCCGCGCGCCCTCGCCTCCAGCCCCTGCTGTCCGTCTCCTCGCGGGGCGCGCTGCTCGGCCTGGGCGGCTCCTTCTGAGGCGTTGCGCCCAGGTGACCAGAACGTAACACTTCCCGCCGGGACGCGGCCCCCGCCCCCGACCCGGCGTGTCGCTCCAGCGTGCTACATCAGAGGCCTCTCCCTCCTTCTCGCGCCCCAAGGAAAGGCCTGCTCATGACGCTCTCGAGTCGAGAGGCTGCCTACGGTTCCTGGAAGTCCCCCATCACCGCCGACCTCATCTCCTCCCAGTCCCTCTCGCTGGGAGAGGTGGCCGTCGATGGCGACGACGTGTATTGGCAGGAGATCCGCCCGGGCGAGCGGGGACGGCACGCCCTCGTGCGGCGCACCGCGGACGGGACGCTCTCGGAGATCCTCCCCCCGCCGGGTGAGGGCAGGCCCGTCTACAGCTCGCGCAGCCTCGTGTACGGGCAGGGCGGTGGCTCCTTCGCGGTGTCCGAGGGGCTGGTCATCTTCGTCAACCACGTCAGCAGCGGGACGAACCCGGATCAGCGGCTGTACCGGGTGAACCCGGGCCGCACGCCGGTGCCGCTCACGCCGGAGACGGGCGGCAAGCACCGCTTCGGAGACCTCATCATCGACCGCTCGCGCAACCGCGTGCTGGCGGTGCGCGAGGACTGGCGCAACCTCGAGGACGGCCAGCCGCGCAGCTCGCTGGTGGCGGTGGACCTCGACGGGCAGAAGCAGCGGGTGCTGGCCGAGGGCCGTGACTTCTACTCCTCGCCGAGCCTGAGCCCCAACGGCCGGCGCCTGGCGTGGCTCGCCTGGGACTACCCCTGCATGCCGTGGGACGGCTGCGAGCTGTGGGTGGCGGACGTGGACGAGGACGGCACGCTGCGCCACCCGACGCTGGTGGCCGGCGGCAGCACCGAGTCCATCTTCCAGCCCGAGTGGTCGCCCCAGGGCGAGCTGTACTTCGTGAGCGACCGCAACAACTGGTGGAACCTCTACCGGCTGCAGGGGCGCAGCGTGGTGCCGGTGCTGGAGCGCAAGGCGGAGTTCGGCGCGGCCCAGTGGAGCCTGGGCATGTCCACGTATGCCTTCATCTCGCCGCGGCACGTGGTGTGCGCCTTCAACGAGCAGGGCCAGTGGAAGCTGGGACGGCTGGACGTGGTGCTCGGCCAGTTCGCCGAGCTGAGCCTGCCCTACACGGACATCACCCAGGTGCGCGGGGGCTTCGCCACGGCGTGCTTCGTGGGCGGCGGGCCGGAGCACCCCGCCTCGGTGGTGCGGCTGGACATGGAGTCGGGCAAGCCGCAGGTGCTCAAGGCCTCCAGCCAGGTGCCGGGGGAGCTCGCGCCGTACCTGTCGCGCGGCGAGCCGCTGCACTACCCCACCAGCGAGCTGGGCGAGGCCCATGCCTGGTACTACCCGCCGCACAACCCGGACTACAGGGCGCCCGCGGGCGAGAAGCCGCCCCTGCTCATCATGAACCACGGCGGCCCCACGGCGTCCGCCTCGACGAAGCTGGACTGGGCCCTCCAGTACTTCACCAGCCGGGGCTTCGGCGTGGTGGACGTCAACTACCGGGGCAGCACCGGCTACGGCCGCGAGTACCGCCTGTCGCTGTACGGCAACTGGGGCGTGCTGGACGTGGATGACTGCGCCAACGCCGCGCTGCGGCTGGTGCAGGATGGCAAGGCGGACGCGAAGCGGCTGGCGGCTCGCGGCAGCGGCGCGGGGGGCTACACCACCCTGTCCCTGCTGGCCTTCCGCGACATCCTCCGCTGCGGCACCAGCCATGCGAGCGTCTCCAACCTGGAGGTGCTGGAGGAGCACTCGGAGAAG
>NZ_DASVSO010000370.1:0-5128 GCF_036388035.1 Archangium sp.
GGCCATCGCCGTGGGCGCTCCGGACGAGGTGGAGACGGTGTTCAAGGTGCTGGAGCACCTGTCCGCCAACCCGGACCACGGCGTGAAGCGCGAGCCGGGCACCAGCCTCTTCGACGCGCGCTACCGCGCGAGCTGACCCGCGCTCCCGAGCCAGTCCGGACAGCCACCTGATTGGCGCGGTGGCTGCCGAGGCCTGGGAGGCAATCCGGTTTCCGTACGAGAGCAGACGCCTCGAGTATCGGACGCTACACAGGCCTACATTCACTCTGTTCAGTCCTCAGCGTGCCAACGGTTCCTCGCCACTGCGGGTGGCGACACCAGGACTTTCAGGGAATGGAATGAATTCTCCAGATGAGGGGATTCCCATGAAGCGCACCGTGCTACTCGTCGAGGACAGCAACACCATCCGGCACATCCTCAAGGTCTACCTGATGAAGTTGGATCTGAACTTCCTCGATGCGGACCGGGCCGAGCAGGGGCTGCGGCTGCTGGAGACGCACCCCGTGGATCTCGTCATCGCGGACTTCAACATGCCGGGCGGAATGGATGGCCTGGAGTTCGTGCGCCGGGCTCGCGCGAGCGAGCGCGAGCGGGTGCGTCAGGTGCCTGTCGTGCTGCTCACCGGCGGCAAGGCGCCGGACCTCGAGGCCAAGGCCCTGAAGGCGGGCGTCTCCGAGTTCGTCCGCAAGCCCATCTCCATCGATGCGCTCGCGGCCGTGGTTCGCCGCAACCTCGCTCCGTCCGAGAACGTGGACCTCGTCGCCTGAGCTACGGCAGGGCGTAGACCCGATCCTCGTAGTCCTGGGTGAAGCGGGTGCCCACCTCGTTGGTGAGGGGCTGTCCGGCGGCGTCCATGGCGGTGGTGCAGGGGTAGTTGGCTCCCTTGGCGCGAGGCTGGACGAACATGGGCTGCACCAGCCACTTGCCCTCGTGGTTCGCGTAGGCGTTGCACATGAGCTGCACCTTGGCGCGGTTGATGGCCAGCTTGAGATGCGTCGCGTCCTGCACGAAGGCAAGGTCCGTGTCCGAGTCCC
The DNA here is from genome assembly GCF_036388035.1 of Archangium sp. Taxonomy (GTDB): domain Bacteria; phylum Myxococcota; class Myxococcia; order Myxococcales; family Myxococcaceae; genus Archangium. The sequence goes on from NZ_DASVSO010000370.1 coordinate 1,035, forward strand.
CGGCCGCGAAGACCTGGCGCTTGCTCGCGTCCGGCTGGCGGGCCAGTTGCTGCTCGGCGGGCTGGTGGAAGATGACCTTGTTGATCCAGCAGCGCTTGCCCTGGTCATAAGTGATGAGCGTGTCCGTTCCATGGGCCACGGAGCCACAGCCCTGGAGCCGAGGCGTCACGCGGCCCTGCGCGTCCGTCATGGGCCGGATGCCAATCACCCGGTTGGCCTTGATGCCGACCAGCTCCTCGGAGACGGCGTCGATGACGAACTGGGGCGAGGCGGTGACGACCCAGACGTCGAAGCCGTTGTCCTGCAGCGTCTCGATGAGGTCGACCATCTCCTCGTACACCTGGACGTGGTAGGCGAGCCCGGCGGTGGTGCCCACCGTCTGCGTGGTGCCCGGCGGGTTGAAGGCGTTCTCCGCGTAGGCGGCCCGAGCGAACGAGCGGAGCTCCTCGGGGGTGTAGCCGGCCTGGAGCTGGGCCACCCAGGCATAGGCGGTGTTGAGGGTCAGGGTGATGGGGTTGTTCCAGGCCGCCTGGCCCGACCGCGTCCTGCCCTGGTTGTAGATGCTGACGAGCTCGTCCGCGCACTCCGTGCGGACGCTCGTCTGGAGGGGCTCGCCCGGGTTCGCGGCGAGGTCACAGGCCGTGTTGAGGGCCGCCCGGGCCTGGGTGGTGAGGTGGGAGCTGGTGGTGCTCCAGTCCTTGTCGAGCGGCTGGCGCACCTTGTCGTGCCGGACCATCCAGAAGAAGGTGGCGTCCCCCAGGTCGTTCTTCACGATGGTGTTGTCCCAGTCGAACACGGCCACGGGACGGTTCTTCGGATCGAACCTGGGGCTGGCGATGCCCAGGGATTGGACCATCTCGTTGAGCCGCGTGCGGTTCTCCGGGAGCCAGCGCCCGACCTTGTCGTCCAGGAGGCGCACGGGCCTGGGGACGTCGTCCTGTCCGGCGGCTCCCGTGGGGCCCTGGGGACCTTCGGGGCCTTGGGGGCCCTCGCAGGCGAGGACACCGGCGGTGAGCCATCCGGCGAGTGCGAGCATGGGAATGCGGAATCCTGCGAGGCTTCGGGAGAAGGTCGTCATGAGCGTGTCCTGAGAGGGGGCGACGAGGCCCCCCCGAATCGTAGGAGAAGGCATTCCCGGCGCGATAGGGGACCTGGGCAGCCAGCTCCAAGCTGGCGTCAGCCCTGCCCCTTCCACCGCTGGTGACACGCTCTCTCGGATGCTAACCAGGGTGCCGCTGAACGTTCCCCGGAGCCTCCGTGAAAGCCCTCTTCCTGGCGGCGGCACTCGCCGCCACTCCGCAGGCGAAGCCCTCCCAGCCTCCGACGCCGAGCACTCCTCCGGCGGCCACGGCGACGCCCGCCTCCACCGGGCCGTCCTTCCTCGTGTCGAGGCTGGGCCATGACGCCATCGTCCGCATGTACGCGCCGGGCGTGCCCGCGCTGTCCAGGGACGAGAAGCGCGTGGCCTGGTACCTCACGCTCGCGGCCCACGCGGGAGAGGAGATCGCCTATGACCAGCTCGGCTGGGACACGGTCGCCCTCAAGCGGCTGCTGGAGGGCGTGTACCTCTTCGGCCTCGAGGGCGGGGCGGAGCCGGGCTCCTTCAATGCGAAGCTGACGGAGTACCTCGCGCGCTTCTACGGCCAGACGGGCAACCACGATCAGGTGACGGGCCAGAAGTTCGTCCCCACCTTCACCCCGGCCGAGCTGGAGGCCGCGGCGCTGCGGGCGCTGAAGGCTGGCGCTCCGTTTGGCGTGAAGGACGAGGCGACGCTGAAGGCGTGGCTGGGTGGGTTGAAGCCCGCGCTCTTCGATGCCAGCCATGAGCCGCAGCTCACCTCGAAGGCACCGCCGGCGGGCCAGGACATCCTCACGGCCTCGGCGAACACGGCCTATGGGCGGGGCGTGACGGTGAAGGACCTGGAGGGCTTCCAGGAAAAGCACCCGCTCAACTCGCGCGTGGTGAAGGTGGACGGGACGCTGGTGGAGCAGGTGTTCCGCGCCGGCACGCCCGAGGGGAAGGTGCCGCGCGGGCTGTACGCGGAGGAGCTCTCGCGCGTCATCGCCCACCTGGGCGAGGCGGCGAAGTCGGCGCCGAAGGACCAGAAGGCCGCGCTCGAGAAGCTGGGGCGCTACTTCCAGACGGGCGACCTGAAGGACTGGGACGCCTACAACATCGCGTGGCTGAAGGCCGACCCGAGGGTGGACGCGAACATCGGCTTCATCGAGACGTACGTGGACCCCCGTGGCCAGAAGGGGCAGTGGGAAGCGCTCGTCAACTACCGCGACGCCCACGAGAACCGGGTGATGGAGCTCATCGCCCGCCGGGCGCAGGACTTCGAGAACCGGATGCCCTGGCCGGACGCGTACAAGCGCAAGAAGGTAGTCAGACCGGTGGCCAAGGCCATCAACCTGGTGACGAGCCTCCCGGGGCCGCCGGCCGGCATCAACCTGCCCAACGAGCAGGCCATCCGCGAGAAGTACGGCAGCAAGAGCGTGCTGGTGAGCAACGTGATGGAGGCCGCGGCGGCGATGAAGCGCTTGCCGCTGGCCATCGAGTTCTCCCGCACGCCCGAGGAGGCCGAGCGGGCGCGCAGGTACTCCGTCACCGCGCGCAAGTGGCTGGTGGCCTTCCACGAGGTGATGGGGCACGCCTCGGGGCAGGTGGACGCGAAGCTGGAGGGCAATCCCTCGCGCTACCTGAAGGAATACGACAACACGCTGGAGGAAGCGCGGGCGGATCTGGTGGCACTCTGGCACGCCTTCGACCCGTCGCTGGCCGAGCTGTCGCCGGACCACGAGCGCATCGCCGAGCAGATGTACCGCGACTTCTTGGTGGAGGGCCTCACCAACCTCAACCAGGTGCGGGAAGGGGACGCCTTCGAGGAGGACCACCAGCGAGGCCACCACATGACGGTGCGCTACCTCCTGGAGAAGGGCGTGGTGAAGCAGGTGACGGAGGGCGGCGAGGGGGGCCAGCTGGGGCGCACGTCCTGGGTGGTGGAGGATTACGGGAAGATGCGCGCGGCGGTGGGCGAGCTGCTCGCGAAGCTGATGGTCATCAAGGCCACCGGGGACTACGAGGGCATCCGGACGCTGGTACAGGAGAAGGGCATCCGGTTCGACCCGAAGCTGCGCGACGAGGTGGTGGCGCGCATCCGGGCGGTGGAGGTGCCGGCGGACCTCCTGCTCATCTCGCCCCGGCTGGTGCCCGGGGTGGACGCGAAGGGGCGGCTGGTGGACGTGCAGGTGCGGCACGACCAGGGCTTCATCGAGCAGCACCTGGAGCGGAGCGTGCTCGGCCGGCTCCCGCCCGCCGAGGCCACGCGGGTGGCGGCCCGGCTCGCGGCCTCACCCGAGGCGCTGAAAGAGGAGTACCGGAAGCTCCCACCGCCGAGGCGGTAGCCGTGAGAATGATTTACGCTTCTTCATCCCCAGGGATCCGCTCAGCCGCCGCAGGCGGGACATTTGGGACGGCCGGTGGCCTGCGGGACACATGTCTCGCACAGCACGTGGAGCCGCTCGTCGCACAGGGCGGGCCGCTCGGTGGTGCCCGCGCAGCCCTCGCAGGGCAGCCGGTCGAAGCCGTGTGCCCCCGCGGGCAGTCGCAGCAGCAACTCTCGCTCTCCCTTGCGCCGCCGGACGCGCAGCCGCACGTGCACCACCGGTACCGCGACCCACAGTGCCGCCGCCAGCCGGGTGTGCACGCGCAGGGTGAAGCGCTCCGCCAGGTCCCTCAATTTGCTGTCGCGCTCGGCCAGCAGGTGCCGCACCTTGGTTTCCACCGTCGCTGCGTCCACGCGTCGCCGGGGTGCCCGGGACTCCGCCACCATCGCCGCGTAATACTCGGCCATTCGCTCGTGATCCCGCGCGTGCCGCCGGGCCGTGGCCTCCCTCACTCCCTCGAGTGCCCGCAGCGTCACTCCCGGCGCGTAGCGCACCAGCCACCGCTCCGCTTCGGGCACTCCCACCAGCCTCGGCCACGGTGCCAGCGCGCCCTCCGACTCCACCTCGCAGGCGGCCAGGAAGCCCTCGTCGGGCACCGCCCCGTCCTGCGCCTGCACCGCCAGCGTCACCACGCCCTCGTGCCGCTC
>NZ_DASVSO010000371.1:0-15932 GCF_036388035.1 Archangium sp.
CACGTGGCCCACGGCGGCCGCGCCGTCTTCGTCACCATGCTGTCCGAGTCCCACGGGCGGATGATGACGCACCTGCGGGGCATGCGCTTCTTCCAGCGCGAGGTCATCGGCCAGTCGCTGCACTACGTGAGCGGCTACGCCACCCTCAAGGCCGAGGGGCTCGAAGGGCTGGCCAGGCTGCTCTACCGCTCGGTGCGAGAGCACCAGGCCACCGTGCTCGTCGTGGACGGGCTGCTGGCGGTGCAGGAGAGCGCCGGCTCGACGCTGGCCTTCCGTGAATTCATCCACTCCCTGTGCGTCCACAACGCGTTGGCTGGCTGCACCACCCTGCTGCTCACCAACCGGCAGGAGAATGCCTCGGACCCGCAGTTGGCCATGGTGGATGGAGTGCTGGTACTGGACATGCAGCTCGACGGGCTCAAGGCGGTGCGCTCCCTGGAGGTGACGAAGCTGCGCGGAGGCCCGCAGCTCACCGGCCGGCACACCCTTGAAATCAACGAGGGCGGCGTCGTCGTCCACCCGCGCATCGAGTCCCTCTACCACGAGCCGCCCCAGGTGATGCCGGACCCGGGACGGCGGCTGGGCTTCGGGATGGAGCGGCTGGACGCGATGCTCCAGGGGGGGCTGCCGGCCCACTCGTCCACGATGCTGTTCGGCTCGCCGGGCACCGGCAAGACGCTGCTGGGGCTGCACTTCCTGACGAGCGGGGCGCGCCAGGGCGAGACTGGCCTCTACTTCGGCTTCGTGGAGTCGGCCCCGCGGCTGCTGACGAAGGCCGCCGGCGTGGGCCTGGAGCTGGAGCCGTGGGTGGACGCGGGCCGGCTGGTGGTGGAGACGCGGGCGGCGGTGGAGCCGCTGCCGGACGCGCTGGCCCACCAGCTCCTGGCCCTGGTGGAGCGCCACGGGGTGAAGCGGCTGGTGCTCGATGGGCTGGAGCCGCTCGCCAAGGAGACGCTGCCTCCTCAGCGGCTGCCCGGCTTCCTCACCGCGCTCTTCAACGAGCTGCGCGCCCGGGGCGTCACCACGCTGATGACGCAGCAGACCCATGTCCTCTTCGGGCCCCGGCTGGAGGCGCGGCTGGAGGGCGTGGAGGCCATCGTCGACAACATCGTCTTCCTGCGGTACGTGGAGCTGCGCTCGCAGTTGTACCGGATGATGTCCATCCTCAAGATGCGTGACAGCGACTACGAACCCGCGCTGCGCGAATTCTCCATTTCGACCCAGGGCATCGACGTGGCCGAGACCTTCGAGAGCGCCGAGGCCATCCTCACCGGGCAGGCCCGGCCCCTGGTGCCCATCCGCAAGCCGACCCGGAGCAAGAAGCCGGGCAAGCGCTCGCCCACGCGACGGAGCCGCGCATGAGCAAGCTCCTCATCGTGGACGACGAGGTGGCCATCCTGGAGGCCCTCACCGACATCCTCTCGGTGGAGGGGTATGAGGTGGCCACGGCCGCCAACGGCGCCGAGGGCCTCAAGCGCGCGGGCGAGGACAGGCCGGACCTCATCCTCCTGGACCTGATGATGCCGGTGATGGACGGCCAGGAGATGCTGCGCCGGCTCAAGGAGAGCTCGGAGCTGCGGGGCATCCCCGTGGTGGTGATGAGCGCCGGGCGCGTCACCAAGGCGGAGCTGCAGGGCAGCCGCTTCCTGGCCAAGCCCTTCGAGCTGGATGACCTGCTGGACACCGTGTCCGCGGAGCTCAACCGGCCGCACTGACGGCGGGGCTCAGGGGGGGCCCGAGCCGCCCGTGGCCGCGCGGAAGAGGTGCGTGCGGTAGTGGGTGAGCTCGGCGATGCTCGCGCGCAGGTCCGCCAGCGCCGTGTGCCCGGAGACCGTCTTCTTCTGCGGCGTCATGTCCGGGAACCACGCGTTGGCCAGCACCTTGAGGCTCGTCACGTCCACCTGCCGGTAGTGCAGGTAGCGGTCGAGCATCGGCATGTACTTCACCAGGAAGCGCCGGTCCGTGTGGATGGAGTTGCCGCACAGCACGCCCTCGCCCAGCGCGCAGTGCTGCGCCACCAGCGCGGTGACGTCCCGCTCGGCCACCCGCAGGGACGTCTGCGAGTCGCGCACCTTCTTCGACAGGCCGTTGCGCGAGTGCATCTCCTTCACCACCGGCTCCATCCGCGCCATCACCTCGTCCGGCTGCCAGATGACGCGCTCAATCTCCGCCTTCGGCACCAGGTCCGGGCCCGTGATGATGACGCCAATCTCGATGATGGCCGACTCGTCCGGGTCCAACCCGGTCATCTCCAGGTCGAGCCACACGAAACACGGGGAGGACATTGGTGCTGGCATGGGGCGCCCACTCTACCCCGAGTTCACCCCCCGGGGCTCGTCCTCCTCCAGGAAGGTGTGCACGTCGATCTCCGACTCCATCGTGCGGTGCACCGGGCACCGGTCCGCCATGTGGACCAGCCGCTGCCGCTGCTCCCCGCTCAGCGGACCCTCCAGCGTCACCGTCCGGTCGATCCGGTCCACCTTGCCTTCCTTCGTCTCGCAGTGCTGGCAGTCCTCGGCGTGCACCTTGGAGTGGCGCAGCCGCACCGCGACGTGCTCCAGCGGCCAGCCCTTGTTGCGCGCGTACATGCGCAGCGTCATCGCCGTGCACGCCCCCAGCGCCGCCGCCAGAAGCCCGTAGGGCGAGGGCCCCGTGTCCCCTCCTCCAAAGGACGTCGGCTCGTCCGCGCGCAGCCGGTGCCGCCCCACCTGGATGTCCTGCGCGAAGGGGCCCTCCCCCGCCTCGTGCACCTCCACGACACCCTGGGACAGCGCCTGCCCGGACTCCCGCTGCGCCTCCACCTCCCGCGCTCCCACGTACCGCCCCGCCCACGCCCCCAGCACCGCCGCCGCGAAGCGCGCGTCCTCCGGCCGGCTCAGGAAGTGGTCCGCGCCCTCCAGCGCCAGGATGCTCCTGGGCTGCCTCGCCGTCTCGTAGAGGCGCTGCGCGCTCGCCAGGCCCACCACGCCGTCCGTCGGCGCGTGGAGCACCAGCAGCGCCCGGCCCAGCCCGTGCAGCGTCTCCTTCATCCGCGGCTCGGACAGCTCCTCCAGGAAGCGCCGGGACATGCGCAGCGCGTGCGTGCCCGACCGCACCCGCGCCTCCCCCCGCTCCTCGGCCTGTTTCAGCACCGGGGCCAGCAGTCCGTGGACGTGCTCCAGCGAGAAGGGCGCACCGAGCGTCGCCACCGCCTTCACCTCGGGCAGGGACAGCGCCGCGCGCAGCATCGCCGTGCCTCCCAGGCTGTGGCCGATGAGCAGCCGCGGGGCCTCGTGCTGGCCGCGCAGGTGCTCCGCCGCCGCCACCACGTCCTCCACGTCCGAGAGCACGTGCGTGCTCGCGTCCTCGCCCTCTCCCGGGCTCGTGAAGTCGAAGCGCAGCACCCCCAGCCCATGCTCGGCCAACGTCTGGCTGATGGCCGCCGCCGCGAAGGGGTTGTCCCCGTACGTGAAGCAGTGCGCGAACAACACCCAGGCCACCGGCTCGCGCGCCGGGTGCTCCACGCGCGCGTCCAGCGAGCGGCCCTCGGCGCCTCGGATGACCACCTTCTCCGAACGGGTCTCCATGGGGTGCCCCCTCTCAGGGCCTCGTCTCGAGCTCCAACTGCGCGCCGAGCAGCTTCACGAACCAGTCCCCCGCCAGCGCCGCCACCCGCTCCAGCGCGCCCCGCTCCTCGAAGAGGTGCGTCGCCCCCGGAATCACCTCCAGGGCCTTGTGCGTCCGCAGTCGGGCATGGGCCCGTTGGTTGAGCTCCAGCACCACGTCGTCCGCGCCGCCCACGATGAGCAGCGTCGGCGCCAGCACCCGCCCGAGGGCCTCTCCCGCCAGGTCCGCCCTCCCGCCGCGCGACACCACCGCGCCAATCGCCTCCGGCCTGTCCGCCGCCGCCACCAGCGCCGCCGCCGCCCCCGTGCTCGAGCCGAAGTAGCCCACCCGCAGCCGGCTCCACTCCGGATGCTCGAAGACCCAGTCCGTCACCTCGCCCAGCCGCCTCGCCAGGAAGTCGATGTCGAAGCGCAGGGCCCCCGACACGTCGTCCTCCGCCTCCTCGTCCTCCGTCAGCAGGTCGAACAGCAGCGTGCCCAGCCCCGCCATCCGCAGCGACAACGCCACGTAGCGGTTGCGGGGACTGTGCCGGCTGCTCCCACTCCCATGCGCGAAGATGACCAGCCCCTGAGCCCCATCTGGCACGGCGAGCGTCCCGCCAAGCCTCACACTCCCCGCCAGCACCTCGACTTCCCGCTCCGCCGCCATGTCGCTCCTCCTCTCGCGCCTCAAACCCACCAGGTGTCCCCGGCGCCCATCGCCGGCTCGGGGCCCCGCTCGTCGCCCCGCTCGCGCGCCCGTACCAGCAGCTCCTGCACCTCCGAGTCCTGCGTCTGGCGGAAGTCGTCGTAGAACTCGCCCACTGACATCATGAACTCGGCCGGGTGGGCGCAGACGAGGTCGTCCACCTCGGGGCGCAGCGACTCCAGCGACTCCACCGCCCCCACCGGCACCGCGAGGACGATGCTCCGCGGGCGCCTCTCGCGCAGCGCTCGGATGGCCGCCCGCATCGTGCCGCCTGTCGCCACGCCGTCGTCCGCCAGGATGACCGTGCGCCCCTCGAGGCTCGGCGCCGGATGGGAGCCCCGGAAGCGCGCGACGCGGGCGAACACCTCATCCGCCTCGCGCTCGGCCGTTCGCATCACCTCCGCCTCGGAGACGCCCAGCGAGCGCATCATTCCCCGGTCCAGGAAGAGCGCCCCGCCCTCGGCCACCGCCCCCAGTCCCAGCTCCGGCTGCCCGGGCGTCCCCACCTTCCGCACCACCCACACGTCCAATGGAGCCCCCAGCGTCCGGGCGATCTCGTAGGCCACCGGCACCCCGCCCCGTGGCAGGCCGAGCACCAGCGGCGACTCCTCCCGGTACTTCGTCAGCAGGGCCGCCACTTCTCGGCCCGCCTCCCTCCTGTCCTGAAAGCGCATGGTCCTCTCCGAGGGCGAACGTCCTCCCTCTAGGAGAAGCACGGCCCCGGCCATTGGCTCCCGACGCCCCATCGAGGGCCCGCCCGGTCTCTCGGCACGGGTGCGCTCCGAAGGGGGCGGCGCTCAGCGGGATTCGGGCAGCACGAAGACGCCCTGCGAGCGGCAGCCGGGGATGCCCTCGGCCATTCCCGCGGTGGTGCTGAAGTCGAGCGGCGTGTCCCGCCTCACCGGCCCGTCCACGCGCACCCGGTAGAAGTCCGGGAGCACCTCGACTGGCAGCTCCTGCCCGGCCAGCGTGGCTCGTGGCACCGCGGCCCCCGGACGCACGCCCAGGCTCCGCACCAGCACCGTCACTGGTCCCGGGCTCTCGAAATGCAGCCGGGCGGGGGAGTCGGGGGCACAGAGCTTCCACTCCGTCGGCGAGGGCTCGGCCTTCACCGGCAGCGCTGCGCCGTCCGCACGGGCGTAGAGGGAGAAGCCCTCGCGGGGGCTGGCGGTACGCACGAGGCGCAGCAGCACCCCGTGCTGGGCGATGAGCGCGTGCGGCGCGTCCGCGGGCCCGAAGGCCTCGAGCTCCGCGTGGTTGACCACCACCTCGCTCGCCGCGCGCAGCCGGGGCCAATCAAAGGGCGTGCGCTGGTAGTCCCACTCCACGGGCACGGCCACCACCGCGCCCGGACGCGCGAGGGCCGCGTACACGTACGTGCTCCAATAGCCCCCGAGCAGCACCCGTTCCCCGTGCTCCGGCTGCAGTGCGCGCGCGGTGTCCTCGAGGACGCGCTGCTCGGGCAGCGGAGCGGGCGCGGGCATTCCCAGGTGCGCGGCACCCAGCAGGCCCAGCGCGAGCAGGGGCGCCCCCAGCTCCGAGGCCCGCGAGCGCGCCAGCAGCGTCTCCACGCCCGCGAGCACCACCAGCGCCGCGGCCATCGCCAGGAAGAGGTGCGAGAGCGTGAGGTAGCGCTCGTGGTAGGCGTTGAGGCGGACGTGGCTCACCACCACGCAGAGGGCGAAGTTGGCCGCCGCCACCGCCGTGGCCCCGAGGGCCAATGTCAGCGCCTCCCAGCGCTCCGGCAGCTCCGCCGCTGGGGCTCCCCGAGAGGCGCGCACGCGCAGCACGGCGAAGGCGCCCACGCCCACCCCCGCCAGCACCAGCGCGAGCTTCCCGCCGTCTCGCAGCCACACGTCCGCCAGGGCCCGCGCGTTGTCGAGCAGGTGCCCGGTGTCCAGCTTCACCTGCGTGCGGTAGTCGTGGCCGAAGGCGTCCCGCGCGACGTGGTGGTAGCGCCCCCGGAGGATGCGCTCGCCCGCCATGGCCGCGGCCACCATCAGCCCCACCGGCACGGCGCGCCCCAGCCGCTCGCGCCAGGACTCCGGGCCCCTCCGGGCCACGAGCTCCACCCCGAGCAGCAGCACCAGCAGGGGGCCACTGACGGGAGATGTCCACGCGGCGAGGAAGGCCACCGCACCCAGCCCGGCGAGCCGCTTCCCGGGGCGCTCGGGCCTGGTGAGCAGCGCGTGCAGCAGCGCCCACGCACCGCACAGCGCCAGCAGCTGCCACGCGTAGGGCTGGCCCAGGGAAAAGACGTGGTGGAAGACGGCCGGGTTCGTCACCGCCACGAGGGCACAGGCCGCCGCCGCCACCCACCCCGCGCGCCGGGTGGAGCGCACCAGGGACACGGCGGCCAGGAGCGCCGCCGCGAGATGTGCCCCGAAGAGCCGGGCCGCCGTCCAGTCGGAGCCGAAGACCTGGCGCACCGCCCGCGCGAGCAGGTAGGGCCAGGCACCAAACCGGTCCTGTCCGAAGTAGTAGGCATCGAAGAGCCCATGGCCGGAGGAGCCATTCGCCATCAGCACGGGGATGGCCATGTCCGAGTCGAAGGGCCCCACGTGGGCACTGCCCGGCGCGAAGCTGGACAGGCCGCGCACCAGCACCCCCCCCAGCACGAGGGCGAGGAGGGCGCGAAGAGCTCCGACGACGGGGGGGCGCACGAGGGCGCCGACCCTGTCCCGCCTGGGCTCGGGAAGTCAATGGGGCAACCCCCCGTCCCACCTCGGGGTGGAATGAGCGATGATGCGGCCACCCCCCGACGCGGCCAACCCGGCCCGACGGGATGCGGAGGGCAGCATGGACCTGACCGTCTTCAGCGGCACCGCCAACCGCCCGCTCGGCGAGGCACTCGCACGTACCCTCGGACGTCCGCTCGGGAAGTGCCACCTGGAGCGCTTCCCGGATGGCGAGCTGCACGTGGAGCTCCAGGAGGATGTGCGCGGCCGCAACGTGTGCATCATCCAGCCCACCGTGCCCCCCGTGGGAGAGAACCTCCTGGAGCTGCTGCTGATGGCGGACGCGTGCTGGCGCGGAGGCGCGGCGCGGCTCCTGGCGGTGCTGCCCTACTTCGGCTACGCGCGGCATGACCGGCGCTCGAGTCCCGGTGAGGCGCTCGGGGGCCGGCTGGTGGCGGACCTGCTGGAGCGCGGGCACTTCGACCGGCTCATGGCGGTGAACCTGCACACGGCCGCGCTGGAGGGCTGCTTCAACATGCCGCTGGAGCACCTGGATGCGTGCACCATGCTGGTCGAGGCCCTGCGTCCCCACGTGGGCCCGGGCTCGGTGGTGGTGTCGCCGGACCTCGGAGCGGTGAAGCTGGCCGAGCGCTATGCGCGCCACCTCGGGCTGCCGCTGGCCATCGTCCACAAGAGCCGGGTGAGCGGCTCCGAGGTGAACGTCCAGGGGCTGGTGGGCGAGGTGCGCGGGCTGCGGCCCATCATCGTGGACGACCTCATCTCCACGGCGGGCACCATCGCGGCGACGGCGGAGACGGTGCTCAAGGAGGGCTGCGCCGACGACATCACCGTGGTGGCCACCCACGCCCTGCTGGTGGGCCCCGCGGTGGAGCGGCTGGCCCGAGTGCCCATCCGCCGGCTCCTCTCCACCGACAGCGTGCCGCACCGCATGGAGCTGCCCTTCAAGCACGAGGTGGTGGGCCTCGCCCCGCTGCTCGCCGACGCCATCCGCCGCATCACCGGCAGCGGACGCTGAGACGACTCATTCCGACGGCGAAGCCTCCCTCAGGGCTCCGCCAGACAGGCCTCCTCGTAACCCCATCGCTCCTGCTCGCGGCCTGAATCCAGCACCCGCTTCAGCTCATTCCATGAGACGGACGGAGGCACGTCGATCGCGATCAAGCGGGGCAGATGGCTCTGCTCCGTCGAGCAGCCCATCTGCTGGAAGAGCGCATGCACGGCGGGTACGTCAGCCGGGTCGTTGACGACGACGCGAAGCGTCCCGTGGCTCGAGGGGTGAACGACCTCCTTGAAACGAAAGACTCCCTCCTCCGGGACGGCCGAGACGACATCCTCCACGGCGATTCCGAGCACGAAGAATGGGATGTTGTCGATTTTGAAGAGACCTTCCCCCACCTGGACGGCCCAGAGCGTTTCCGCACTGGCTGGCGGATGGCCATCCTCATCCTGCTCCAAGTCGAACAGGATCTTCACATGCTCCCCAGCCTTGGCTTCCGACATGGCCAGGTTGCCCTCACTCCACCTTGTCGCTCTTCTTCATATTGCACTCCCGACACAGCACCTGGCCGTTGTCAGGCTCACCCGGCCCGCCTTTCGCCTTGGGGACGATGTGATCAACCTGTGTCTCGTTCTTTGACTGCCTCCATCACAGGGTCTCACGCGTCCGCCCGGATCCGCTCCGTCCGGCGCCGGAGAACGAGCGTCTCGTACGCGAGATACGAGAGCAGCACGAGTCCGGCGAACACCCCCGTGGTGACCACCAGCCACCGGTACGTCAGCGGCTCGCTCACATGGCCGAGCACCGCCTCCAACAGCGAGCGGGGCCGGTTCAGCACGTTCCAGCTGTTCCACCGCTCGAAGCGGCCCAGGTAGATGCCGTAGCCGCACAGCACCGACGCGGCCAGCACCCCGCCCCACGCCGCCACCTTCCCCCAGCGCTCCTCCAGCAGCCGCTTCCACACCTCCAGCGAGAGCAGCCCCAGCAGCCACCCCGTGGCCGCGAAGCTCGCCAGCATCGCCGCGTCGAACCACATCGGCACGCCCGGCCTCGGCTTCAGGTGGATGAAGTCCGTCAGCAGGTACGGCGCGTTGGGGAACGCGAGCAGCCACGCCCCCCCCAGCGGCAGCAGGTTCCACCACCGCCCCCGCCCGCGCGTTTGCAGCCCGCTCGCCAGCAGCGCGAGGCCATACGGCACCCACGCGAGGAACAGGTTCCACACCAGGAAGATGAAGCTCATCCTCCCGCTCCACTCCAGCCGCGCCTGGAGCAGCACGATGGCCACCGTGCTGCTCAACAGCACCGGCGGCAACCCATGGTGGTGGAGGAAGGACAGCAGTCGGGAGTGCAGGGTCATCATGGCGTACACCAGGGTGTGGCCCGAAGGCCGCGGGTGTGGCGGGCGCCCCGTGCCCCCGCTTGCCACGAGGACACGGCAACCGTGGCCACGGAGCGACAGTCAGACACAGGGACAGGGCTGGAGGGCATCCACCCCGGCAACGAAGCAAGCTCCGGGCCATTCCCCCGGCCTCCAGGTAATCTCCTCCGCCATGTCCGACACGCTGCTGACGAACCTCGACGCCGGAGTCCTCACCCTCACCTTCAACCGGCCCCAGAAGAAGAACGCCTTCACCGGCGAGATGTACGACGCCGCCACCCGCGCCCTGCTCGACGCCGACGCGAATGACGCGGTGCGCGTGGTGGTGCTCACCGGCTCGGCCGGCGCCTTCACCGCGGGCAATGACCTCAAGGACTTCCTCGAGAATCCCCCCACCGGCGAGACGAGCCCCGTCTTCCGCTTCCTGCGCGCGCTCGCGCACCACTCGCGCCCCGTGGTGGTCGGCGTGGACGGCGTGGCGGTAGGCATCGGCACCACCCTGCTGCTGCACTGTGACTACGTGGTGGCCTCCGAGCGCGCCCTCTTCAGCATGCCCTTCGTCAACCTCGGCCTCAGCCCCGAGGGCGCCTCCAGCGTGCTGCTGCCCCGCGTGGCGGGAATGGCGCTCGCCTCCGAGCTGCTCATGTTCGGCGAGCCCTTCGACGCGCCCACCGCCCTGCGCGCCGGCATCATCAACCAGGTGGTGCCCGAGGCGAGCCTCGCCGAGGTGGTCCAGAAGCGCGCCGCCGCGCTCGCCGCCAGGCCCGTGGAGTCGCTGCGCCTCACCAAGCGGCTGCTGCGCGAGCCCCTGCGCGCCACCGTGGACGACGCCCTCTCGCGCGAGGGCGCCCACTTCGTCCAGCGGCTCGGCTCGACCGAGGCCCGCGAGGCCTTCAGCGCCTTCCTCGCCAAGAAGAAGTAGCGCGGGCCCCGCCCGCTGTCCCTCAGGTGCCCACCAGCGACACCATCGGCTCCGAGTCCCGGAGGGCCTGGGCCGAGAGCTTCAACCGCCGTACCACCCGCCCCATGTCTCCCGGGGACATCGGTGGCCACACCCGAGGAGGGGTGCGCGGGCGGCTGGGGCGAGAGGGGCTCTCGCCCGAGCTCGTCTCCTCCGAGGGAGACGACTGGGGAACCACCAGGGGAGACCGGCCGTCATCCGTCGCGTGCGCCATTGTCGCCTCCGAAGGGACTGCGACTCCAGGTGAAAAGGCTAGAGAGCCCCACCTGGAGGGTCAAGGCAGCCGGGTCCTGGCTGGAGAATCTGTTTTCCACCCAAAACCCGGAAAGCCCTGACTGTCCCCCGGAGGACAGCCGGCCCGTGGCCCTCAGCGACTGGAGAGGGCTGGCACCTTCCTCGGCGAGGCGAGGAAGGACTCGATGCCGGGGCCCTGGGCCGCCTTGAAGGCGATGCACAGGTCCACCACCTCCAGCACCTGGGCGAGCGTGCGGGGCCCACCGGGGGCCTTCGCGGCGCGCTCGGTGAAGAAGGCGGCCAGCTCCTGGCGGTGGACGGGGTCGCAGTAGGAGGCCCCCACCCAGGCCAGCCCGGCCACGGAGTCCTCCGGCATCCGCGCGGCGAGCGCGTCGTAGTGCTCCTTCACGAAGGCGAAGGCCACGTCACGCGTCTCCACGTTGCCAGCCCCGTACATCAGCGTTCTCAGCTCGCGCAGGTCCTGGGCGGGGTCCAACAGCAGCTTCAGGTTCTCGCGCACCAGCGCCGGGTCGGTGAAGCTGCTCAGCGCGTCGACGAGGTGCTCGCGCTTCTTGCGCTCCTTCTCGCCCGCGAGGGCCGCCAGCAGCTTGCCGTGCAGGGCCGCGTCCCCGTTGGCCGCGGCGATGGCGAGCATCGGGTCCACCACCTCGGGCGCCACCGCGGTGGAGTCCACCAGCCACTTGCCCATGAGCTGCCGGGCCTCGGCCACCAGCTTCGGGTCGCGGCCCTGGCGGCCGGCGAGCCACAGCAGCGTGGGGCGCAGCAGCCGGGTGTCCTCGTCCTCCTTGGCGCGCGGGGTGAAGCCGAGCGCCCGGGCCCGGGCCCCGTAGGTGTCACGCAGGAAGCGCTCGCGGTCCGCCCGGCGCGCGTCGGAGAGCATGGAGGGCCTGAGGAGGTTGGCCAGGTCCAGCGACGCCTGGAACACCTGCCGATCCTTCTCCCCGGCCAGGCCCGGCAGCAGGCCGAGCGCGTCCGCGGCCGGCAGCGAGCCGGCATTCACCAGGGCCTGCACGTCCCCGAGGAGGGCGATGCGCTCGGCGCGGGAGAGCTGACGGCTGTCGGTGGAGAGGAGCCGGCCCAGCATCTGCCCGTCCACGGCGGCGCGGTAGTAGCCAGCGCCCTCCGCGTTGGGCAGCACCCAGGTGGGGCACGCCTTCGCCTCGGCGAGGGGCAGTTCGGCCTCCGCGCCCTCCAGCACGGTGCAGGCGCGGCCCGCCTGGGCGCCCGTGCCGTAGCGCACGCACAGGGGCACCTTCCACAGCTGCTTGGCGTCCCCCGTCGAGCCCACCGGCAGGAAGCGACGCTGGGAGAGCTTCACCACGGGCACCTTGCCCGAGCAGTCCAGCCGCGTGGAGACCACCGGCGCGCCGCCCTGGTCCAGGAAGGAGCCCAGCACGCCGGACACGTCCGTGCCCGCCTCGGCCGAGAGGGCGTCGAGGAAGTCCTTCGCGGTGGCGTTGCCGTGGGCGTGGGCGCTCAGGTAGCGCCGCACGCCGCGCTGGAAGACGTCGCGGCCCAGCCAGCTCTCGGCCATGGCCAGCACCGCCGAGCCCTTGCCGTAGGTGATGCCGTCGAAGGCGTTGAGGACGTCCCCCTCGGCTTCAATCGGCTGGCGGATGCGGCGCGCGGACACCAGGCTGTCAGCGGACAGGGCGAAGGAGCGGCCCCGCACGCGCTCGAGGGGGACGTCCCACGAGGGCTGCGCGCCCTCGACGATGCGCGGCGTCGCCCAGGAGGCGAAGGCCTCGTTGAGCCACAGGTCGTCCCACCACGACATGGTGACGAAGTTGCCGAACCACTGGTGCGCCAGCTCGTGCGTCTGCACGTTGTAGAAGCCGCGCTGCCGGCCGAGGGTGTCCTCGGCGGCCTTGGACAGGATGAGCTCCGAGTTGAACGTCACCAGGCCCGGGTGCTCCATGGCGCCGCCGAAGAGCGGAATGGCCATGACGTCCAGCTTCTCGTACGGGAAGGGGATGCCGAAGTACTTCTCCAGGTGGCCCAGAATCTCCGGCGTCACTTTCGCGGCATAGGCGCCCTCGGCGGTGCGGCCCTTGGGGGTGATGATGCGGGTGCGCACGCCCTTCTCCCCCGAGGGCCCGGCCTCGAGGAACTCGAAGGGGCCCACGCCAAAGGCGATGAGGTAGCTGGGCAGCGGCTGGGTGCGGGCGAAGCGGTAGGTGGTGCCCCCGTGGGCGCCCGGCTCCTCGGCCACGAGCGGGGTGTTGGTGACGGCCACGTTGCCCTTGGGCACGTGGAAGGTGAGCTGCCAGGGCACCTTGAAGCCGGGCTCGTCGAAGCACGGGAAGACGCGCCGGGCCCCGAGCGGCTCGAACTGGGTGTAGGCGTACCACGCCCCATCCTCCTGGGCGCGGAAGCTGCCGCTGACCTCGCGCTCGGAGAGCTGGCCCTCGTAGGCGAGGCGCAGGTGCGCGGCGCCGGGCGCGAGCGGGGCCTCCGGGATGAAGCCGAGGAAGTCCCCGCTCCCCTTCGTCTGGGTGAGGGCCACGGGCTTGCCGCCCACGGTGAGGCTCGCCTCCTTCACGGTGAGGTAGCGGCCGTGGAGCCAGAGGACGTCGGTGGCCTCCTTCACGTCCAGGTCGATGTCCACCACGCCCTGGAAGGTGGGGGAGGCCGGGTCGAGGGTGAGCGCGGCGGAGTAGCCGGAGGGGCGCACCTGGGTGGGCAGGCGCAGCGTGGGGGACACGGGCGCGGGCCGGGCGGCCGGGGCCTGCGCCTGGACCACGGGGGCGGGGGTGGAGTCCGGGGTCGGCACGGGCTGACGGGCACTGCAGGCCGTCAGGGCCGCCAGGAGGGCGAGCGAGGCTCGGCGGGTAGGCTTGGACATGGCCGAGGGTCTAGCCCAGGAAGGGCGGTCAGGGTAGCACCGGGCGGTGGGAGCCCCCTTGCCCCGCCTCCCGCTTCCAGGTGGAGTGCGCCGCCGTGTCCGTCCCCGCCCCCGAGTCCCCGCGTCCCGCCGCGCTCCTCCCCCCTCCACGTCTCACCCAGGTGCTCGGCGAGCGCCCGGGGCGCGTGGTGGGCTGGCTCGCCAACCGGGTGATGGACGCGGTGTGCGCGCTGTCGCCGACGAAGCGCGATGCGCTCGCCCGCTTCGTGGGGTGGTTGGCCTTCACCCTGGGCATCCGCCGCCGGGTGGCGCTGGAGAACCTCGCGCACGCGTACCCGGAGAAGAGCGAGGCCGAGCGGCGGCGGATTGCCCTCGGCGCCTACCGCACCATGGCGCGCGTGGTGCTCGAGTCCATCGACGAGAAGGACCTCGTGGAGCCCCCGTGGGCGGAGCCGGAGGTGCCGAGCGAGGCGTGGAAGGCACTGCGGGAGACGGTCGCCCGGGGCCAGGGCGCGCTGCTGGTGACGGCGCACTTTGGCAACTGGGAGCGGGCGGGAAAGCTGCTGCCCCAGCGAGGCATCCCGCTCAACGCGCTGGTGCGCCCGCTCAAGGGGGCGCTGAACATGCGCATCGTGGACAACCGGCTGCGCGCGGGGGTGGGACTCATCTACCCGAAGGGCGCCATCGCCCAGGCGCACGAGGCGGTGAAGCTGGGCGAGTCGGTGCTGATGCTGCTGGACCAGGCCATGCCGGCGAAGGTGGGCGTGTTCGTCCCCTTCTTCGGCCGGCCGGCCTCCACCACGCCCGCGCTGGCGGTGGTGGCCCAACGCACGGGGGCGCCGGTGTTCGTGATGATGGGCATCCGGGACGAGAGCGGGCTCAAGCTGCGCGTGGAAGTGGAGGGGCCCATCCTCCCGCCCGAGGGCCTGGGTGAGCAGGACGCCATCACCGCGCACACGGCGGCGGTGACGGCGGTGCTGGAGAAGTACATCCGGCGCTACCCGGACCAGTGGCTGTGGCTGCACCGGCGCTGGAAGGTGCAGCCGCCGAAGGGCGAGTGATGACGCGGACCCTCTTCATCGGAGACGTCCACGGCTGCGCGCGGGAGCTGGACGCCCTGCTGGACGAGTGCCGGTACCGCCCGGGCGATCGCGTGGTGCTGGTGGGGGACCTGGTGGCGAAGGGGCCGGACTCGGCGGGCGTGGTGCGGCGCGCGAGGGAGCACGGGCTGCTCGCGGTGCGGGGCAACCACGACGAGCACGTGCTGCGCTGGCACGCGGGGAAGATGCCCGAGGGCAAGAAGCTCAAGCCCGAGCACCGGCAGGTGCTCGACACGCTGGAGGACGAGGACTGGGCGTACCTCGAGTCGCTGCCCCTGCAGCGCCACTTCCCCGAGCTGAACGTGCGCGTGGTGCACGGGGGACTCGTGCCCGGCGTGCCGCTGGAGAAGCAGAAACCGGAGCTGCTGCTCAACCTGCGCAGCATCACACCGGACGGAGAGCCCTCGAAGAAGGTGGACGCCGGCGCCCCATGGGCGAGCCTGTGGAGGGGGCCGGAGCTCGTCATCTTCGGCCACGACGCGCTGCGAGGGCTGCAGCGCCACCCGCACGCCATCGGTCTGGACACGGGGTGCGTGTATGGCCAGCGGCTCACCGCGTACGTGCTGCCAGAGGCCCGCTTCTACTCGGTGAAGGCGAAGCGGGCCTACCTGGAGCTCGACGGCCCCCCGTGAGGGGCCGGGCCCCTGGGCCGCGTCACCCCTCCGGCGGGCGCACCACCAGCACGGGCCGGTCGGCGCGCGCCACCACCGCCTTCGTCACCGAGCCCATCAGCGACGTCTTCAGCCCCGAGCGCCCGTGCGTGCCCAGGCACAGCACGTCCACGTTGAGGCGCTCGGCGGCCTTGAGCAGCGTCTCGGCCACGTCATGGCCCGTGAGGATCTCCACCTGCACCGTGCGCCCGTCCGCATCCCCGTTGCGGGGCACGAGCTGGTGCAGCCGCTTGCGCAGCTCCCGCTCCTGCTCCGTCACATGCGGCGGCTCGCCCACGTACGTCACGTAGACGGTGCCCCCGGCCGGCAGCAGCGAGAAGGCATACGGAATGGCCCGGTTGGCCGCGTCCGAGAAGTCCGTGGCCACCAGCACCGAGCGCAGTGCCGGAATCGGCACCTCCTCCCCCCGCGCCGAGGCCGTCACCGGCACGCTCGCCACCGACATCTTCGCCAGCCGCAGCGCGTGGTGCGACACGCTCCACAGCTTGCCCAGCGCGCGCCGCTGGTGCGTGCCCACCACCAGCAGGTCCACCTGCTCGTCCGCCGCCAGCGCCACCAGGTGGTCCGCGATGCGCCCCACCCCCAGCTCCAGCCGCACCTTCACCGGCGGCTGCCCCTGGGCCTCCAGCGGCGACGTCAGCGAGCGCACCTCCTGCTCCAGCGAGCGCCGCAGCTCGGGCGACACGTCCTGGAAGGCCTGCGGGTGCGGCAGCCCCAGCCGCTGGTACTCCTC
>NZ_DASVSO010000372.1:0-7699 GCF_036388035.1 Archangium sp.
GGGACGGAGTCCGCCGGCAGCCGGGCGAGGTAGTAGTCGGTGACCTTCTGCGCCGTCTGCAGCATGCGCGCGTCCCGCGTGTACCGGTACGCCATGGTGAAGCCGTAGATGGCCCACGCCTGCCCTCGGGCCCAGGTGGAGGCGTCGTTGTAGCCCTGGAACGTGCGCTTGGAGCGGATGCGGCCCGAGGTGCTGTAGTCCACCACGTGCCAGGTGCCACCGTCGGCTCGCACCATGTCCGTCATGGTTTTCAGGGCATGGCGGAGCGCCATGTCCTTCCAGGCGGGATTGCCCCCGTTCTGCGAGGCCCAGAAGAGCAACTCCAGGTCCACCATGGTGTCGGTGACCAGCGGGACCTGCCACCCCGAGTTCCAGTCGCAGCAGTTGATGACCCCCACCGTGGAGTTGAAGCGCGTGGCCAGCGAGCCGGCGGCCGTCAGCAGGACGTTCTGGTAGTAGGGGTCTCCCGTCAGCCGGTACGCGTGGCCGAAGCTGGGCATGAACTTGAAGCCCAGGTCATGCGTCTGCGTATCGGTCTTCTGCACCTCCAGGTTGCGAGTCCAGGCGTCCGCCTTGGTCTTCCAGAATGGGTCTCGCCCCTGGTCGTAGAGGTACCAGAGCTGTCCCGGGAAGAAGCCCTGGACCCAGCCGATCATGTCGGTGTTGGGCACCAGCTTCCAGGTGCCGTCGGTGCTGGCCTTGGGGTACTGGTTCGTCGGTATCCGCGGATTCGTGGCCGAGCGGTTCAACTGTTGCCGGGCGAACTCGAGGGCCCGGTCCGCCGCCGCGTCATCAAAAGCTCGGGCCGGTCCCGCCGCGAGTGCGCAGAGACACCCCACCAGCAGCCATGTGAAAGATTTTTCTCGAGCCCTGCCCACCATGCCGTACCCCTTCCTGTGTCGACTCGGGAAGATGGGGTGTGCATGGCGGAGGACCAGTGGCGCGGTAGGGTGGCTTCCCACCTCCACGCTGTCTGACTTCCAACTCCTGGAGGAGGGGCACGTTCAGGGAGCAACGTCCCATTGCTCCTGGGTCGTATCCGCCTCGTCCTCCTGTGCTGCAATCGGCCGCATCCGCTGGACAGGGGAGTGGTCGTGCCTGTGCGCTTCGCCTCACGATTGATGCTCGTCCTCGCCCTGGTGGGCGTGGTGCCTGTCCTGTTGCTCGGTGGGGTGTCCTTCCGCGCCAACCGGGACGAGCTGCACCAGCTGGTGGGTGGGCTACAGACCCAGTCCGCCATGGAGCTCGCGCGCTCGTGCCGCCAGCTGGTGCTCGTGGGCGTGGACAACCTCCGCCTCGCCGCCGAGTACCTCCCACTGGAGCGCCTGGAGCCCCACGAGGCCTCCTCCGTGCTGAGCATTCCCCTGCGTCAGCTCACGGCCCTCAACCTGCTCGTGCTGGTGGACGGGCAGGGCCGCGCCGTCGCCCCGGCCGTCTACACCCCGGAGGCCCGTGGCAACCGGCAGCGCGTCACCGAGGCCTCGCTGGACCTCTTCTCGCGTCAGGCACCCGTGCAGGCCGCCCTGTCCACCGGCGCGGCCATCGGCCCCCCGTACCGCACGCCCGAGGCCGCCGGGGGCCGTGTGGCGCTCGCGGTGCGCGCGGGGGAGAACGCCTCCCGGCTCCTGTTGGCGGAGCTGTCGCTCGCCGAGCTGGGGCGCCGCGTGGAGGAGCTGGCCCAGGAGGGCGGGCTGGCCTTCGTGGTGGACCACAAGGGCGAGCCGGTGGCCCACACCGGGCCGGGCGCCACGCTGAGCCACGAGGAGCGCGGGTTGGTGCTCGAGGGGCTCTCGCTCGGCACACCGGTGGTGCGCACCGTGCGCGGCGTGGACGGCATCGAGTACCTCGCCGCCTTCGCTCCCGTGCCGGACCTCGGCTGGGGCGCGGTGGTGGGGCGCAGGGCGAGCCAGGCCTTCGCTCCGGCCGAGCACGTGCGGCGCTACACCTTCTTCTGGGCGGTGGTGGCGCTGGTGGCCACCGGGGTGCTCGGGCTCGTGCTCTCCCGGGGCGTGGGCCAGCCCGTCGCCCAGCTCTCCGAGGGCGTGGCCGCGCTCGCCGAGGGCCGCTACGACCAGCGCGTCCCCGAGGGAGGCCGGGACGAGCTGGGCCTGCTCGCCCGGTCCTTCAACCGCATGGCCGACGAGCTGCAGCGGCGCGAGACGGAGCTGCGGGGCTGGAGCGAGGAGCTGCGGCAGCGCGTGGACGAGCGGACGCGCCAGCTGCGTGAGGCGCAGGATCAGGTCGCCCGCACGCGGCGGCTGGCGGCGCTCGGCTCGCTGGGCGCGGGGATTGCCCACGAGCTCAACAACCCGCTCACCGGCATCCTCGGGTTGCTGTCGCTGTCCTCCGAGGAGGTGCCCGCCACCTCGCCCCTGGGCCAGAGCCTGAGGATGGCGCTCGAGCAGGCCCGCCGCATGGCGCGCATCATCCGCGAGCTGCGGCAGATGGCGGAGCAGGAGCGCGAGGGGGCGGGTCGTCCACTGGAGCTGGCCCAGCCGGTGCGCGCGGCGCTCCAGGAGGTGCGCGAGGAGCTCGAGGCGCGCGGGGTGTCGCTGACGTGTGAGCTGTCCGAGTCGGTGCCGCGGGTGCTGGGACACGCGGACCAGCTCCAGAAGGTGGTGGCCCACCTGCTGCAGAACGCCGTCACCGCGATGCCCGAGGGCGGCTCGCTCACCGTGGGGCTCTCGGCGGTGGAGAGCGACGCGGTGTGCCTGTCGGTGAAGGACACCGGCAAGGGCATCCCCGAGTCGTTGCGCGAGCGCATCTTCGATCCTTTCTTCACCACCAAGGACGAGCCCGGACGCGTGGGGCTGGGGCTCTCGGTGGCTCATCGCATCATCGAGGCCCACCATGGGCGCATCCGGTTGGAGAGCGCCGAGGGGCAGGGCACCCTCATCACCATCATCCTTCCCGCGGTCGGCGGGGAGGCGCACCTCGCGTGAATCCACGGGGTGCGAGGGAGGAGTTCTTCATGGGGACGGAGCGGGACACAGGCACGGAGTGGACGGGCGGGGAGGTCCGGTCGTGAGCTCCTCGCGTGACACGCTCGGGCGGTCGCTGGCGCTCGGGCTGGGCCTGGTGGCCCTGCTGGCCCTGGGGGGCTGGTTCGTCTTCGAGCGTTTCGTGGCGACCTCCCGGTCCGCCCCGGTCGTCGTCGTGGCACCCCCCCCGGAGGTCCGGCCCGCGCCGGTCGTGGTGCCGGACGTGCGCGCCACGATCGTCGAGGTGGTGGGCGCGGTGGAGCGGGCCCGCGGCGAGAAGTGGGTGGAGCTGCAGGTGGGCGACGCGCTGGCTCCGGATGACTCCGTGCGCACCGGCCCGGGAGCCCGGGCGGGCCTGCGGGTGGGAGACGAGACGTCGAGGCTGTCCATCCCCGAGCACTCCGAGGTGCGGGTGGGCAAGGTGACGCCCGCCGTGCACGCCTTCCAACTGTCGCGCGGTCGCATCGACGTGGACTACGGCGCCCGGGAGGACCGGGTGCTGCGTGTGCACAGTGAGAGCGGCGCGGTGGCCGAGACGCGGGCGGCGCGCTTCACCATGCTCCACAGTGGGGCCATGGTGGCGGTGGCCACCCAGGTGGGCTCGGTGGACCTGTCGTCCGGGGGCGGCACCGTCCAGGTGGGCGCCGGACAGCAATCGGTGGTGTTCCAGGGCGCGAAGCCGATGGCCGCCGAGCCCATCCCGCTGGACGTGTTGCTGAAGGTCGCCGCGAAGGCTTCCTCCCAGGACGCCCTGTGCCTCTCCCTCTCCGGGAAGGTGCGCCCGGGGTCTCAGGTGTTCGTGGAGGACGCGCCCGCGGAGGTGTCCCGCGATGGCTCCTTCCATGCGGACGTCCCCCAGCGGGCGGGTCGCTCGAAGGTGCGCGTGGTGGCGAGGGAGCCCGGGGGGGGGACACAGGAGATGCTGGTGGCCTGTCGTCCGCGCGCACGCTCCAGGCGTTCCCAGGCGGAATCCGTGAAGTTCCGGTGGGACGAGGCCCCCTGATGTCCTCGCGCTCGCTCCCCCTCGCGTTGCTCCTCCTGGCGGTGCTGGCGGGCTCCCAGCCTGCCCGAGCGGCGGGAACGCAAGCGCCCCAGGCGTCCGCCGGGGGAGGCATCCGCATCCAGTGCGTGCCCGGGCACGTGCTACTGGGGAAGGATCGCGAGGCGGAGGTGCGCATCGAGCTGGAGCCGTCCGCCACCGGCCTCGAGCTGTTCGTCAGCCGCGGCGAGCTGGGGCCACTGACGCAGGTGGGGCCGGGGGCCTTCCGCGCCACCTACGTGCCGCCCCGGCAGAAGCTTCCCCTGGTGGTCATCCTCTCCGCGCTCGCCCGGGGGCCGCAAGGGGTGCTCGATGGTTGGACGGTGCTCCCGCTCTGGGGTCAGGGCGAGGCCGAGGTGCGCACCCGGGCCGGAGCGCCCGTGACGCTTCGGGTGGGCCCCGAGACGTATGGGCCGATCCTCGCGGACGCGAGGACGGGCATCGCGCGCATTCCCGTGGCGGTGCCGCCCGGTGTGCATGAGGCCTTCTTCGGACGCAAGCGGATCCATCTCGGGGTGCCGCCGCAGCCGTTCGTCCACGCCATCATGGAGCGCCGGGAGCTCCAGGCCGATCGCGAGGAGTCGGTGAACGTCCGGGTGTACGTCGTGAAGCCGGAGGGCGGGACACAGCGCTCGGGCTCCTTCACCTTCTCCGCCTCGCGAGGAGCCGTGGGGGCGCCGGTGGAGGTGGGACGGGGCGTGTCCGTCGCGAGGTGGACCGTGCCTCCCGGGCCGGCGGGGACCCTGGAGCTGAAGGGCTCGGTGCCGGGAGAGCGGCGGGCGTCCTTCGGCGTGCGGGTGGAGGCGGTGGCCGGTCCCGCGCGAAGCTTCGAGATGCGGGTGGACCGGGAGGAGCTCGTGGCCTCCGAGGAGGCCCGGGTGACGGTGGTGGTCTCCGCCCGGGACGGTATCGGCAACCCGGCGAAGGCCCGTCTGCGGCTCGAGTCCGAGCGGGGCGAGGGCGTGGCGCTCACCGAGCGTCGACCGGGAGAGTACGTGGGTGTGCTCGGCATCACGCCTGGCTTCGGCGGACGGGAGCGGCTCGAGCTGCGGCTGCTCGCGGAGGGCGGCTCCGCTCCGCTCCTCACCCGGACGGTGGCGCTCCGGGCCGGCACTCCGGCTCGGGTGACGGTGGAGCCCTTGCAGCCCTTCCTCGTGGCGGATGGTCGTGCGGAGGTGTCCTGGCGCATCGCCGTGGCCGATCGTTTCGGCAACCCGGTGCCGGAGCCCTGGCCCCAGGCGGTCGCCGCGGATGGGCCGCCCATCACGCTCGTGTCTCGGGAGACGGGCACGTATGAATTGCGGTACGTGCCACCCCCGGCGCGCGTGGACCATCTCTCCGAGCTGAACGTGCGGGTGGGGGAGGCGCTCGGCCGAGGTTCCGTCTCGCTGCTGCACCGCCGCTCCGTGCTGCTGGTGGGGCCGCGCGTGGGGATGGTGACGAACTTCGCGGACGTGCTGGCCCCGTCCGCGGGCGTGCGCCTGGAGCTGTGGCCGGCGCGTCCGCTGCCGGACCTGGGGCTCCTGCTGGACACCGGCTACCTGCGGCTCGCTCGCACGGGCGGGGACGCGGTGCCCGGCTTCACGGGACGCGATGAGTGGCTCGATGGCACCCTGGCCGTGGCGCTGCGCTCCTCGCTGGGACGCGGCTTCGAGGGCTGGGTGGCGGCGGGCCCCTCGTTGGTCCGGGTGCGCGGCAGCTCGCGGCTGGGCGAGGGCCCCCCCTTGGAGGAGGCCGCCTGGGTATTCGGCGCGCAGGCGGTGGTGGGCGTGGGCTTCCCGCTCGGGCCGGGACAGCCCTTCCTCGAGGCGAGCTTCCGCTGGTTCGACGATCCGGCCCTCCGCGTGCTGCGGGGCGCACTGAGCGGTGTGGGTCTCCACCTGGGGTACCGCCTTGAGATCTTCTGAGCGTGGATGGCCTCGGTTCCTGGTGCTGCTCTGCCTCTGCGTCCTCGGGGCCGCGTGCGCCCGGGGTCCGGGCTCCGAGCATGAGCCCCGACCCCAACGCGTGGTGCCGGCCTGGGGACGGACCGCCGAGCCGGTGGCGGTGACCATCGAAGGGGAGAACTTCCTGGCGCTCGCCACCCAGCACATCGGTGGCCCGGAGCCGCTCTCGGTGGACGCCCGCTTCGAGGCCTTCCTCGGCGAGGTGGCACTGGAGGACGTCACCCTGGAGGACGCGCGCACGCTGCGCGCCCGGGTGCCGGTGGGGCTCGGGCCCGGTTGGCACACGCTGTCGCTGGTGGGGCCCCTGGGCCAGCACGCGGAGCTGCCACGGGCGTACTTCGCGTCGGAGCGACCGCTGGCGACGCTCCAGGCCCGCGCCGCGTTGGAGCGGGCGCAGGTGTTGGTGGGCGAGCGGACGCGGCTGGTCCTGACGGTGGAGAACGTGGGGAGCACGAGCGCGCTCGGGGTCACGCCGGTGCTGAGCCAGGTGGGCGAGGGGAGGGCGGAGGTCGTCTCGGAGCCCGGGCCCGCCGACATCCTCGCGGGCGAAAGCACGCTCTTCACCTGGGAGCTGGGGACCACCGCGCCCGGGGAGGTGCGCTTCTCCCTGGAGGCCTGGGGCCGCGAGTCGGAGCTCGGGGCGGAGCTGGGGGTGTCCGGCGTGGAGGCGGGACCGCTGCGGATACGACCGACGCCCGGGCTCCTGACGGCGCGCTTCCTGCTCCTGCCCGAGCGCATCAACCTGGGGCAGCAGTTCGACATCGAGCTGGAAGTGACGAACCCGGGAGGCTCCCCGGTGCTCGGGGTGAAGCTCGAGGCCGCGACGTCCGTGGGCACGGGGCAGGTGACGCTCGTGTCCGGGCCGGAGCCGGCGAGTGTGGACATCGCGGCGGGAGGGCGCGGGGTGTTCCGCGCGCGCGTCATCGGCACGGGCGAGGGCTCCTGCTCCTTCCGTGCGGGGGTTCGCGGGTTGGACCAGACCTATGGGGCTCCCGTGGTGGTGCCGCCCATCACCTCCTCCACCGTGAGCGTGCAGCGGCCCGCGACCCTCACGGGCGTGCTCGCGGCTCCCTCGCACGTCCGTCCGGGGAGCCTCTTCGACGTGGTCCTGACCGTGACCAACACCGGGAGCGCCACGGCCCGGGACGTGCTGCCCACGGTGCCCTCGGTGAGCAGCGGCGTGGCGGAGCCCGCCACCGTGCCGAGCCCCTCCCCGGTGGAGCTCGCGGGGGGGGCCAGTACCACCTACACATGGAGCTACCGCGCCGTCAGCCAGGGAAAG
Organism: Archangium sp.; assembly: GCF_036388035.1. Classification (GTDB taxonomy): domain Bacteria; phylum Myxococcota; class Myxococcia; order Myxococcales; family Myxococcaceae; genus Archangium. Next base: position 7,249 of record NZ_DASVSO010000372.1, read on the forward strand.
GTGTCCTTCACCACCAGCACGAGCGGGACCGATGGGAACGCGCGGACACCCGTGAGTTCCGGGACGGTCTCGTCGGGTGAGGTCTCCGTCTTCGAGCTGGAGCTGATGCGTACGGATCCTTTCAAGGACGGTTCGGCCTTCGCGCAGATCTTCCCCTACGGGGACCGGCTCGTCCTCGGGCCCAACCGGAGCGGCACCAAGGCGGTGCGCGTGGATCCGGCGGGGACGGCGGACAGCGAGTTGTCCTTCTCCTTCCCGAAGGACACGAGCGGCAACTCCAGCCAGAACGCGTCCGCGCCGCGCTACTCCTCCATCGGCGCGACGGGCTGTACGCCCAACACGGCTTCGTGCGGCCCGGACAACGAGGACGGCCGAGGCTTCTTCTTCGCCGGTCGCATGGGGACGCAGGAGTGGCTGGGCATTGGCGGCGCTCGGAGCGGCGGGGACCTGG
>NZ_DASVSO010000373.1:0-6669 GCF_036388035.1 Archangium sp.
CAGCTCGGGAAGGCCCCCATGATGAAGTAGAGGAAGCGGCTCTGGTTGTCCGTGCCGAGCGCCTGGATGAACTCCGTCTGCCCGGCGACGAAGCCCATCACCAGGGTGATGAGGGCGCGCAGGGTGGCGGCCAGGAGGAACTCGGAGGAGAGCGCCGCCGCCTGCATGCGGTGGATGATGAGCAGCAGGGTGTAGACGTAGACGCCGTAGCCGGCGAAGACCAGGCCGCGCAGTCCTTCCGCGACGGGCCCGGTCACCGCCCCTCCCAGGGAGGGCTCGACGATCTCCGGGAACATGTACGCCGCCGAGAGCGTGGCCACCAGCAGGAAGGGGATGGCGAGCGCCACCGCGCCTCCCAGCAGCATGAGGATGCCGGGGCGGTTCTGCTCCAGCGCCTCCTTGCCCAGGCCCGCGGTGAAGATCCGCGCCGTCTCGAAGCGGCCCCGCGTGCTCGCGTAGTGACGCGCCGCGACGAGGTAGCAGCGCAGCACCTCCAGTCGCGCGCTCACGTAGCGCCGGTTGCTGCGCACCCGGTGGGCGAAGGCCATCAGGCTCGGCAGGAGCGCGCACAGCCCGAGCCAGACGAGATAGAAGAAGTGGTGCCAGATGTAGGCCACGGCCCGCACGAGCGGCGCGCGCACGTCGGGCATGAAAGCCAGCACCGCCACCCCGCCCAGCCCGAGCAGCGCCCACGACACCTGTCGGATGCGCACACGCGTGGCGGCTCGGGTAAAACGGCGCACTCTCTGCTCCTCGCCTGCCATGAGGGGCCTCCAGGGGACGGCGACTCCTGGAAGATGTGCACGGTGCCGAGCGCCTGGAGGCCCGCCCGCACTCACCCTCCAGGGCGATCCCCCCCTTGAAGAGGACGCCGAGGAGCCCGTGCGCTCGGTCCCTCTCCGGGTGGGCGACCTTCCCCTGGGGGTGGGAGTCGTCCTCACCCTCATCCCCATTCCAGGGGGGGCCGGCGATTGTGCTAAACATCGCACTCCTCGCCCATCTCCCTATGCTGGAATCCCTATCCATTCCCAAGCGACGCGTGGCGGCCCAGTTCATCCTTCCGGGCGGCACTTCGCGTGACGTGGCCGTATTCCTCGCCGAAGCCGCTCCCGGGCACTCCGGTGGCGAGCGGCTCTCGGACCTCCTCAACCACAGTGGCTCGCAGTTCATCCCCGCGGTCGACGCGGAGACGAACGCCATGACGTTCGTCCCGTGCGAGAACCTCGCCCTGGCGCGCGTGGCGGCCGAGTTCGAGCCCAATGCCGTCGATCAGTTCACCATCCCCACCGAGCATGAGGTGGAGGTGCGGATGGTGGATGGTCAGCGGCTGCGTGGGCTCATCACCTACGTGCTGCCCGAGGCGCACTCGCGCCTGACGGACTACCTGAACAGCTCGCCCCGTTTCCTCCCCCTGCTGGAGGGGGAGCGGGTCGCCCTCATCAACAAACGCCACGTCGCGTACGTGGAAATCCTTCGCCGCTGAGCTGAGACACCATGGCCCGCTTCGACGCTTTCATCGAGAAGCTCTACAAAGAATCTGGTGTCGCGATCATGCTGGAGACCGGCAGCGGCATCACGCTGCGCACCGCCGTGGGCAACGTGCCCATCGTCAAGGCGGGGCTCAACTCCCAGCAGATCATCGGTGCCCTCTCGGAGATCATCCCCGCGGACATGCGCGGAGGCTTTCCCGCCGAGGGAGTCACCACCTTCCCGTACTCCGCGCCCGCCGGCGCGGTGAACGTGAAGGTGCAGAACGTCGCCGGCCACATGAAGGTGGCCCTGGTGCCCTACAAGCCGACGCAGGCGGTGAACACCGTCGCGGCGGCGCCCGCGGCCAGGGAGGCCCTGGAGCTGCCGCCCGCGTCCGAGGAGGACAAGCTGGAGCTTGCCTCGCCGTCGGACATGATGGACCTGGCGGCCCGCGGGACGGGTGGGGCCTTCACCGCCCCGGCCCCCGCCGCCCCGGCGCGCGCTCCCACGGTTCCGCCGACCGCGTCCCGGGCCATTCCCACCGTGCAGCCGGCCGCCGCCAAGGCTCAGACGCCCGCGCCCGCGCCCGCGCCCGCGCCTGCTCCCGCTCCGGCCGCCGAGTCCAAGCCGAGCATCCAGGTGCTGCCGCCCCAGGAGGACTCCGAGGCGGGTGCCGCCCTGCTCGGGCTGCTCAACCGCATGCTCGACAAGAAGGCCTCGGACCTTCACATGTCGAGCACCGTGGTGCCCATGCTGCGCATCGACGGTGACATGGTGCCCCAGGAGGACTACCGGCCCCTGTCACCCGAGCGCCTCAAGGCGATGCTCTGGTCGATCGCCCCGGAGAAGAACAAGAAGCAGTGGGAGGAGACGCGCGACACGGACTTCGCCCACGAGACCGAGCGCGCCCGCTTCCGCGTCAACGTCTTCGAGGATCGCAAGGGCATCGGCTCGGTGATGCGGCAGATCCCCACGAAGATCATGACCGCCGAGGACATGGGGCTGTCCAAGCACATCCTCGACCTGTGCTTCCTCAGCAAGGGCCTGGTGCTCGTCACCGGTCCCACGGGCTCCGGCAAGTCCACGACGCTGGCCGCGATGATCGATTACATCAATCGCAATCGCGAGGACCACATCATCACGATCGAGGACCCGATCGAGTTCGTTCACCCGAACAAGAAGTGCCTGGTCAACCAGCGCGAGGTGCACGTCCACACGCACGGCTTCAAGAACGCCCTGCGCGCCGCCCTCCGCGAGGACCCGGACATCGTGCTCGTGGGCGAGATGCGAGACCTCGAGACGATCGCCATCGCCATCGAGACGGCCGAGACGGGCCACCTCGTCTTCGGAACGCTGCACACCAACACGGCGCCCTCGACGGTGGACCGCATCATCGACCAGTTCCCCACGGACCGGCAGGAGCAGATCCGCATGATGCTCTCCGAGTCCCTCAAGGGCGTCATCTCGCAGATGCTGGTCAAGAAGATCGGCGGAGGCCGCGTGCCGGCGCAGGAGGTGCTCCTGTGCACCAACTCGGTGGCCAATCTCATCCGCGAGGGCAAGACGTTCCAGATTCCCTCCATCATGCAGACCTCGCGCGGCATCGGCATGCAGACGCTCAACGATGCCCTGCTGGATCTGGTGAAGAAGAAGCTCTGCGAGCCGAACGACGCCTACATCAAGGCCGTCGCCAAGGGCGAGTTCAAGCAGATGCTCGAGCGCAACGGCTTCAAGATCGACCTCCCGACCTCCTGAGTTGCGGAGGTGGAGCGCCGCCACGCTCGTGGCGGCGCTCACCGGGGGGCGGCTCGCGGTGCGGCTCGGACGGCTCCTGGAGAGCCCCGAGCCCCCCGCCTCCCTCCTGCGCAACCGCGACTGAGCGCGCGGCCTCAGTCCACCGCGGCCTGATCGGCGAAGAAGACCACGCGCCCGCCGAGCGCCGGGTCGGTGATGCCGCTGACGCCCTCGGTGATGCTCCACAGGTTGGTGCCGCTGCCCGTGGCGTGCATGCCCTCGGGCATCCGCGCCCAATCGGCGTTGCCCGAGAGGTACGCCGTGCGCGAGGCGCTCGTGGACACCTTGAAGAGGGCACCGCCGTAGCGCGTGGAGCTCAGCCAGTACGAGGTGGTCGAGGTCGTGGTCATGATGGGGGCCACGCCCTGCACGTTCGGCTCGTTGAGGATGTAGGCGCGCTCGGGCGTCACCGAGCCGCTCACCGTCTTGAGCCGGTTCGTGGTGGCGTCCACCGGCCAGCGGTACAGCCGCCCGCCGAGTCCCGGCGTGGAGCCGTCATAGGGGCACCCCGTGCCGGTGTTGTTGCAGTACTCGCCCGAGAGCACCACGGGTGTGGTGCCGCGCGTGTCCTTGCCCAGCCAGGAGAACTTGGGGCGGCAGGGGCTGGTGATGGTCGAGGGCACCACGTACGCGCTCACCTGCGGCAGCACGTACTTGTACCCGTAGGCGCACCACTCCGTGCCAACCTTGCCGATCGCCGTCTCGCACGTGGCGCTGGTGCTCACCTCGCGGATCTGCGTGAGGTCGAACACGCGGAGGCCGTCGGAGGTGTCGGCCATGTAGAGGTAGTTGCCGTACCAGGCGAGGCCGCCACCGTGCTCGGAGATAATGGTGAAGTTGCCGGAGCTGGTGGGCCGCACCAGCAGCACGTGGCGGTAGTTCACCGCGCTCAGGGACATGTCCGAGATGTCCGCCACCGAGATGCGCACGCCCTTCTCGGGGGCGGTGGTGGGCGCGTAGTGCCAGGAGGCGATGGCGACGTTGGTGCTGCCGGACACGCCCGCCGTCAGGGCCTGGGGCACCCAGTCCGCGGTGGACATGTCGCCGTCGTTCCAGCGGAAGCCGCCCTTGTAGCCCACGGCCGGCGGGTGGCCGAGGCCGGTGAGCACGGGGCCCGCCCGGTTCAGGTCCGCCAGGACTCCCGGCAGGCCGACCGCGGGGCCCACGGGCGTCAGGTACGAGGCGTAGGTGCTCCACGTGTTCTGGTCCTGCAGCCGCAGGCAGCTCGCGTCATGCGTCGTCAGCGGCGCGCCCTCGGTGAGCGCCTGCCGCCCCACGCCCGTGGCTCCGTCCTCCAGGCCCGGCTCCGAGGCGGGGCCACACCCCGCGAGCCCCAGGCCGACAACCCACGTCGCGATGAAGAGTCCCCGCGTCTCCTTGTAGAAACCGGCCACGTCCGCCTCCTGGAAAAATGGAAAGCGTGACTTAACCGGTTTCGCGGGGGCATGACAACGCGCTACTCGCGGGTGAAGAGGTCCGTCAGGGGCTCAGGCGTTCTCGGCGTAGGCGCGCTTCAGCCAGCGAAGCACTTCGGCGTTCACGTCCTTGGGTGACTCGAGCGCGATTCTGTGGGTGATGCGCTCCGAGGTCCCCTGCACCTTGCCCGCCTCCAGCAGGCCCTCGGGCTCCGCCTCCCCGAGTGCCAGCCCCAGGTCCACCCGTGTCCGTGTCGACGCGCGGATGACCGCGAACTGGTTCTCGCGGATCAGCGGCACGTACCCGGTGCACGGCTCCACCCGCACGTCCTTACCCAGCTTCTTCGCCGCCTCCAGTAGCTTCTCGTAGATGGGCCGCAGCTCCGCCTTGGGTCCCGCGTACTGCGCGTCCACCAGCGAGGCGGGGCTCTTCGCGAAGCTCGGGCCACCCGTCAGCTCGGCGGAGATCATCCCCGCCTGTCCGTGCCCCAGCCCGTGCTCCTCCTTGAGCCAGACGCGGGCCTCCTTCGGATCCTTCGGGCCCTGCTTCTTCAGCAGAGAGACCCACTCCTCGAAGGTCTTGCCCGTGTTCTTGGGCAGGTTGCGGATGATGGCCTCGCGCATCTCGCGGGGGGTCTTCGGCATGGGGCGGGGGCTCCTTGGAAACGAGGCGCCCAGCCTAGCCCACCGTCATGGGCCGCGCGTAGCATGCCCCCATGACCGACGCGCCGACCGAGGGGCTCCCGGAGTATCTCGATGAGGAGCCCCGCGTGCGGTCCCTCTCGGACTGGATCTGGGGGTTGTCGCGGTGGGGGAAGCCCGTCCTCGTCCGGGCCGCGCTCGTCCTCGCCGAGACATGCCTGGAGACCTGGACTCGCGGCGTCCCCGAGGACGAGTCCTGGCAGCAGCACTACGCCTCCTCCCCGTTGCCGGCGGAGGCCTTGAGGACCTTGCGCGCGTGGCTGGAGCGGGAGGCGGAGCCCGGCGACCCCGAGCTCGAAGCGTGCGCCAGGGCCCTGCGCGGGCTGGTGCACGCGGCGGAGTTCTACCAGTACGACGCCTCGGGGAGCGCCGAGCTCGATGCGATGCGCGTGCGGGCCGTGGCCGCCGGGCGCGCGAGCCAGATGGCCCTGGAGGCGGCGACGTGGACGGAGGCGCTCGCGACCGAGGGTCTCTCGGACGAGGACGAGCGCCAGGCCAGGGCGAGCGCGGGACCCGCCCCGGAGGTCTGGGAAGCGGTTCAGGCATATCGCCTCGCGCTCCCGGGGACCTCGGAGGAGCAGGTGCGGGAGCGGCTCCGTGAGGCGCTCCACCCGAAGTGACGACTCCGGCGTCCTTGGCCCGCCGCGTGCTTGAGGTGCGGCTCGCCATGTCGGGACCGCATGACCTCTTCGCCCGCTACACCTTCGGCCACCCCGAGCGGGCCGCGGCCGAGCTACGTGCCGTGCTGCCCGCGCATGTCGTCTCGGAAGTGGACTGGGCGTCCCTGCGGCGAGAGCCCGGCAGCGTGGTGGATGCGGAGTTGCGCGAGACCGAGAGCGACCTGCTCTTCACGGCGCGACTGCGCACGGGCCACCCGCTGCTGTTGTATGTGCTGCTGGAGCACCAGTCCTCGGTGGAACGGTGGATGGCGCTGCGCATGCTGCGCTACGTGGTGCGCCAGCTGGAGCGTTGGCGGCAAGAGCATCCGGAGAGCGGACTGGGTGGCGCTCTTCACGCAGGTGCAGACAGGCCCCGAGGGTGGCGAGCACCTGGTGGTGGTCGTCCGCTACCTGTTGATGGTGGGAGACGAGGCCGTCCGTGAAACGGCCGGGCGGGTGTTACATTCAGTGCTGGGTGAGCAACGAGCGGAGGAGCTGATGCAGAGCTATGGCGAGAAACTCATCGAGCAAGGACGGGCGAAGGGTCGAGAGGAGGGTCGGGAGGAGGGACTCATCCGAGGGCGTGCCGAGTACATCCTGCGGACTCTCACCGCGCGGGGCGTGCCGGT
>NZ_DASVSO010000374.1:0-15712 GCF_036388035.1 Archangium sp.
CTATACCTCGGGCACCACCGGACGGCCCCGGGGCTGCCTGCTCACCCACGCCAACATCCGGACGAATACCCTGCAGGTGATGCACCAGGCCGGCAAGTTGATCACCGAGCGGGACCGGACGCTGCTGTTCCTGCCGCTCGCCCACACGCTGGCGAAGATGCTCTTCCTCGTGGCGTTCGAGCGCGGCAACCCGGTGGCCTTCGCCAGCAGCGCCAGCAAGCTCACCGAGGAGCTGGGCATGGTCCGGCCCACGTGGTTCGGCATGGTGCCTCGGGTGCTGGAGAAGGTGTACCAGGCGGCGCAGCAGAAGGCCGAGCAGGCGGGCCATACGCGGATGTTCGACGTGGCCACGGAGGTGGCCATCGAGTTCTCGCGCGAGCGCTCCGCCGGCCGCGTCTCCCTCCTCACGCGGGTCCAGCACGCGCTCTTCGATCGGCTCGTGTACCGCAAGCTGCGCGAGGTGATGGGCGGCCAGTTGCGCTTCGCCGTGTCGGGCGGTGGGCCCCTGCCCGAGCGGCTCAACCACTTCTACCACGGCATCGGCGTGAAGGTGTTCGAGGGCTACGGCATGACCGAGACGAGCCCGGTGCTCACCCTCAACGCCGAGGACGGCGTGCGCATTGGCACGGTGGGCCGGCCGGTGCCCGGCACCACCGTGCGCATCGCGGAGGATGGAGAAGTCCTCGTGAAGGGGCCGCAGGTCTTCCAGGGCTACTGGCACAACGACGAGGCCACGCGGCGCACCTTCACCCCGGACGGCTGGCTCCAGACGGGAGACCTCGGGAGCCTGGATGAGGAGGGCTTCCTGCGCATCACCGGCCGCAAGAAGGAGATCCTCGTCACCGCGGCCGGCAAGAACGTGGCCCCGGGGCCGCTGGAGGATCGCATCCGCGAGCACCCGCTGGTCAGCCAGGCCATGGTGGTGGGCGAGGGCAAGCCGTTCGTGGCGGCGCTCATCACGCTCGACACCGGGGCCTACGCTCAGTGGGCGCGGAAGAATGGCAAGGCCGGGCAGCCGCTGGAGTCCATGGTGGAGGATCCACAGCTGCGCGCGGAGGTGGGCCAGGCGGTCGAGGCGGCCAACCGCTCGGTGTCGCGCGCGGAGTCCATCCGCAAGTTCGCCATCCTCCCACGCGACTTCACCGTCGAGAGCAACGAGCTGACGCCCTCGCTGAAGGTGCGGCGGCACATCGTCAGCAACACCTACGCGCAGGTCATCGAGCACCTCTTCCCGCAGGGGAGCACGGGAGACTGAGCGGGAGCCCGCTCCGCGCGCTTCCCGGTCTGCTAGGGTCCGGCGCCGCAAGAGCCGGGAGGACCGCTTGAGACGAGTCTGGGTGTTGGCGCTGCTGTCGGTGGTGTCGGGGGCCTGCTCGCAGGAGAAGAGCACGGCGGGCAAGGACAACAAGGCCGCGGAGCAGCAGGCCCTCCTGGCGCGCCAGGACGACAAGTGCCCGGGCGCCACCGTGAAGGGGTGCCTGGACGCCGCCGCCGAGGCCGAGAAGAAGGGCGACGCCCCGCGCGCCGTCGAGCTGTACACCCAGGCGTGTGACGCGGGCTTCGCTCGTGCCTGCGTGACGCTGGGCACCTTCCACTGGCAGGGCCGCGGCGTGCCGGCCGCCGACCCCGCCCGGGCCTACCTCCTTTATATGCGCGGGTGCGAGGCGGGTGACGCGGCGGGCTGCTTCAGCGCCGCCATCTGCCACCGCACGGGCACCTGCGCCGAGAAGAACGACGCTCGGGCCACCGAGCTGCTCCGCCGCGCGTGTGACGGCGGCGACAAGCGGGCCTGCGCCAACCTCCCGCGCTGACTCAGGCGATGATGGTCGGCTGACCCATGGGCGACTGGCCCGGGTCGGGCGCCTCGTGGATGCCTGGAGGCTGGGCCTCGGGCTCGGACCTGCGGATGGGGTCCTCCATGGGTGGCTCGTGCCGGGGCGGTTCGATCTCCGGCGGCTGGCGCGTCGGCGGTTCAATCTCCGGCGCGTGCCTCCGGGGTGGATCCACCTCCGGCGGTCCCTGGGGTTCCGGGTTGCGCTGCGGCGACTTCTGAGGCTCCGGCTCCTTCACCGGGGCTCCGGGCTCCGTGGGCGGCAGAACAGGCATGATTCCCCTCCTTCGTCCTCAATCTGCTCATGGGCGTAGGTCGGGGTATGAGGCGGCCAAGGAGGAAGGCCCTCGCCTGCTTGCTGCTAAACCTCCTACCTGCCCCTACGTTGGGTTCTACCTGAGTTCCCAGGAGGGCGTGGAAATGAGAGCTACCGGGTGGATCGTGGGAGGCGTGGGGGTGGGCGTGGGGGTGATGTACTGGGCGGACCCCCGCAGCGGTCGGCGCCGTCGCGCCGTGACGCACGACAAGGCCCTGCACACCCTCCATGCGGTCGAGAACGCGGCCCGCGTGGTGGGGCGCGACATCCTCCACCGCGTGCGCGGCTTCTTCTTCGAGACCCAGGGGCGGATGCGCCGGGAAGAGGTGGACGACAGGACCATCGAGGCCCGCGTCCGCTCGGCGCTCGGCCGCGTGTGCTCGCACCCGCACGCCATCCGGGTGAACGTGGAGATCGGCCGGGTACGGCTCGAGGGGGACATCCTGAAGGTCGAGCATCCCAAGGTGCTCGCCCGCATCGCGCGTGTGCGCGGGGTGCTGGATGTGATCGACAACCTGCAGGTGCACAAGCAAGCCAGCAACCACCCGGAGCTGCAAGGCGGCAAGGTGCGCACGGGAGACAGGCCCGAGTTCCTCCAGCACAACTGGTCGCCCGCGGCGCGCTTCCTCGGGGGCATCTGTGGCGGCAGCCTGCTGACGTTGGGGCTATGGCAGCGCGGCTTGGTGGGGGGAAGCGCGGCCTTCCTCGGCTCGCTCCTCACCCTGCGCAGCATCACCAACCTCGAGCTCAAGCGCCTCACCGGCGTGGGTGCCGGGCGCCAGGCCATCGCGCTGCACAAGGACATCCTCGTCCATGCGCCGGTGGAGGAGGTGTTCGGCTTCTGGCGGGCGATGGAGAACTTCCCCCTCTTCATGAGCCATGTGGAGGAGGTGCGCACCAGCGGCGAGGACCGCTCCCACTGGCGGGTGAAGGGCCCGGCCGGCATCGTCTTCGAGTGGGACGCCCTCACCACCCGGCTCATCCCCCATCAGGTGCTCGCCTGGAAGAGCGTGGAGGGCTCCACGGTGGAGAACGCCGGCATCATCCGCTTCGAGCGGGCCAACGGCGGCCGCTCCACGCGGCTGGACATCCGCCTGTCCTACAACCCACCCGCGGGCGCGCTGGGCCATGGCTTCGCCAGGCTGCTGGGGGTGGACCCCAAGAAGCAGATGGATGACGACCTGCTGCGCTTCAAGTCGCTGCTCGAGACGGGCAAGGCCACGGGGCACGAGACCGTCTCGCGCGAGCAGTTGCCGCTCCCGACGCCGGAGCACTCCGGGCCGAGATCCGTGCACTGACGGCCCTCACGTGTTGCAGCGCTGGAGGAGCTCCGCGTACTCGGCGTTGGGCACCTCGAGGGTGATGAGGTCCGCGCCCTGCTCGTAGCCCTTCACCCGGAAGGCCTCGTGCGCCCGCTGCGCATGGGCCTCGCAGGTGGGCACCTCGAAGGTGACGTGGCCGCTGTCGCTCAGCACCCCGCCCACGCGGAAGTCCGTCTCCACGTGGCCGGCGAGGGAGCCGCAGCACAGCGCGCAGCACTGGGGCAGGCCCAGGCGCGCGAGCGGGGCCCGCACCTCCGCCCCATCCTGGGCCCGCTGCACCTTCACCGGGGCCCGGGGCGCGAGCGCATCCTCATGCTCCTTGCCCTGCACCTTCCACGTGGCGTCCCCGGCCACCGCGTGCTGGGAGCACACGCGCTCCAGCTCCTCGAGTCCACGCGTGCCCGCCAGCAGCCCCTCGACGAGCGCCGTCGGGTCCACCAGCGTCCCATGGCGCTCCAGCTTCAGCGACTCGCCCGGAGACGTCGTCCAGGCCAGGCCGTGCCGGCCGAGGATGCTCGCCAGGTACGCGCTCACCGCGTGGCCCACCGTCTCGCGCACCCGCGCGTCGCGGTCCGGCGCCTTGTAGCCCACCAGCCGCGGGTTGACGGCCTCGGCGAAGGACTCCCGCGCGGCGGCGTCCTCGAGCAGCACCGGCACCCGGGCCAGCGAGAAGTCCGGCACCCGCGCCTGCACACGGTTGGCCGTCTCGTTCCACAGCACGCTCCAGCGCGTCCCCGTCTCGGACCAGGGAATGAGCTTCAGCTCCTGGGGCCGCATCTCGTCCGTGTAGCGCTTCTCGAGCGCCTCCACGTCCGAGAGCAGCGTGTACGAGGGCGTCTCGTCCATGGGCTGGTCCGGCACCTCCACCTTCTCGGCGAAGGCGATGCGCTCCTCCAGGCCCGGGTGCGAGTCGTACGGGTCCGTCTTCCGCTCGGCCAGCAGCGCCTTCACCTTCGGCTGCATCCGCTGCCAGCCCGAGCTGCCGATGTAGCGGCGGTAGCCCTCGAAGAAGTTGTCCGGCACCACGCCCAGCCGCCCCAACGGGAGCACCTCGTAGTCCATGAAGAGGGAGAAGCCCACCCCATGCATGCCCTCCTGCCGCAGGCCGGTGATGTGCGCCTGCTTGCCGGCGATGCGCAGGCTCCACTCGTCCGCCACCAGTTCCTGCTGCCGGCTGATGGCCTGGGTGATGCGCATGTACATGCGCAGCATCCACGCGAAGGGAAGCTGCAGCAGGTTGCGACCGCTCTGCCCCAGGTTCTCCAGGGTGCGGCCCATGGCCGCGCGCGTGGCGTAGATGAGGCCGGACAGCTTCGTCTCACCGCCCTTGAAGTGGCCGAACTCGTGAGCCACGGTGGCGCGGAACTGGGAGAGGTTGTCCACCGACAGCAGGCCCAGGCCGATGCCCATGACGCGCCGGCCGCCGAAGCCCAGGAAGCCGCCCACCTGCGCCACGAAGGCATTCACGTCCGGGATGAGGTACACCGCCGCGGGCATCTCCGCGTCCATGCGCCGGGCCACGTCGCGGATGGTGGCGAACAGCCGCGGGTGCTCCTCCTCGGTGAGAAGCGGCCCGGGCGGCTGGAACGCGGGGCCTCGCGGCACGAGGCTCCACAGGATGGCACCCGCCCCCAACGCGCAGATGAGGGTGAGCTGCACGTGGACGCGGTGCGCCACCGTGTAGAGGAAGTACGGGATGGAGAGCAGGCCGAGCGCCGTGCCCACCGCCACCACGTAGAAGAGGACGAGAAACCCCACGGCGAGTACTGCACGGACTGTGTATGAGCGGGCCCACATAGGCGTTTCCCCCTCGGTCAGAAAAGCGCCAACACTCTACGGTGAAGCGGGGGGCGGGCGGAATCGTCCGGATTGTGAGACATAGGGGCGCTCGCATGCGAACGCCTCCTTCCTCCTCTCGCTCCCCCTTCCGCGCCCTGCTGCTCTCCGGTGCGCTGCTCCTCTCCTGCGCCCATGCCGGTGGCCCGTCCCCGTCCACCAGCTCGGACGCCATGGCCCGCTCCCGCCAGGTGCGCGTGCAGGTGCTGGCCCTCAACGACTTCCACGGCCATCTCGCTCCACCCCCGGGCTCCTCTGGTGAGCTCCGCACGGGCCTCACCAAGGTGAAGGCCGGCGGCGCCAGCTTCCTCGCCCGGCACCTCGCCAACCTGCGCGCCACCAACCCGAATACGGTGGTGGTGGCCGCGGGAGACCTCATCGGCGCCACCCCCCTCGTCTCCGCCCTCTTCCACGACGAGCCCACCCTCGAGGCCATGAACCTCATGGGCCTGGACCTCGCGGCCGTGGGCAACCACGAGTTCGACGAGGGCACCACCGAGCTCCAGCGCATGCAGTCCGGCGGCTGCCACCCGGTGGACGGCTGCCAGGATGGCACGCCCTACGCCGGCGCCCGCTTCAGCTACCTCGCCGCCAACGTGCGCACGCCCCAGGGCCCCACCCTCTTCCCTCCCTACGCCGTCCGCGAGTTCGAGGGCGTGAAGGTGGCCTTCATCGGCATGACGCTGGAGGGCACCCCTGAAATCGTCGACGCCTCGGGCATCGTGGGGCTCCAGTTCCGCGACGAGGTGGAGACGGTCAACGCCCTGGTGCCCGAGCTGAAGCGGCAGGGCGTGGAGGCCATCGTCGTGGTGGTGCACGAGGGCGGCAACCAGTCGGGCCTGTACGACGGGTGCGAGGGCATCTCCGGCCCCATCGTCGACATCGTCAAGGGGGTGGACAAGGCGGTGGACGTGTTCGTCACCGGCCACACCCACCAGGCGTACAACTGCGTCATCGACGGCAAGCGCGTTACCAGCGGGGCCTCCTACGGGCGGCTCATCACCGACATCGACCTCGTGCTGGACGCGGCCACCGGAGACGTCGTGGAGGCCACCGCGCACAACGTGCCCGTCACCCAGGACGTGGAGCGCGTCCCCGAGGTGCAGGCGCTCGTGGACCGCTACGACACGCTCTCCGCGCCCCTGCGCGAGCGCGTCCTCGGCCGGGTGACGGCGCCGCTCCGGCAGCCCAATGCCAAGGAGTGGCCCTCGGGCGAGTCCCCGCTGGGCAACGCCCTCGCCGACGCGCTGCTCGAGGCCACGAAGGACGCGGGCTCCCAGGTGGCCTTCATGAACCCGGGCGGCATCCGCGGGGAGCTCGACGCGGGCGACGTCACCTATGGCGAGGCCTTCACCCTCCAGCCCTTCGGCAATGCCCTGGTGACGATGACGCTCACCGGCGCGCAGCTGCGCACCCTGCTGGAGCAGCAGTGGGAGGGCAGCCACGCCCGCGTCCTCCAGCCCTCGCGGGGCTTCTCCTATACGTGGAAGGCCTCGGCGCCCCTGGGCCAGCGGGTGGACCCGGCCAGCCCGCGGTTGAATGGCCAGCCCATCGACCCGGCCGGCCGCTACCGCGTCACGGTGAACAGCTTCCTGGCGAGCGGTGGAGATGGCTTCCGCGTGCTCGCCGAGGGCACGGAGCGGCGCGGCGGCATGGTGGACGTGGATGCACTGGAGGCGTGGTTGAAGTCGCACTCCCCGCGCACCCCGCCGGAGACGAATCGCATCACCCGCGTGGAGTAGCCGCCACCCGACAGTCGAGCCGGGCAACGGGCGACAGTTTCCGCGCCCGGCCCGGGCAACCCGAGGGGAGACGTGGCACATACGGGCCATGCCTTCCTCGCGTCTGGGAGTCCTGGGTTGTGCCGTGCTGGGTGCGCTGCTGGTGGCCTGTTCCCACACGCCCCGCGCCGCCGGGGCCGAGCCGCCGCTGGCCCCCGGTGAGCACCACCGCTTCGTCAATGGCGTGCGGCTGTACTACCGCGTCGCCGGAGACGCCCCCTTCTGGCGCGCCCCGGTGCTCTTCCTCCACGGTGGCCCCGGCTACAACAGCTACAGCTTCGCCCGGCTGATGGGGCCGCGGCTGGAGCAGGCCCGGCGCATGGTCTACCTGGACCAGCGCGGCTGTGGCCGCTCCGAGCGCCCCTGGGACGGCCGCTACTCGCTGGAGGTGCTGGTGGAGGACCTGGAGGCGCTGCGCCAGGAGCTGGGCGTGGAGCGCTGGGTGCTGCTGGGCCACTCCTTTGGCGGGACGCTCGCGCTGGAGTACGCGGCGCGCCACCCGGAGCACGTGGCGGGCATTGTGTACGTGGACGGCCTGTCCGACTCGGCGGCCTCGTTCGCCACCTGGAGGCGCGAGCTCGAACGCCTGCACCCCGGGCGACTCGCCGAGACGGCTTCCGACGAGGACACCTCGGACTACACGCAGGTGATGCGGGCGCTGCGGGGCCTGGACGCACCGGGCTTCTTCCACTCGCTCCAGTTCCGCAACACGGTGTACCTCCAGATGCAGGAGGCGGTGGACGCGGAGAGCGGCCTGCGCAACACGGGGGAATTGTCCCGGGCCCTGTTCTCCAACGAGCTGGCCGACTACCGCTTCACGGCCTCCGAGCGCATCACCGCGCCCGTGCTCGTCGTCGGCGGGCAGCATGACCACGCCATCGGCCTGGAGACGATGCGGGCACTGGCGAAGGCCCTGCCGCGCGCCACCCTCCTCGAGTACGAGCAGAGCGGGCACTTCCCCTACCTGGAAGAGGCGGACCGCTTCGCGCAGGACGTGACGGAATTCCTCTCCACCCTGCCGTGAAGCCGGGCTCCGAGGCGCCTCACGGCCCCGGAGTGCCACGACCCGCCGCGCCGCCCACCTCGGTGGACCCGACGACGCGGGGACGGGCCCCGTCGAACTCGAGGTCCAGCAGCTTGCCCGAGCCCTGGGGCGCCAGGCCGAAGCGCACGCGCCAGTAGTTGGGGCGCACCTGGACGGCCTCGGCGACCTCGGCCACCTCGTAGCCCTCCGAGAGGGCGTACTCCTGGCTGAGGCGGATGACGTCGTTGTAGCCGATCTCCTGCTGGACGGAGTTCGGCGGCGCTGGCTGCATGCGACCTTCCCGGGTCGGTCCGACACAGCCGACGCCAAGGAGGGTGGAGCTCAAGAAGAAGAGGGCGAGTGCGGAGCGGAGCGGAACCATGACAGTTCAAAGGTGAGCATGGTCCGTGCCACGGGCGGCTCACTCGGGGCTCGACAGGAGCCCCGGAGCCCGGCCCGCAAGTGTTGCATCCAGCCGAGTCCCAGCCCGCAGCGATTGCACGCGGCGGGCGGGTCCTCGGAATACGGCTAGGTCTTGTTGGCCGCCGGCAGGAGGATCTGCTTGTTCACCACCTCGTCGATGATGCCGTACTGCCGGGCCTCCTCGGCGCTCATGAAGTAGTCGCGCTCGGTGTCCTTCTCGATGCGCTCCACGCTGTGGCCCGTGTGCTTCACGATGAGGCCGTTGATGTACGAGCGCAGGCGCAAAATCTCCTTGGCCTGGATGTCGATGTCCGAGGCCTGTCCCTGCGCGCCACCCAGCGGCTGGTGGATCATGATGCGCGCGTTGGGCAGGGCGTAGCGCTTGCCCGTCGACCCGGCGAGCAGCAGCAGCGCGCCCATCGAGGCCGCCTGCCCGATGCAGATGGTGGACACCGGACACTTGACGTACTGCATCGTGTCGTAGATGGCCAGGCCCGCCGTCACCGAGCCTCCGGGCGAGTTGATGTAGAGGTTGATGCCCTTGTCCGGGTCCTCGGACTCGAGGAAGAGGAGCTGGGCGACGATGATGTTGGCCACATCATCGTTCACCGGCGTGCCCAACATGACAATCCGGTCCTTGAGGAGCCGGCTGTAGAGGTCGTACGCGCGCTCGCCCCGGTGGGTGGTCTCGATGACGAAGGGGATGTTCATGGCGTTCCAACACTAATGCGCCTCCCCGCCTGACGCCCGCCCGTTCTTTCCGGATCGTGCTCCAGGCTACGGTCGGACCCGGTGGCCCACCGCTGAACGGTCCCCGGCAGGCCCCCTGTCCCCCCTCCTCCCGGGCACGGGGCCCGGAATGGCCGAACGCGCCTACCGCACCCCACCGTGTGCTCGCGGAGGGTCGGCACATGTTCGAGTGGCGAGAAGCGGTCGGGCGCGCGGTGGGAAGCCTGTGGGGGCCGGGCTTTCGCGTCACGGCGGAGAAGCGTCACGCCCGGGCCGTGCACGCCGAGGGCCTCTGCCTCCAGGCCGAGGTGATACCCGTGCGGACCGACCCGCCCTTCACGGAGGTGGCCGAGCGCCTCGCGGGCCCCGCGCTGGTGCGGCTCTCCACCGCCACCTGGCGGGGCGGCCGCGAGTGGCCGGACCTCCTGGGCGCCACGGTGCGCTTCCGGCGCGACGCGCGACTCACCGAGGAGGCCGCCCCCGGAGACCAGGACCTCCTGTGCGCCACCCTGCGTCACGTCTGGACGCTCGGCCCGGCCTTCTTCACCACCCACGTCCACGACTGGCTGGAGAACGACTACTACGGCCTCGCGCCCTTCATGGTGCGGGGCCTGGGACGGGCGAAGGTGCGGCTCACCTCGCTCCGGGACGGCGCCCGGCGGCAGGGCTCGCGCGTCCAGCGGCTCCGGGAGGCCCTGCGCGAGGGCCACGGCGTCCTCACCTTCGAGCTCCTCCCCCAGGAGCACGGGCTGCCCCACACCTGGACGCCGCTGGCGGACATCTTCCTGCGCGAGGAAGTGGCGCTCGACCCCGAGCGCCTGCGCTTCGATCCCTTCCGCGACGGGCTCGGCATCACGCCGCGCGGGTTCCTGCACGCCCTGCGGCCCTCGGCCTACCGGCAGAGCCAGGTGGGCCGCACCGAGCACTGAACTCAGCGCGCGGGGCCGGGAAGAGGCACTGCCTTGTCGCGCGGGAGCAGGCGCGTCTTGAGCCGCTGGGCGAGCGCGACGCTCGGCAGCTCCACCCACCGGTGCAGCAGGTGGGAGGCGGCGAGGCTCAGCAGCAGGGACAGCGCGAACCACGCCAGCGCGGCCGGCCGCGACTCGCCGGTGAGCCGCTGCCCGGCGTTGAGCACGCGGTAGCCCACCGTGAAATGCACGAGGTAGAGGCTGTAGGAGGTGCGCCCGAGGTACTGCAGCACCCGTCCCGAGAACAGCCGCGCCAGTCCGGGCAGCCGAGCGGAGGCGAAGAGCAGCCCGGCCGTGGCCAGCCCGGCGAAGGGCGCCAGCTCGCCCGTGAAGGCACCACAGCCGGCGATGGCCAGCGACAGGCCGACCAGGGCCCACCCGGACCAACGCCGGAAGTCGCACCAGTAGGTCAGGCACCCGAGGACGAAGAGGTACCAGTGCGGGAGGAAGAGGTGCTTCCAGGCGGCGGCGTCCGCGACGAAGAAGAGCGAGCCGAGGGCCAGCGGGGCGAGCACCGCGCCCAGCACGGGGCTGCGGATGAGCTCGGGACCGGAGCGGCGCGCCAGCCGGGTGGCGAGCCAGAGCAGCGCGATGAAGAGGAGGTAGAACTGGACCTCGATGCACAGCGTCCAGAAGACCGTGACGATGTCTTCCCAGCCCAGGAAGTGCTGGGCATAGATGAGGTGCGCGGCGATCCACCCGGGCGAGGGCATGGGCGCGGCGCGCTCGGGGTGCAGCAGCAGGGGCAACCCCTGGTCGAGCACGGCCAGGGCCAGCACCACCCAATAAGGAGGATCCAACCGTACCTGCCGCCGGAGCGCGAAGCGCGCGGCGGAGCCCAGGTCGATCGTCGTGTCCCGCAGCGAGTGCGCGATGACGTAGCCGCTGAGCACGAAGAAGATCTGCACGCCGAGATAGCCATGCCACAGCACGGTGCTCAGCACCGCCGGGGTCCAGCTCTCGAGGGGCCGGACGAGGGGGCCGATGAAGAGGTGGAACAGGGTCACGGCCAGCGCGGCGAGACCTCTCAGGCCATCTACGTACTGGAAACGGTGAGGGGACGTGTCGACGCTCATCGGACGGACCCTCCTTCTACCGTGCGAGGGGAGAGGGAACCAGAGCGGGCGGAGCCCCTGGTCGCCTGCCTGCGGACGGAGCCTGGAGACAGGGGGCTATGTCCCCGCCCATCTCACGGACGGAACTCCTGGAGCCACACCGACTCGAAGCCCCAGGTGAAGAGCATCCGGTAGTGAGCCAGGGGGACGAAGCCCGCGCCCTCGATGGGCCGTGACACCGTGAGGAAGCGCGTCCCCGGCCGACACCTGCGGAAGCGCTCCACCAGGCGGGCCTTCGTCTCGGGACTCAACGCCGTCCAGGCCGCGAAGACGTGGGTGGCTTCCCCCAGGTCCTCGCGCGTCGCATCTCCCACGGTGAGGGTGATGCCCGCGGGCCGGAGCTGTCCCGCCACGCTCGCGACATGGTCCGCCAGCAGCTCCACCCCGCGCGCCTCCGCCCCCAGCCACCGCGCCGCGAGCAGCGCCCGCCCCCGCCCGGCTCCGATGTCCACCACCCGGCTGCCCCGGCCCACTCCGGCCCGACGGAAGAAGCGGAGCGCCGTGAGCAGCGGCGTCTCGCCATAGATGAGCTCGCGGAACCCCTGCCCACTGGCCTTCAGCGCCCGCGTCACCTCGAAGGTGCGCCGGGGCCGGTAGGGCGAGTGGAGCAGCTCCGCCAGCCAGATGCCCAGGTAGGGCCGCAGCAACCACGGGCGCGCCAGCAGCACCCCCACATCCGTGACGCGGGTGAGGAGACCGATGGCCAACACCGACACCTGGAGCGCCACCGCCTGGAGGAACGGCAGGTCCAGATCCTCCAGCGAGTCGTCCTGGCTCCTCCCCGGCGGGGGCTCCGGCTCCTTCATGCGCGGCAGGCTCTCCGGAATCGGAGCCTCGCGCAATGGCTCCAGTTTTCAATCCCAGACAGTGCCGTGTTGCCTGTCACGTCAGGGCTGCACGTAGAATTCCCCTTCAAATCACCGAGGGGAGCCCCCATGAAGACGCTGCATCGGGTCCGGCCACGTCGTGCCCTGTCACGAGGCCCCGTTCCTCCATCCCCGCGCCAGCGCTGGCTGCCGGTGGAGATGCGCCGCCGGACATTCATGACCTCGCTGATGCTGGGGGCCTCCGCGCTGGCCCTCGGCGGGTGCGAGGAGAAGCCACCCGCGACGACTCCACCGGGCGTGTACATCCCCTCGGTGAAGGAGGGAGAGAGCGTCTTCGGCTACCTCGAGCGCACCCGGGGCGGCTTCGACCAGACCCTCTACCGGCAGATCATCGGCGCGGCCAACGCGTACAAGGAGGGCGATGAGGCCGCGGGCCTGGCCGCGGCGGACGACACCTCGCGCACCAACGCCCGCCGCCTGCTGCACCACACCCGCATCGGCGAGCTGCGCGCCCATCCGCTCTTCGAGGATGGCCTCTTCTCCCTCATCGAGCAGGGCGTGGACCCCGCCATGGCCGCCAACCTGGAGGGCTGGACGCTGGGCGACCTCAAGACGTTCCTCCTCGACCAGCCGGAGGAGGCCATCAAGGCCTATATGCCCGGGCTGGGCAGCGACCTCATCGCCTGCGTGGTGAAGCTGATGAGCAACGAGGAGCTCGTCGCCGTCGGCGCCAAGGTTTTCAACCCGCTGCCCGGCAGCAAGGTGGGCGCCCGGGGCTACCTGGGCGCGCGCATCCAACCCAACTCGCCCACGGACCACCCGGACGACATCCGCTGGCAGGTCTTCAACGGCTGGGCCTTCGCCGTGGGGGACGTGGTGCTCGGCACCAACCCCGTCTCCAGCGAGGTGGCCTCGGTGGCCACGGTGGAGACGGCCCTGAAGGACGTCCTGGACACGTTCGCGCTCTCGGACGTCATGCCCCACTGCGTGCTGTCCCACATCGACATCCAGGCCGAGGTGGAGAAGCAGCAGCCGGGCACCACGGGCGTGTGGTTCCAGAGCCTCGGCGGCACCGAGGGCGCCAACGGGACGTTCGACGTCACCCTTCCCAAGATGCTGGCCCACGCGGCCCAGCGCACCGGCAAGTACGGCCTCTACTTCGAGACGGGCCAGGGCGCCGACGGCACCAACGGCCATGGCGAAGGCTTCGACATGGTGGTGCACGAGTCGCGCAAGTACGGCTTCGCGCGCGTGCTCAAGCAGCACGTGGCCCAGGCGCAGCTCCGGGCCGGCAAGGAGGCCGCCCCCTGGGTCCACCTCAACGACGTGGCGGGCTTCATCGGCCCCGAGGTGTTCCGCACCCGCGAGCAGCTCGTGCGCTGCTGCCTCGAGGACATCGTCATGGGCAAGCTGCACGGGCTGATGATTGGCCTGGACGTCTGCTCCACGCTGCACATGGAGGTCAACCTGGATGACCTCGACTGGTGCCTGGATCAGATCATGCCGGCCAACCCCGGCTACCTCATGGCGCTGCCCACCAAGAACGACCCGATGCTCAGCTACCTGACCACGGCGTTCCAGGACCACGTCCGCATCCGAGAGAAGTTCGGCTACAAGGTGGACGACCGGATGTGGGCCTTCTACCAGGAACTCGGCGTCATCGACGCGCGGGGCCGCCCCACCGAGCACTTCGGCGACCCCACCTGGGTGTACCTCCAGTACCTGCGGCGCAAGGGCGACACGCGCCCGAGCGAGGAGCTGCTCGCCGAGGGCAAGGCGCGGATGGAGGAGGTGCGCAAGCGGGGCGTGTGGCTGGCCGAGGGCCACGGTGCCCAGGCGTGGGACCTGAACCCCGCGCTGGACCGGGAGATCCGCGACCTCTACGAGGACGCGAAGCGGAGCATCTGGGCCGAGCTGCCCCCGACCTTCACCAGTGCGCTTCCCGGCGCGGTGCGCGTGGCCACCGAGTCCAAGGACCGCATGGACTACATCCTCCACCCACCCTCGGGGGAGCAGCTCTCCGCGAGGGCCGTGGAATCGCTCCACCTGCTGCGAGACCTCCAGGCGGGCCGCTACAACGTGCAGCTCGTCATCTCGGATGGACTCAACGCCTTCGCGCTCACCGACGAGGGACACCTCACGCCGTACCTGGAGCGGGTGCGGGCGGAGCTGACGGCCGCGGGCTACGAGGTGGCACCGCAGCCCGTCGTGGTGACCTCGGGGCGGGTGCGCGCCGGCTACCACATCGGCGAGGTGCTGTACGGCTCGCTGCCGGAGAAGGACTCGCGCCGGGCCCTCCTGCACATCATCGGCGAGCGCCCCGGCTCGGGGCACCACGCCTTCTCCGTCTACATCACCGCCCCCACGGTGGGCACCTGGGCCCAGGAGGGCGTGGTGGACCACAACATCACCCGCGTGGTGTCCGGCATCGCCGACACGGCGCTCTCCCCGTCCACCGCCGCGGTGGACACGGTGAGCATCCTCAAGCAGCTCGCGCCGCCCTGATGTGACGCTCCCTCCCGAAGCCTGGATGCTGGATGGCCGGGCTCTGCGGACCTCTCATGCACACCCCTTTTTCCCCGGCGGACACGGGGTGGGGTGTGCATGAACAGGGAAAGGGGGCACGTTCATGATTGACAGCAACCGAAGCAAACTCTCTGTCTGGCTACACCACTCCTTCAAGTCCTTTGTCTGGCTATGGGCCGGAGTCCTCTGCGTACTCGCGGCGGGTCCGGCCCGAGCCTTTGATGACGCGGCGGCGGACCGGGCACTCCAATTCGCCCGGCAGCAGTTGAACCGCTCCGCCACGAATCCGCAGATACCGACGAACCAGTACCCCAAGGCCAGCACCGACGGCACCTGGAAGCTGGTTCCCAACACCGACATGATCGGCTGGGTCCAGGGCTTCTTCCCAGGCCAGCTCTGGTACCTCTACGACCAGGGGCGAGACCCCTTCTGGAAGACGAAGGCGGATGCCTGGACTCGCAACCTGGAGGTGCAGAAGACCAACACCCAGACGCATGACCTGGGCTTCAAATTCATGCCCAGCTTCGGCCACGCGTACCGGCTGACAGGGGACCCCTTCTACCAGAACGTCCTGCTGACGGCCGCCGGCTCGCTGGCCACCCGCTTCAACTCCACGGTAGGGGTCATCGACTGCTGCGATTGGAACTCAGCCTGGCAGGTTCCCCTGGTCACCGACACCATGGTGGACCTGGAGCTGCTCTTCTGGGCCTCGCAGAACGGGGGCAATCCCGCCTGGAAGGACATGGCGCTCCGCCATGCCCTGAAAACCATGACGGACATGGTGCGAGCCGACGGCGGCACCTTCCACGTGGTGGACTACAGCACCTCGGGCAGCATCCGCTCCAAGGGCACGTTCCAGGGGTTCAGCAACAGCTCCACCTGGGCCCGAGGGCAGGCGTGGGCCATCTACGGCTTCACCATGGCGTACCGGTACACGCGGGACGCGCGCATGCTGCAGACGGCGCAGAAGGTCACCGACTACTACCTCGCCCGGCTGCCGGCGGACTCCGTCCC
>NZ_DASVSO010000375.1:0-20724 GCF_036388035.1 Archangium sp.
GCCTTCCGGCCGCACTTTTCGGAAACCTGTCCGACTGTCGGACAGGTTTTTCAAAACCGAGCCCGGAGGGTCCTCTGTCCGCCGAGCCCCACCCGCCTCCCGATCGCGACCGGAACCTCCCCCTGAAAGGACTTCCTTCCACTGATTTAGCCAGGATGATTCAGTTGAACCCGTCGGCGGCGCGGCGGCCAGGACTCGTGACCCTCTCGGCCGGTGCAGGACTCGTCATCCTGGCTCCTGTCGCGCTCGTAGCAACTTGAAGAGAGTCATGAGCCCCGATCTCATCCAGAACACCCTGGCGCTGCTCCACGAGGTGGAACGGCACGCATCCACCTCGGAGCAATTCGACGCGCTCAAGACCTCCAAGACCCTCCTGCACTTCATCCTGGGAAGAGGCGAGGCGGATGAATTCAAGGGGTTTTTCGAGAGCTTCGATACCGCCCCTGTGACGCCCCTCCTGTCCTTCGCTACCAGGGAAGAGGCTGAGACCTGGCTGCGGAATCACCCTGCCCCGCCCCACGGGGCAACCATCGGGGCAGCGAATGACTTCTATACCGTCGTCGACGCACGCGCTCTCAACTACCGGAAGTTGCTCCGCCAGCCCTCACCCGAGGAACTGACGCAGAGCGATGAAGAGGAGGAAGCGCCCGAGCCTCCAAAACCAGGCCCCGGCGAGAGGTTCAGCCTCTTCAAGCTCTATAGGAGGACCTGCGATAACCTCTACCAGCTGGAGAAGCACATCTCCTCACCCGAGGAACTCGAGGCCATCAGAACCGCCAAGATAGCCTTCGACTTCGTGATGCACGTGGGCGAGGAGTATGGCTTCGAGGACTACCTGGAGAGCATCCGCTTCACCAGGACATCTCGCCCCCTCGAGTCCTTCGCGAACCAAGAAGAGGCGGAGGCTTGGCTGGCGACCCAACCCGAGCCCCCACGTCCGGCGGTGGTCTCCATCGGCAACGCGCTCTACTCCACGGGCTACAAGCGCCGCCAAGGGCTGCGCTTGCTGATCCGCATCCCCACTCAACAGGAGCTGGACACCAGAGCGCCGTAACTCATCTCAGGGCTTCTCCTTCGCCAGGGCGTCCACCTTCTTCTGAAGGTCCTGGGTGTCCTCGAAGAAGGCATCCACCGACTTCGAGGGCGCCACCTGGAAGGCCGGCGGCAGCAGCCTGCGCTCGAGCTCCAACGAGGACGTGAAGTCCTCCTCGCCCAGCAGCGAGTCCGCTTGGGTCAGCGCCCCGAAACACACCAGGATCACCGCCAGCGTGACCGCCAGGCGCCTCGGCTTCGTGCGCGACACGTAGCGCAGGTGCCAGAAGAGCACGAACCCCATCCACCCCAGGTAGACCACCAGGAACAACCACCGCACCCACGTGCCCAGCGCCAGTCCGTACGTCAGCGGCGTCAACACCACTGGAATGACGATCACCCCCAGCAGCGACAGGCTCCCGATGGTGCCGTGCGCCCCGAAGTAGAACACCCGGCGCGCCACCTTGCTCGCGACGGACCAGAGGCCCGCCCAGGCGAAGGCGGTGAACACGGGCACGAACACCGACAGCGCCAGCGAGCCCCAGTCCGTCTTCTGGTAGTTCGTCAGGTACTCGTGAAGGATGGAGGCCACCACGGTCAGGGCCAGCATCGCCGGGAAGGCGAAGGGTCGATCGAAGAGGCGGCCGCGTGGGGCCACGGGGACTTCCGCGACCAGGGTGTCCTCCACCGCGTGCGACCGGCTCCGGAAGCGCAGCACCGTGTCCCCCGCCGCCACCCGCGCGTCGTTCGTGAGCTCCAACTCCGCCAGCCGTGCCCAGGGCTCCACCTGGAAGGTGCCGTTGCGGCTGCCCACGTCCCGCAGCACCAGCTTCCCCTCCTCCGTGCGCTCGATGCGCAGGTGCGAGGTCGACACCTTGGGATCATCCAGGATGATGTCGTTGCCGTACCCGCGGCCCACCGTCACCGGGAAGCGCTCCAGCCGGTGACGCAGGTGCACCGCGTCTCCCTCCAGTACCTCCAGGAAGATCACTTCGTCCATGCGAGCGCCTCCAGGTAGCGGCGCGCGATGGCGCGTGCGTTGTCCGCGGAGAACCCCGCCAGGTCCAGGCTCGTCTGCACGCCCGAGGTGCTCGCGTTGAGCGTGGCCACCCGGAGCGCCAGGTCGTACAGCCCGGGGAGCTTCTTATAGGCGCGCAGGCACAGGGCGGTGCGCACCGGGATGCCGCCCACCTTCACGAACTCCACCTTGCAGCGGAAGTTCGTCACATCCTCCTTCGTGGCGTCCACGCCGCCCGAGTCGTTGCCGAAGGTGGCCGTGTAGAGCGCCGAGAAGCGCAGCGCCCCGAGCTTGTCGCTCGACACGAAGGCGTGGTCATAGGCCACCACCCCCGTGCGGTGGTCCGAGCTCAGGAAGATGTCCTCCTCGGACGAGCACTGGTAGCTGGTGATGGTGTACGGGTTCTCCGGCTCGTGTGGGGTATCACCCCAGCACTTGAGGAACGGCAGCCAGCGGCCGGGCACGCGGTAGTCCCCGAGCAGCTGCGTGGGCACGGGCTCGGCCAGGAGGCGCTCGGCGATGCGTTGCTGGCTGTCCAGCAACTGCGCGCCCACCTGGGCCAGCAGCGTCGAGGGGCTGCTCTCCTTCACCTGCCGGGCCCGCTCCAGCAGCGCCCGGGCGTGGGTCACCGGCACCAGGAAGCCGAGCTGGTTGCCCATCGAGGCCACGTTGACGCCCACCACCTGGCCCTCGCTCGATACCGTGGGGCCACCACTCATGCCCGAGTTGATGGCGCCGCTGAAGTGCACCTTGTCGTAGAGCGCGTCCTGGATGAGGCCGTTGTAGGTGCCCTCGACGATGGTGGTGCCCAGGTCGTGCGGGTTGCCCATGGCGTACAGCCGCGTGCCCTGGGGGGGCTCCCGGTCCGCCAGCACGAACCAGTCCTTCACCGGCCCGTCCAGCTGGATGACGGCCAGGTCATGCACCACGTCCACGTCCACCAGCCGCACGGGCACCGCCTCGGTGTCCTTGCCGTCGCGCACCAGCTCGGCGGTGTAGTCCTCCGGGTGGTGAACGATGCTGGAGACGACGTGGTAGTTGGTGAGAGCGTGTCCCTCGGCGCTCACGAAGAACCCCGAGCCGATGGTCGATTTGGTGCCGCTGCGTCGCTCGATGATGCGCACCTGGGCCACGCGGCCCTTGATGCGCTCGAAGAGCTCGTGAGTGGCCGGGGGCAGCGTGGCCACGGGCAGCGGGGGAACGACGGCCTGCGTGCCCGCGTCCGGGGCGCCCGTGGGGACGCCTGGAGCCGGGGCCTGGGTCAGCGCGGTGAGGAGGAGGAACTTCAGCATGGGAGGCCCACACTAGGAGACGTGTCCACCTCGCGAGGCTCGCACGCCCACCAACCATGCAGGCATAATTTTAAAGTCAACACTGAAAATTTCAGGTAGCAGGCAGGCAGCGGAGCACGAAAGCCTCGGGCCCGAGGACCCGTGACATCCCCGCCCCGCACGGTAACCTTGCGCCCGAGATGAGCCCCGAAGCCCGCGCCGAAATGGTCGCACATGCCGAACGCGCCCTGCGTCGCGGAGAGCTGAGTGAGGCGGTGAGCCTCTACGAGTCACTCTGCCGGGCCTTCCCCGAGGACCCGTCGCTGGCCCTCAGGCTGAGCAACCTGCGCGAGATGCTCCAGCCCCAGGAGCTCCAGGTGCTCCAGTCCCTGCGCGCCAGCGCCGAGGCCGAGCCGGTGGTGCCCCAGAGCCCCTCCACCCCCGTGAGCGAGGGCGAGCGGCTCTTCGTCCTGGGGGACTACGTGGGCGCGGCCGCCGCCTACCGCCGTGCCCTCCAGGAGCAGCCCCAGAGCGAGCTGCTGCGCGAGCGGCTCGTGGAGGTGTACCGGCTCGCCCGCGCACTCCCGGTCCACTCGCCCACGGACCGCGAGTTGCCCCGGCAGGCCGAGCCGCTCCTCCAGGCCCTGCTGGACCGGCTGGCCGCGCGACGTCGCCTCAAGCGCGATTGACGCTTTGCACCCTCCGGGGTCGGCTCCTAGAATCAAACCCCGACGTCGCTGTCATGGCCGCCGTATCCCCCCTGACAATCGCGTCCTCCTGCTTCACCACCCGAGACGCGGAAGACATGACGCTCGTCGGTCGACAGATCGGTCGCTACCGCATCCTCGAGGAGCTGGGCTCGGGGGGCATGAGCGTCGTGTACAAGGGGCTGGACACGGCCCTGGACCGCGAGGTGGCGGTGAAGGTGCTGCATCCGCACCTGGCCGGCAAGGACGAGTCGCGACGGCGGCTCGCCCGCGAGGCCAAGGCGGTGGCGCGGCTGCACCACCCCAACATCCTCGAGGTGTTCGACTTCTCGGCCGAGGGCGCGCACAGCGCCTTCCTCGTCACCGAGTACGTGCGCGGCCGCACCCTCAAGGACTACGTGGACGAGCTGGGCCTGCTGGAGCCGCCCGAGCTGGCCGCCATGGTCGTCCATGAGATCGCCACCGCGCTCGCCCATGCCCACGAGGAAGGCGTCATCCACCGCGATCTCAAGCCCGAGAACGTGATGGTGCGCGAGGACGGCGTCCTCAAGCTGATGGACTTCGGCATCGCCAAGCTGCTCGACATCGAGGAGCGGATGACCGTCACCGGCGCGCTGGTGGGCTCGCCGGCGCACATGGCCCCGGAGATCATCGAGGGCCAGGATGCCAGTGCCGCGGCGGACATCTTCTCGCTGGGCACCATCCTCTACGCCTTCATCGTCGGGCGGCTGCCCTTCACGGCCCCCAACGCCACCGCCACGCTCAAGCGCATCCTCGATGGCAACTACGAGGATCCGCGCCAGCGGGCCCCCACGCTCTCGGACGAGCTGGCGGACATCTGCGCCACCTGCCTGGCGAGGGACCCGAGCCGCCGCTACGCGCACGCGGGCCAGTTGCGCGACGCGCTCGGGGACTACCTGGCGGGGCTCGGCTTCGCGCGCGTGGGCGAGGAGCTCGCGTCCTTCTTCGCCGACCCGCTCTCCTACCAGAAGCTGATGCGCCCGCGGATCATCGCCACCCGGCTCGAGCGCGGGGAGCGGCTGCTCGCGGAGAAGCGCACGTCCAAGGCGCTCGCCTGCCTCAACCAGGTGCTCGCGCTCGATGCGACCAACGCGCGGGCGCTGGCGCTCCTCGGAGGATTGGAGCGGGAGCGCCGGATGAAGCAGTGGCGCGCCCGGGGGGTGAAGCTGGGCGCGGGCCTGCTCGTCGTCGCCGGGCTCGGCGTGGGCCTCCAGCTCTTTCAGCGAAGCCAGCAGCCCCCCGCTCCGGACGTCCTGCCCGGAGCCGGGCCCACGTCCGGGGTGCCGCCCACGCCCGTCCCCGAGGCGCGGAAGGCGCCGGCTCCGGAGCAGCCCCAGGTCCCCTCCCCTCCGGTCCTCGCCGCGGTGGAGCCCGCGCCCGCCCGGCGCCCCCCCGCGCGTGTCGAGCCCGTCCGCCTCGCGCCGGTGCCCATCTCCATCCTGGTGCGCCCCTACGGCACCATCCGCGTGGACAACGGACAGCCCAGCGCGCAGCCGCTCGCGCAGCACACGCTGGAGGTGACGCCGGGCCCGCACACCGTCACCATCTCCTGCGACTACTGCGAGGACGCCCGGGAGACGATCGAGGTGCGCGCCGGGGCGGAGAACGTCTTCCGCCTGCGCGCTCTGCTCAAGCCCTCGCGGCTGTCCTTCCAGTACGAGCCCGCGGACGCCGTGGTGCGCGTGGGCTCCGAGACGCGCGCCATCCGGGACACGCAGGAGCACCCCTTCGAGATCCGCTCGCCCCGCGGACCGGCGAGCTTCCAGCACCGCGTGGAGTACGAGGTGAGCCACAACGGGTACCTCACCGAGAAGCGCTCGGTGCTCCTCGAGCCCGGCAAGTCCCTCACCCTGCGCGGGGCACTCGTCGCCGAATGAGCCGCTGCCTGCGCATGCTGCTGCTGGTGGGGCTGCTCGTCCCCGGGGCCGTGCTCGCCGAGGAGCCGGCGGATCCGGAGGTGAATACCCTGCGCGCCACCTTCGAGTACGGCCGCTATGCCGAGGTGCTCGACCGAGCGGGCCGGCGCATCGACCGGGGCCGCCTGTCCGACAAGGACCTGGCGGAGCTGCACAAGCTGGCTGGGCTGAGCGCCTTCAACCTCAACCGCACCGAGGACGCCGGGCGGCACTTCCGCGCGCTGCTGCGGCTGGAGCCGGACTTCAACCTGGACCCCTTCGCGATGCCCCCGCCGGCGGTGGCGTACCTGGACGGCATCCGCGAGCAGATGTCGGCGGAGCTGGACCTGGTGCGCCAGGAGCGGCTGCTGCGGGTGGAGCGCGAGCGCACGGAGACCGAGCGCCGGGAGCGCGAGCGCGTGGCCTCCGAGGAGCAGCGTCGCCGCGTGGAGACGCTGTCGCGGCAGGTGACGGTACGCCAGGTGGAGAAGCGCAGCTTCCTGGTGAACTTCGTCCCCTTCGGCGCGGGCCAGTTCCAGCAGGGCCGCACCGGCCTGGGCACCCTCTTCGCGGCCACCCAGGGCGCGCTGGCCGTCACCAGCCTCATCTCCTATTTCGCCTACAACGGCCTCATCGAGACGAAGGACGTGATGGTGGACGACATCCGCGGGCCCAAGGAAGTCCCCGTGCGCTACATCCCCACCGAGAGCGTCCCCCAGGCCCAGGCGTGGACGTGGCTCAAGTGGGGCTCGGCCGCGGGCTTCTACGCGGTGTACGCGGTGGGTGTGGCGGACGCCCTCGTCCACCACCAGGAGCAGGTGGTGGACACGCACATCGAGACCCTCCCCGCCTCCGCGCCGCCCCCCCCGCCCCGGGAGTCCACACCGGACCCCGCGCCGCGCGCCCAGCTGCACGTCTTCCCCACGCCCGGCGGCGCCGGCGCGGGCTTCACCCTCGCCTTCTAGGAACGCGTCGACATGGCCAGCCTCTCCGTCCGCACCCCCGATGGCAAGGTCCGTACGGTTGCCCTCCACAAGCGCATCACCAGCATCGGCCGCTCGGCCGACAACGATGTGCAGGTGGAGGATCCGTCCGTCCCGGACAGCGCCCTGCACCTCCTCTTCGACGGCACGCGCTACCAGCTCGGCAGCCTGGGAGCGACCTTCCAGGTGAACGGGAAGAAGCGCGACAACCACGTGCTGGCCACGGACGACGTCATCCGCGTGGGCGGCACCGAGCTCGTCTTCGCCCGCGAGGACGCCGCCCCCAAGCGCCCGCCGCTGACCCTGGCCGCCATGCCCGCGGCGCAGGAGGCGGAGTCGACGACGGATCCGGACTCGCACACCCGCGACATGCCGGGCGTGGTGGGCCGCGAGCTGGTGCTGCTGCGCCGCCTCACCGCCTTCAGCGAGCGCCTGCTGGGCACCTCCAGCCGGGACGAGCTGCTGGAGAGCCTGCTGGACGAGGCCATCGAGGTGACGCGGGCGGACAAGGGCTTCCTCATCCTCCGGGAGAACGGCGAGCTGCGCGTGAAGGTGGCGCGCAACGTCACGCGGGAGAACCTCATCGACGCGGAGGAGCGGGTGTCCGACTCCATCGTCGAGAAGGTGGTGCGCAGCCGCAAGCCGCTCATCGTCAGCGACGCGCTGGACGATCCCGAGTTCAAGGCCAGCAAGTCCGTGGTGAACCTCCAGCTGCTGTCCGTCATGTGCGTGCCGCTGGTGCGCCATGATGAGCTGTTCGGCGTGCTCTACGTGGGAAATGACCGGCTGGTGAACCGGTTCGAGCCCAAGAGCCTGGACATGCTCACCATCTTCGCGGCCCAGGCGCTGCTGCTCATCCAGAACGCGCTGCTGGTGAACGACCTGAAGCTGGACAACACCGAGCTGCGCAAGCGGCTGGACGACACCCACTATGGGGAGATCGTCGGCGCGTGCCAGGGCATGCTCGACGTGTACAAG
This sequence comes from Archangium sp., assembly GCF_036388035.1. Classification (GTDB taxonomy): domain Bacteria; phylum Myxococcota; class Myxococcia; order Myxococcales; family Myxococcaceae; genus Archangium. The sequence continues at coordinate 7,906 of NZ_DASVSO010000375.1, forward strand.
CGCATCGACAAGATCGCCCCCACGGACATCTCCGTCCTCATCACGGGCGAGACGGGCACGGGCAAGGAGCTGATCGCCCGGGAGCTCCACCGCCGCTCGCCGCGCGCCAAGGGCCCCTTCATCACCATCAACTGCGGCGCCATCCCCGAGAACCTGCTGGAGAGCGAGCTCTTCGGCCACGTGCGCGGCGCCTTCACCGGCGCGGTGAACACCAAGGTGGGCAAGTTCCAGGCGGCCATCGGCGGCACGCTCTTCCTGGACGAGATTGGCGAGCTGCCGCTCCAGCTCCAGGTGAAGCTGCTGCGCGCGCTGCAGGAGAAGGTCGTCTACAAGGTGGGCGACCACCGGGGCGAGCCGGTGGACATCCGCGTGGTGACGGCCACCAACCGGGTGCTGGAGGACGAGGTGCGCAAGGGCACCTTCCGTGAGGACCTCTACTACCGCCTCAACGTGGTGACGCTGAAGCTGCCGCCCCTGCGCGAGCGCGGGGAGGACCTCTTCGTCCTGGGCAAGTACTTCCTCCAGAAGTACGCCAAGGAGTTCAACTCGAAGGGCAAGGGCTTCTCGCCCTCCACCACGGTGGCCATGAAGAAGTACGGCTGGCCGGGCAACATCCGCGAGCTGGAGAACCGCATCAAGAAGGCGGTGGTGCTCGCGGACAAGCCGCTGCTCGGGCCGGACGACCTGGACCTGCGGCCGGAGAACCTGGAGCCGGTGCTGCCCCTGTCCGAGGCGCGTGAGCGCTGGCAGAAGCAGTACATCCAGGAGGTCTACGAGCGGAACAACCGCAACAAGACCAAGACGGCCAAGGACCTGGGCGTGGATCCGCGCACCATCTTCCGTCACTTCGAGAAGCTCGAGGCCGAGAAGAACGGCGGGCCGCTCCCGCCCGACGAGGGCGGCGACGACGAGCTGCTGTGACTTTTCGAGCGTGGGCCTCTCGTGACAGGGCTGTCGCGGTTTCCCGCGACCGCTGCCTGTGCCACCCTCGGTAACCCCCCGTTCCGACGATGAAATCCTCTCTCCGCCGATTGGCCAGTGACTTGCTAGGGCCCCCCTCCAGGAAGTGGCTGGGGCTCGGGGTCGCCGTATGGGCGTCCGCGGGGTGTCTCCTCCCCCAGGAGGAGAGCTACCTCAACGAGTTCCCCATCCCACGCAACCGCCCCCCCCGGATCGTGGAGAAGCAGGTGCAACCCTCCGAGCGCATCATCCGAGGCTACGGCTCCGACGTGTGCGAGCTGCAGTTCTCCGTCATCGTCGAGGATCCCGATCTGGGCGACAACCTCACTGCCCACTGGTTCATCGACTACGACCCCAACCAGCCCCGGGGCGCGGACAACGTGGATGGGCTCGCCTCGGGCGACAAGGCGGTGCGAGACCAGCGCGCCTACTTCACCCCGCAGTTCGGCTCGGTGGAGTACAGCCGCCTGAACACGCCCGGAGACCATGTCATCGAGGTGGTCGTCTCCGACAACGGCCTGGTGGGCCGCGAGCCCAACGCCTTCATCCACAAGCTCCAGGACGGGACGGATTTCAGGGACCCGGGCTACACCGCCACCTATGTGTGGTTCGTGCGGACCGAGCCCGGAGGAGGCTGCCCATGAGAAGGCTCTCCACGACCGTGTTGTTGCTGGCGGCCCTCGTCACGGGCTGCGCCCCGGGGGACCCCGAAGACACCGTCATCAGCTGCCGCAACGACAACGAGTGCGGCGACAACGAGGTGTGCTTCCCCGAGGGCTGCGGCGATCCCGGCAAGAACATCCGGGTGGAGGTGGTGCCCGATCCCAAGGGCGGCCTGTACGCCCAGGACTTCCGGGTGGAGGACCTGCGCAGCGAGCAGAACATCGAGCTGTTCGATCCGGCCACCCTCCAGGGGCAGGTGCGCGTGGAGGGCGCGTCCACCTCCAGCACGTACTCGGCCCCCGTCACCCTGCGCCTGACGGGCGAGAGCCTGCTCATCCCCGGGGTGATCCGCCGCCACGAGACGACCCTCACTCCGGAGAGCAGCGGCTACTCGCTGCCGGTGGCCTCCGGGCGCTACACCGTCACCCTGCTCGCGGCCAACCCCGAGCTGCCGCCCCAGAGCACCACCCGGGACGTGCAGCCGGGCCGCGCGGTGACGCTGGACTTCACCCTGCCCGTCTCCACCTCGCTCGTCCGGCTCTCGGGGAAGGTGGTGGGTCGGGACGGGCTGCCGGTGGATGTGGACATGGAGGCGCAAGCCCTGGACGAGGCGCTGCGTCCCCTCTCCCAGCGCGTCGCGGTGAAGCGCGCCACGGGTGAGCTCACCCTGTCGCTCCCGCCCTCGGCCGCCTTGCTGCCCAACGTGCTCATCCAGGTGCTGCCCACGTCGGCGGAGGCCCTGGTGCCGCAGAAGCTGTTCAACGTGAACCCGCGCCAGGGCATCCAGGAGCCGCTGTCGATGGGCGACTACGGCCTGCCAACCACCGTGCGGGGCCGGGTGAAGGACCTGGAAGGACAGCCGGTGGCACAGGCCACGGTATACCTGCAGGGCAAGGTGGGCGGCGGCGGCCAGTACAGCAGCCGAAGGGTGTTGACGGACGCCAACGGCGTCTTCGAGGCCCTCACGCTCGCGAGCGCCATTGAGCCGATGATGCTCCATGTCGTCCCCCCGCCGAGCTCGCGCGCCGGCATCACCCTCAAGTCCCTCACGGTGCCCCGCGCGGGCCTCACCCTGGCGCAGGAGGTGACGTGCGGGGACCGGATGAAGGTCCAGGGCACCCTGCAACTGCCGAGCGGCTCGCGGCCCGCCGCGGGCGTGAGGGTGGTGGCCGAGCCAGTCGCCGAGCTGAACGGCTGGCCCCGGCCCTCGTACCGGGTCGAGGCCACCCGGCCCACGGATGACCTGGGCCGCTTCGAGCTCGCGCTCGACCCGGGCCAGTACCGACTCGACTTCCTCCCCGCCGACGGCCTGCCCCGCGTCAGCCGCATCGTGACGGTGCGTCCCGGAGAGGACACGCCCGGGGGGGTCCAGGAGTTGTCCTCCTTCACCCTCTCCAAGGGCCGCCGCGTCACCGGGCACGTGAGCTTCGGGGGCGAGCGGGTGATGTCGCCGGCCGCCCCCTACGCCTCCGTCCGCTTCTTCCGCGTGGTGGACGTGGAGGGAAAGCCGTCCGCCCTGCTGCTCTCGCAGACGCTGACGGACCAGAGCGGCAGCTACTCCACCCTCCTCCCCACGCGCTGAGCGGTGGCAGCCTCTGCCTCCATTATGGGGCAAGCTCACTTCGCCTCGACGGCTGCTGCGGTGACAGCTTACCGTTGGCGTAACGGTAGTTCCGAGTTTGCCGCACGTAGCTGCGCTCGGCACCAGTGGCCAGTATCACCTGCAGCTCCGTGCGGCGCACCTCGATGTCCAGGCCTTGCTCAGAGGGCGTTACCTCCACCTCCGCCAGCACGGAGTTCTTGTGCTCTGGCGCCAGCTCATCGCGCCGGATGTCCACCGACAGCAACTCCTTCAGCGCGGGCTTGGCGAGACCGAGGAAGGTACGGCGAATGCCGGTGACACGAGCATTAGCTGGCAAGGACTCATCAAGCTGGATCAATGCTGGGCCCTGGGGGAGTTGGTGGAGAACCACGGACTGAACAGGTCCTCGCCGGGCCTGGGCCAACACCCGGGCCCCCTTGGCCGTGCCCGTGTCTGTGACCAGTGCCAGGTAGCCCGCGCACTCATCATCCGCTGAGCCCGAGTAGATGAGGATTGTCGATTCATCCGAGGACACTAATAGGCGGCGGGCAAACTGCTCGCACCAGTTCCGCCGACTCTCTGGCACCTTCGTGAAGAGCAGCCCTGCTGCTTCTGTGGTGGTTGGAACCCCCGCCCCCTTCTTCAGCGGCTCCAGTCGCGACAGCAACGCGTAGTAGGTGCTCGTTCCGTCCAATTTCACTTGTACCACTTGCTCCGGCTGACCCTCCCAGGTCTTCTCACCAACCCACGATGACACGGTAACAACCATGCCTGCGGCCACCTCGCTCATGTCGTTCTGCTTGGGCTCAGGGCCTCGGAACAGTTCCAGCCGTCGCAGGGCCCTGGCTTCGAAGGGAACCTGAAGGCTAGGGGGAGATTTGGGCGGAGGAGTCTCGCCCAGGGCCCTGCTGCCGGAGAACATCACTGCCAGCAGGAACGTCGCAAATCTTGCATTCATGTCTGACTCGGGAAGAACAGGACGAGGGTTTTTGAAACGCTATCCGCCGTGTTTTTGAAGTAGCAAGCCTTGTTGGAGAATAAAGTCGCTGCGGAAACAGAAAAGCTGGAATGCGCGGCTGGCCCCAAGTCTCGCAGAGGAGGTAAACATGAGCGCAACGAGGATCGCCCTTGTCTCTGTAGGAGTGAGCAGCCTGATACTAGCCGGGCTCTATTCATGGCTGCCAGGTATCGACGAGGAGCAGCCGCCAGCGGAGGTTGTCGTCGGCCCGGCCTTGAGACGCCAAAGGACCAGCCGGACCGGAAGCACGCAACTTGGTAGCAACCAGCTCGTGACACCTCGCCCTGCGGCCACGGGCTTCCCTCTCCAGACCACACCTAGGACAGCCGAGAACCACGGATCTGCGGAACTCCGCCAGGACCAAGTCGCCAGCACTCTTGAGGAGGCTCTCGCCACGGCCCGTCACGATACGAAGCCCCAGCAGCGCATCGAGGCACTGCAGTTCCTCGGGGAGTATGCGCGCCAAGAGCACCTGGATGCCTTGCAACAGATCCAGCTCCAGGATCCTGCCCCGGAAGTCCGCCGCGCCGCTGAAACGGCTGTCCATAATCTCCTGGCCCGATTCACCGGCCAGCCATGGCCTGGCATTACCTCCGAAGAGAATCCCTTTGACTACATGAAGAGAGTACCCTCCCCGGGGGTTCCCTGATTCACGTCTCTCCAAGGGGAGCACAGACGCTTGAACATTTTTGAGGGAGTGCGCGGAGCAGCCAATACCAGAAAACGGAGATTCATCCGCGCCGTGATTGAGGCAGGATGCAACTCCTGTTTTTCGCGAGTTCAACATGCGGATGTCACCCAGGCTGCATTTCACTCTGAGTTTAAGGCGACCTCCCAACATTTCACGCCGCGTGTAAGCTTCCCCGCTTTTCCAAGTACTGCGAAACGTTACGCTGCTGCTCGCTCTCAAATGCTTGGCATCCAGTAACTCAACCGCCAAGCCAGGTATGAGGGTCGGCTCGTTAGTGAGCCGGAGGAGGGTACCTTGAAGCTACATGCAGCGAAGTGTCTCATGGTCGCCAGTATGCTGGCCCTGATATGGCCCTGCTTGGTCCAGGCAGGAAACACCTACACGCTGAATGCCGACTTCGACAAAGGCAATCTCAAGGGTGTCAACCATGATGCGCCTGGGATCAACCAACTCCAGATCAGCCTCGATAAACCTCCCCTGGTCGATCCCTATCTGTGGGTTGCCAACTACGCCCAGGATACGGTGACCAAGATCGACACGAGGACCGGTCGCCAGGTAGCCATATACGACTCCGTGCTGGCGAAGAATTGGGACGGCAGCATCCCGCCAGTGCCAGCGCCGCGCAGTGGCTGCAACTCACCGTCGCGCACGACGGTGGATGCCGCCGGCAACGCCTTCGTGGCCAACCGCGGCTTCTGCACCAACGGAAGCGTTACTATCCCGTCCGTCACCAAGTTTGGCGGGCCGGGCCAATGTGTGGATCGCAACGGCAACGGAAAGATTGACACCTCACAGGATGCCGACAGCAATGGTCTCATCAACATCAGCAACCCAGCGGAGTACCTCGGGCAAGCCGACGAGTGCATCCTATGGACGAGGACCTACGCGGCGCCCGGCGATCACGGACGCTCGGTAGCAGTAGATGCCGATCAGAACCTGTGGCTGGGCGGCTATGCCACCTCCAAACTCCACAAGTTGAGCAACAAGACCGGTGAGTTGCTGCAGATCATCGACCCCAACAAAGAGACCGGCCTCTACTTTCCACGCATCTACGGAATCGCCATTGGTCCCGGGGGCTTTATCTATACCTCGGACATCAACTACGGAGCAATTCAGAGGATCGACCCGAACGCTCCCGAGGGCACTCGGGTGAAAGTGCTCTACTCACCCGTAGCTACTTACGGCATCGCCGTTGACAAGCACGGCATCGTCTGGCTGGGCAACTGGAGTTATTACAGAAATGGTGGTGTGGTGCGGGTGGATTTCAACGCGGGAGCGGGAACGGTCAACGTCATGCCCGTTCCCAGCACCGTGGACTGCTCGGGCGGCACCCGAGGCATTGCGGTGGATGGCGAGGGAGATATCTGGGCAGCCTGCTATCTCAATAACCGCCTGCTGCGCTTCAACTCCGCAGGCACCTTCCTGGGGAGCTATCCGACAGCTGCGGGCACATTGGGCGTGGCAATCGCCAACGATAACACGATCTGGACCGCCAACCAAAACAGCAACACCGTGACTCGTGTCCACCCCGGCGTCAGCATCCAGTCGTATCCTGCGGGAGGACATCCGTATTCGTACTGGGACATGACGGGCTTCCAGCACCGTCATTTCACGATGCGCGAGGGTGATTGGACGGTCGTACAGGACGGCGGCAAGCCAGGGACCACTTGGGGATACCTGCACTGGAACCTCGAGCCGCAGGGCTCCACTCCCGCTGGCACCAGCATCCGCATGTTCGCGCGGGCCGCGGATGACCTTGCCGCGCTGGAGTCTCAGGAGTTCGTCGAGGTGTCCAATCACACACTCTTCTCTGGTATGAGCGGTCGTCACCTCCAGGTCAAGGCCCTGCTGCGCACCACGCTCCCCACCGTTTCCCCCGTGCTCAGCGACGTGACCATCCTCCCCAAGGTTTGCTGGAAAGACGTGACCGTCAACCTTCCGGAAGACAGCCCGACGGATCAGAAGATCGGGATACTCCAGCACAAGGCCGTGCTGCTGAAGAGCGGTGAGGTGCTCAGCATCGGCGGTACCAATCCATTTACCACCCGCCTGTACCACCCGGTCACCGGCTGGAGCACCACCAAACATACAGATCCGCCATGGTACAATTGGGATACCCGTCGCAAGCACACCGCCACCGTGCTTCTCGACGGCGACATCCTCGTCGCTGGTGGCCTGAACGGAGAATCGGATGCCACGGCCAGGGTGTATGACGCTGACGGCACCAGGGAATGGACTTCCACCGGCAACATGAACCAGGGGCGTACCCAGCACACCGCCACCCTGCTACCCGACAGCGGTCGCGTCCTCGTCGTTGGCGGTAATATCAATGACCCCGATGACTTCAGTGACAATGGGACCTCCACTGCCACTGCGGAACTGTATAACCCGGCTGGCACCTGGACGCCTACGGGGAGTCTGGTCACGGCACGTCGCCACCACACGGCCACCCTGCTGCCGGATGGTCGTGTCCTGGTGACTGGCGGCTATGGCTCTGGCAAGGTCCCGCTCGCTTCAGCCGAGGTGTACAACCCAGCCACAGGTCTCTGGACCGCAGTCGGCGACATGAGTGCGGCGCGTGTCGAGCACACGGCGACCCTGTTACCGGATGGCCGCGTGCTGGTGGCTGGCGGCAGCACCACGGATATCGTCGGCGGGTCCTCGACCGATATCTTCGACTGGCGCACGAACACCTGGGCCCCCGCCGGGAGCATGAAACAACCACGCGCCAGGCACGCGGCGGTCCTGCTCAAGACGGGCATGGTGCTCGTGACGGGTGGCTACAATGACTACACGCCCATCCAGGACTCGGTCGAGCTGTACAACCCGGTGACCGGTCTCTGGTACCCCACCTGCAGCATGAACTACCCGCGCGAACGTCACACGATGACCGTGCTCGACACCGGTGACGTGCTGGTCATTAGTGGGGATAGCAAGGTAAGGCAGGGTTCGGCGGAGTTGCTCTCGCCATAGAGCCTACCAACCTACCCAGCTTGGCCTCATGCGCCCCGGGGTATGCTTCAGCCCGGGGCGTGTCATTTTCAATCAATCCCGTGAGGTGCTGCTCAAGCAGTCCCCTGGGCCAGAAAAGTCCCTCCCCTATCCAAATGAGAGGAGACGTGGCTCACGGGCAGGAAAAGAGCGCGTCCAGGGCCGTCACAGCCGCCAACACGTCCACTTCGTCCGGAACCGCTTTCTCCATCTGGGACTTCAACACGTTCGCCTGTGCCACGTCACGGGCGCGCGCCTCGCGGTCGAGCAGCGGCACCAGCACCTTCAGGAAGGCCCAACGCGCCTCCTTCGTCTCACCGGACGTGCAGGACAGTTCTTGGAAGCGCTGGCGCACGATGACCGCCATGCCTCGCAGGGCCGCCTTGTCCAGCTGTGCCCGAGCCTGGTCTCTCAGCTCAAGTTGGGCAGCTGGGGTCGCTCGGTCCAGGTCGCGCCAGCAGCGCACCGCTAGCGTCGCGTCGTACGCGCGCTCGTGCGTCTCCGGCGCCAACTCCTTCACGTAACGCCCTAGCCCCACCGGCTCCGCGCGCGGCGTTCCCCCCGAGTAGTAGGCCCATACGCTGTCGCAATCCGCATCCTTGTTGGTGCAGCTCGTTACTTCGGAGAGCGGCGACACGTAGAGGAACCACAGCAGCGCCGCCTCGATGCGCGCAGCGTTCACGCGTGGTGATTCGCCCCTCATCCCTGCGGCGAAGGACTCGTTGATGAGGGGCCTTAGCTTGGCGGGCCCCACGCACCGGTCCGGGAAGTCCGCAGGAATGCTGGCGCTCGAGTTGCACGGCGCAGGCGGTGCTGGGTAGTGGATGTCCTCGCGCCGCTCCACCCGCGACCCCAGCCCCTCGGACTCCGTGTACCGCAGACGTGCCTGCGTAAAGTCCTCCACTGCTGGTACCTTCGCGCCCCTCCAGAGCGTATCGGCGATGTATTCGAAGGCAGCCACGCGACCGACGGTGGAAATGCTGTTGTAAAGGCGGTGGTAGGTGTTGTCGTCCGAAATGCACGCTGGCCACGAATCGGAGGCTGAGCCCGCCATGCGCGGCTGATAGTCTGTGGACAGTGGCGCGCATGCGCTCATGTTCTCCGTGTACGTGGGCTTGTTGATGCACTCGCCCTGTGCATCGGTAACGGGAGGCTTGTGGTCGTTGGGGTCAAGATTGCCTCCGCCGCAGGCAGTAAGCGCGGAGGCCAGCATCACGACAGAGAAACGGCGACGCGGGGACTTCGACTGAGGTTCATTCACGGCAGGGCTCCCTCCAGAGAGAAGATGACGCCTCGGCCCGGGCCATTCACGCTCGAGCCGTGATAGCGGTAGGGGGTATCCAGCAGGTTTTCCACGACCAGGGCCACCATCAGCACGTCGCCCCGGCGGTAGGAGAAACGGGCGTCGAACACGGAGAAGCCCGGCGTGCCCCCCAAGGGAATGCGTGCGTCCGCACGGTCCGCCACCGCGAGCCGCGTCTGCGCGGCGGCCCAACGCAATGCCCCGCCCGCGCCGAAGCCCAGCGGGTGCGTCCAGGCCAGCTCCACTGTGCCGTTGAGTGGGGGCACGCGCGACAGCGGTACCCGATGCTCGAACGACAGGGACGGGTCCGACGGTGGGTCACCCAGGTTGGGGCCCTCCCCCCACGTCCACGCGAAGGTGGCCGTGGAGACGAAGCCCGGCAGCAGCCGCAATCGCACGGCTGCTTCCAGCCCGCGCAGCTTGGATAGCTCCCGTGCGTTGACGAGCTGGAGGCGTGACCAGGAAGCCAAGCACTGGGGGGTGTTTGGCGGACAGTCGCCGGTGTTCCGGGGCCGCTTGCCTACCGCGTCCTGCAACAGCAGGGAGAAAGCCCAGAGCTGGAGCGTCACCGGCGCAGTACGCACCCGCATACCCGCCTCCAGGGTCGTGGCCCTCTCCGGGGCAAGATCGGGGTTTTCGAATTGGAAGCCCGGGCCCGTCTGCTGGCGCGAGGTGAGGTCGTCGAGGTTGGGCGCTCGGAAGGACCGGTCCACGTTGGCTAGCAGGGTAAGGCCCTCCACGGGCGTCCACTCTGCCCCAGCGTGGCCCACCACTGGCCACCACGCGCGATCCACCGGAGACGAGCCAGACTCAGCGTCCCCCAGCGCATGCGCGGCTATCCACGAGGCTCGCGTGCCGGCACGCACCACCACGTGGTGGGGCAGCAGGAGCTCGCCGTCGAGGAAGGCGCCGCCGTAGAGGTACCAGGAGCCATCAAGGTATTGCCCACGACTGCGCCGCACCGAGATATTCACGTCGGTAAAGCCAGTGGTGGCCTCGGAGCGCAGGAAGTCCACGTAGGTGTCCAGGCCGTAGCCAAGCTCCAACGAGTGGCCACCAGGCAGCTCGAAGTGCCGGGTGCGCGCCTGGGCGGTGAAGCCCAACGTGTCCACATCATCTTCCCCGATCGAATAAACGGAGGAAGCGGGGCGGTCGTGGCGACGGCGCTCGTGCTGGCGCTGCCAGGAGAGCGTGACGCGGGCATCCTGGAGCCGGGAACCGAGCGACTTGGCATTCCAGGTGGCGTAGGCAAGCGTGCGAAACTGCTGCTCGTAGCGCAGGCACTCATCATGGGGAGCGTACGGAGGCGCACACTGGTCCGTGCGCGGCGCTTCGTACTGGCGATAGAGATAACCCGCGAGGGTCAGGGTGTGGCCGGGAGCAAGGCGCCACAGAGCCCGTCCATCCGCGGTAAGCTCGTTGAAGCCGGTGCCGAGTTGGGTGCGCCCGTCGGGGGCGAAGCGAGGCACGTCGGGAAGCCCGCCATCAGCGAGGTTGTTCACCGGACCCGAGCTCTCCAGGAGCCCCACCCGTCGGCCACCGACACCACCGACGAAGCCCACACGGTCACCCCAGCCGGCTTCAAGTTGCATGCGGCCGCCCCGCTCACGGTCGGCGCTGGCCCCCCGGAGGCGGAGACGGGGACGGGCCCAGGATCCTTCACCAGAGAGGGAGGGCTCCAACGGATGGGTCAGCACGACACCACCCAGGGCATCGGAGCCGAAGCGGGTGGAGCCGCCTCCGCGCAGCACGTCTAGAGACGCAATGGTGTGGGCGTCGAGGGTGAAGAAGTACTGGTTAGGGCCCTGGCGGTAGGTGCTGTTGTTGAGACGGATGCCGTCGAAGAGAAGCAATGTCTGCTGGCCAGTGAGGCCGCGAATGAAGGCGGAGCCCTGACCGTGGCCAGTTTGCTGGACGAAGACGCCGGGCTCGTAGCGAAGCGCGTCCGGAGCAGAGCGGGGCAGGCGGCGCTCAAGGTCTGCCCGGCGGATGGTACTGGAAGCACGGCCCTCGGGAAGTCCCGCGTCCTCGGAAGCCCGCGCCGTGACGGTGGTCTCCCGCTGCTCTCCCTTGCTCTCCTGCTCCTTTGGAGCCGCGCTGATTCCCTCTCCCTTTGGGAGAGGGTCTTCAGCCTGGGTCGTTACCGGAGTCCCGCCCAAGATCCCCGCGAGAACCCACCCGGCCCAGGAGCGCCGCTTCTTCCGCGCAACTAGGAAACCCGACACAGGTAAGCGCGAGGCCTGTGCCTGGCCTCGAGTGGGACCCCCAATCCCATGAGTCGTGGGTACTCGGCACTCAACACCCATGGGGCGGAGCCTCTCATGGACGAAGAGAGAGGCGTGCCACGCGTGCCGTACATGTGTCAGGCATTTTACGCATAGTGAACCGAGAAGCCGGCGAACGAGAGCCCCCACAGATGCTGAAAGACGGCAGCTACTCCACCCTCCTCCCCACGCGCTGATCGTCCACGCCCCGCGTCGGATCCGCTCCCGCCCCTCCCCCACCCGGAGGCGGCGGGAATATGCATTTGTCACTTGCTTGTATGCAGGGTAGCGAATATTCATGCACGCCCATGCATAAATCCATGCATAAGACTCCCGTCGGCATCATTGGCGCATCCGGCTACTCCGGCGTCGAGGCCACGCACATCCTGGCGGCCCACGAGAAGGTGGAGCTGCGGCTGGTGACCAGCGACAGGTGGCAGGGCGACGCCGTGTCCCGCCGGCTGGGCCTCATGGGCCCCGCGGGAGCGCTGCGCTACGCGCCCCTGGACAAGAGCGCGGAGCTGGCGCGCGAGTGCGAGGTGGTCCTGCTCGCCACCCCGGCCGAGTCCTCCCTGGAGCTGGTGCCCGGGCTGCTCGCCTCGGGCGTGCGGGTGATCGATCTCTCCGGCGCCTTCCGCCTCCAGGACGTGGCCACCTACCCGGCCTTCTACAACTTCACCCACTCGGCGCCCGAGCTGCTCCCGCAAGCCGTGTACGGACTGCCGGAGCTCGTCCGCGAGCGGATTCCGAGCGCGCGGCTGGTGGCCAACCCGGGCTGCTACGCCACGGCGTGCGCGCTGTCCGTGGCGCCCCTCCTCCAGGCTGGGCTGCTCGACGAGGGCTCGATCATCTTCGACGCCGCCTCGGGCACCACGGGCGCCGGGCGCAAGGGCTCGGAGGAGCTGAGCTTCAGCGAGGTGGACGAGGACTTCCGCGCCTACCGCGTGCTGCGCCACCAGCACACGCCGGAGATCGCCCAGTCGCTGGCGCTCTCGGCCGGCCGCACGGTGCCCCTCACCTTCACCGCGCACCTGCTGCCGCTCAAGCGGGGCATCCTCGTCACGGCCTACGGGCGCCTGCGCTCGGGCGCCACCGCCGCCGAGGCCCGCGCCGCCTTGGAGCGGGCCTACGCCTCCACCCCGTTCGTCACCGTGCTGGACTCGCCGGACGCGGTGGGCCTCAAGGCCGTGGTGGGCACCAACCGCTGCATGCTGGCGGTGGGCGTGGACAGCACGGGCTTCGACCCGGGCCGCGTGGTGGTGACGGCGGCCATCGACAACCTGGTGAAGGGCGCGGCCGGTCAGGCCGTCCAGAACCTCAACCTGATGATGGGGTGGGAGGAGACGA
>NZ_DASVSO010000376.1:0-5833 GCF_036388035.1 Archangium sp.
CAGTTCCTCCGCCGCGTCTCGAAGCTCAAGCCCGAGCACCACGGGCTGCCGCCCCAGGAGATCGCTCGCAGGCGCAAGGCGGGCGAGGACCTCTTCGACGAGGCCGAGCATCTCGAGCTGGCCTACGCCACCGACACGCTCTCGCGCGTGCTGGAGACCGCGCCCACGCTGTTCGACAGCCGGGTGTTGATTCTCGAGTGCACGTTCATCGACTCGAAGCGCACGGTGCAGGACGCGCAGGAGCGCTCGCACATCCACCTCGAGGAGATTGTCGCGCGGGCGGACCGCTTCCAGAACGAGGCCCTGGTGTTGATGCACTTCAGCCAGGCCTACAGCCCCGACGAGGTGCATGCCGCCATCCAGGCGCGTGTCCCGGAGAGGCTTCGCGAGCGGCTGCGCGTTTTCGCGCCCACCTCGGGCCGCTGGTTCGGGTGAGGGGCGCGTGGCCCGGGGGACACGCCGTGGTCTCCCGGACACGCTCGCTCCGTATGGGGCCGTGCGCTCCGCGTCTCGAAGTGCCCGGAATGCGGGGCCTTGGAGCGGCCCGGCCCGTTGGCATCCCGCGTGCTCTAGCCCCCTGACAAGGAGGAATCCAAAGTCATGGGCAAGCGCGTGGGTGTTCTGATGGGCGGTTGGAGCGAGGAGCGGGAGATTTCGCTGAAGACCGGTGAGGCCGTGGTGGCGGCCCTGGAGTCCCGGGGCCACACCGTGAGCCGCATCTTCGCGGGCCCCGGGTTGGACCGCGCGCTGCGCTCGGCCGAGCTCGACGTGGCCTTCCTCGCCCTCCACGGCCGCATGGGCGAGGACGGCAAGGTGCAGGGCCTGCTGGAGCTGATGGGGCTGCCCTACACGGGCTCGGGCGTGCTGGCCTCCGCGCTCGCCATGAACAAGCCCATGGCCAAGAAGCTCTTCCGCCTGCACAACCTCCCCACGCCCCAGGGCTACCGCGTGGGCCGCTCGGACGCGCCCCGCGCGCTGGAGCTCCACGGCGACCTGGGCTTCCCCTGCGTGGTGAAGCCCGCGTGCGGTGGCTCGTCGGTGGGCCTCTCGCTGGTGCGCGAGCCCGAGGCGCTCGTCGCCGCCGTGGCCCTGGCCTGCCGCTTCGGGGGCGAGGCCCTCGTGGAGCGCATGGCGCGCGGCCGCGAGGTGACGGTGGGCATCCTCGGCGAGGAGGTGCTCGGCACCTGTGAGATCGCCACCCCTCGCGAGGGCTTCGACTACGAGGCCAAGTACAAGGGCGGCTCGCGCTACTTCCTCCCCGCGCGCCTGTCCCCCACGCGGCTGGCCAATGTGGAGTCCCTGGCGCTCGCCGCCTACCGGGCCCTGGGCTGCCGCGGCTACGGCCGGGTGGACCTCATCTGCTCCGACGACGACAACGACGTCATCCTTGAGGTGAACACCCTCCCGGGCATGACTCCCGTGAGCCTCCTGCCGAAGATTGCGGCTCAAAAGGGACTCGCCTTCCCGGCGCTGGTGGAGCACATCCTCTCGCTCGCCACCCGCGACGAGGTGGACGTGGCCGAGGCGCCCTTGGCCGCCGTGGCTCCCTCGGGTCCGCACCGCGCGGCGAGCTGAGGCGGAACGACCTCGAAGGTCACCCGGGTTGTGCTCGCGAGGCGTGGGATGGCCCCTCACGCTCCGTGACAGCCCGGGTAACTATTTGACAGCCACCGGACGCATCCCTATTGTCCGGCGCTCGTTACGCCCCGGAAAAGGCAAACCCTTGTCATTTCGGGCACATACGAGGCGGGGGGCCTTCGCTGGACCGGGTGCGGCGGTCGGCGTGGGTCGGTCTTTTCTTCTCCGCCGAGCAGGGTAAGGACCGCGGCGACTTCACCCGCGGGAGGGGCCAGGTCAGATGACCACCGTCGAAATCCTTTTCTTGGGCGTGTACTTCAGCGTCCTCTGCGTGCTGGCGGTCTACGGATCGCACCGGTACCGCATGGCGTATCTGTACTATCGCCACAAGTTCAAGCTCCCCACGCCCAAGGGCGCGCTGGCGGCGCTGCCACCGGTCACCATCCAGCTGCCCATCTTCAACGAGATGTACGTGGTGGAGCGGCTGGTGGAGTCGGTGTGCCGCATCGACTACCCGCGCGAGCTGCTGGAGATCCAGGTGCTGGATGACTCCACGGACGAGACGTGCGGCATCGCCCGCGCGTGCGTGGAGCGCCACAAGCAGAAGGGCCACAACATCGTCTACATCCACCGCGAGAACCGCCAGGGCTTCAAGGCGGGCGCGCTGGAGAACGGCCTGAAGACGGCCAGCGGCGAGTTCGTGGCGGTGTTCGACGCGGACTTCGTGCCCAGCCCGGACTTCCTGCTGCGCACGGTGCCCTTCTTCGCCGACTCCAAGGTGGGCATGGTGCAGGTGCGCTGGGGCCACCTCAACCGCGAGTTCTCCATCCTCACCCAGGCCCAGAGCATCTTCCTCGACGGCCACTTCATCATCGAGCACACCGCGCGCAACCGCTCGGGCTGCTTCTTCAACTTCAACGGCACGGCCGGCATCTGGCGCCGCGTCACCATCTCGGACGCGGGCGGCTGGCAGCACGACACGCTCACCGAGGACCTGGACCTGAGCTACCGCGCCCAGGTGAAGGGCTGGCAGTTCATCTTCCTGCCCGATGTCGTCTCCCCGGCCGAGGTGCCGGTGGAGATGAACGCCTTCAAGAGCCAGCAGCACCGCTGGGCCAAGGGCTCCATCCAGACGGCACGCAAGCTGCTGCCGATGATCCTCAAGAGCGACCTGCCCTTCATCGTGAAGCGCGAGGCCTTCTTCCACCTCACCAACAACATGGCCTACCTGTTGATGGTGCTGCTCAGCGTGCTCATGCCGCTGTCCATGGTGGTGCGCTTCCAGCACGGCCTCTACGGCACGCTCTTCCTGGACCTGCCCTTCTTCATCACCGCCACCGCCAGCGTCTGCGTCTTCTACGTGTCCGCTCAGCACGAGCAGGGCGCCAAGGGCTGGGCCCGCTTCAAGTACCTGCCCTTCATCATGAGCCTGGGCATCGGTCTGGCCATCAACAACGCCAAGGCCGTGCTCGAGGCGCTGCTGAACCAGCAGTCCGCCTTCACCCGCACCCCGAAGACCGGCGCCGAGGGCAAGAAGGTCGTCGCCGTGAAGAAGAGCTACCGCGGCGACAAGACCTTGCTGCCCATCATCGAGCTCTCCTTCGCCACCTACTTCACCGGCGCGCTCTGGTTCGCCATCGACAAGCACATCTACACGTCGGTGCCCTTCATCCTGCTCTTCCAGGTCGGCTTCCTGTACGTCGGCGTGTCCAGCCTCCTCCAGGGCCGCCTGAAGATCAGTGAGTCCGCTCCCGCGCCCCTCAAGGCCACCGAGGAGCAGACCCGCCGCGCCGCGTAGGCGTCGGGAGGCTCCGGGGTAGGGGAAACCCCCACCCCGGTCCTCCTTGGCTCATTTCACGGTCGGTGTACCGGCATCCGCTCCCGGGGGCGTGCCCGCGTCGGCGCCGACCGTGCCCGCGTCCGGGACTCCCCGTAGCAGCCGCTGCTCCTTCCAGGCCGGCTGAGGACCGCTCGAGGCCGGGCGGCAGTTCTCGTCGATCGCCGCCGTCGTCGCCGAGCGCAGCGTCAGCCCTTGGTCGTCACAGGCCGTCGCCTGCGTCGGGAAGCGCACCGGACATGCCGTGCCCGCCGGGGTGAAGGTCGTCGCCCGCGTCTCGCCCACGAAACCGTCCGGCGTCCGCTGGAGCACGAGGCTCACCGTCCCCCCATCCCCCTGAGCCTGCTCGCCCTCCCGGGCGCGCACCACCGCCAGGGTCAGCGTGCCGCCGTCGTCCTCTCCCCGGTAGCGGAAGGCCGGGTTCTCCGCGTGGTGGTACTCGCCTGCCTGGTTCTTCTCGCACCCCTTGGGGACGCGCACCGGCCGTGGAGTTTCGGGCGGGGTGGGGGTCCGGGCCGGACAGGCCATCAGGGTGGCGGTGAGGCCACCCGCTGCGATCATGAGAATCTTTCGGGACATTTGGCGCTGATCTTCCCCCAACCCGCCCCGCGGGTGGACTCCTGTTTGACCCCTCCCCCGCGACTCTTTAACCTTTGGTCCGCCATGTCCCTGCGCCGCGCCTTCCTGATCGCGTTGGTCCTCTGCTTCGCCACGCCTTCTGCCTTCGCGCAGGGGATGGATGATCTCCTCGCGCCCCTGACGCCCTCCACGAAGTCCAAGGGGAAGGGCAAGACGACCAAGCGCCGGCCGCCGAAGACCTCCAAGGCCGGCAAGGGTAGCGGGAAGGGCAGCCGGCAGGCCCCGGCTCCGGAGCCCGAGGCTTCGTCGGGGGCGGCCGATCTCCTCGCGCCCCTCGTCAAGAAGACCGAGCTGCTCGTGAAGCTGCCGGGCGGTCCGCGGGGCGCGCGCCTGTTCGTCGACGACAAGGACGTCGGCACGCTGCCCAGGGGCGCCCTCGAGGTGTCCCCCGGCGAGCACACCGTCGCCGTGCGCCGGCCCGGCTACCGCGACTTCTCCCGGCGCGTCACCGCCAAGGAGGGCGAGGTCACCGAGGTCGGCGTGCTGCTCGACCCGGTGATGGGCTTCGTCACCGTGAAGGCCGACGTGGCGGGCGCCCGGGTCATCGTCGATGGCGAGGACAAGGGCACGGTGCCGCTCGAGGGCCTCCTGCTCTCGGCCGGCTCGCATGAGATCGTCGTCAAGCGCGAGGGCTTCCGCTCCGAGACGCAGAACATCACCGTGCGCGCCGGCAAGGAGTACAGCGTCGACGCCAACCTGCGTCCGGTGGCCGTCGCGCAGAACGACAAGCCGCGTGCGCCGGTGCTCACCCCGAGCGCCACCACCAGTCCGTCTCCGCTCACCCAGGAAGTGCCGGAGGTCTCCTCCAGCGCTCCGCTCACCAGGCGCTGGTACTTCTGGGCCGGCGTGGGCGCGGTGGTCACCGCCGCCGCCGTGGGCACCATGGTCGCCACCCAGCCCCAGCCGCTCGATCCGCACAAGGATGTCTGCGGAGGCCGCTGCGACACCATCATCAACGGGCCTGCCGCCACCGCGAACGGCCTCCGGTTCTGAGACGCGGGCCCGTGGCGCGTCCACGGGCCCGAGGGTCAGGGTTCACTGGGTGCGCAGGTCGTCGTCCTGACCGGCGCCCCTGGGCTCGAGCACCAGGAAGACGTCGGTCACCCGGCCCACGCCCGAGTAGTCCAGCACCGTCGCGCGCACCTGGAAGGGCTCGTTCTCCGGCAGCCGGGAGGTCAGGTCCACCTGGCCCGGCTCGAAGTGGAAGGCGCGCGGGCCCACGCTGTCCACCACCTCGCGGCCCATCAGCACGTTCTCGGTGAAGCCCACCGCGCTGCGGTTGAGCACCCGGCCCGAGCCATCCACCACCTCGAGCAGGATGAAGTTGTCCACGTCGAATCCCCGCGTGCCCTCGGCATCGCCGTAGAGGCGGGCCCGGGCTCCGGACAGCTTCACGAGGGGCGTCTCCCCCCGGGCCACCACCCGGGGCGTGCGCTCGAAGTCGCGCGTGTCCACCTCCACGTCCTCGCGCTTCTCCTTGAGGGACTCCGTCTCCCGCTCCTCCGTCTCCTTCAGGAGCGGGTAGGGGCGGGCCGGACCCGAGGGCCCGGTGGGAACCTGCTTCACGCAGGACAGGGAGGTGACGGCCACGGCGACCAGGGCGAGCTTTCGAAGGGTCATCGTCGGTAACATATCGCCATGCTCTCCTTCCTGCGCCGCTGGCCGCTGCTGGCCCTGCTGCTCGTGCCCGGGCTCGCTCCCGCCGGGGACTCCGTTCCCCCTGAGGTGCAGTTCTCCCTCCAACACCTCAAGTCCGAGGAGCGGGCCCGCGCCGCGCAG
>NZ_DASVSO010000377.1:0-4984 GCF_036388035.1 Archangium sp.
GCCGACGTAGAGGCGCTGCACGCCGCTCGGGCTCGTGTACGAGAAGGTGCCGGAGGGGCTCGGGATGGGGGTGGACCAGAGCTTCGTCACCGTGGTGCCCGTGGAGGAGGTGGTGAGGTTCCAGCGCTCCACCCGGCCCTCCGCGTCGGAGGCGCCCAGGACGCTCACCACGAAGCCGTTCGTCACCGGCCGGGCGAACTGGGAGAAGGCGGGCACCGAGGCCGAGGGGCGGGTGGCCACGGCCGCGCTCCAGGCCACCGTCAGCTTCGTCATGTCGATGCCGTACACGGTGCCGTCGCTGTTCGTCACGAGCGCCAGGGGCGCCGAGCCATAGCGGACGAGGCCGAAGTCGATGTCCCCGAGGGACAGCCGGGCCTGCTCGGTGCCGGTGAGGCTGTCGAGCACCCGCAGCGAGGCCAGGGAGCCGCCGTTGGAGCGAGCGCCCACGTACAGGCGGTTGTTGGGGTAGTCGATCAACATGCCCCCGCTCACCATGCCGAGGTCCCCCGGGGCGTACGTCCACACGGGGGCGCCGGTGGCGGCATTGAGCGCCACCACCTTGTTGGCGGTGCCGGTGCCGAGCCGGGTGGCGAAGAAGGCGAGATCCTTCCCGGGGAAGGCGGCCTTGTAGGCCGCGGTGGTGGCGGTGGTGTTGTAGAGCTGCACCACGGGGAAGGACTGGATGGCGCCGAGCGAGGCGCCGCGCCAGAGGACCTCGCCGGTGTCGGTGCGGATGGCGTAGGTGAAGCCGGCCTGGTCGCCGGTGAGGATGTACTGCCCGGGCAGGCCGGAGAGCGGGACGATGGGGAAGCGGCTCTGCACGGCGCCCTGGAGCTGCACGGGGCGCCAGCGCTCGTTGCCATCGAGCACGGGGGTGGAGGTGTGGGTGAGGTTGGCCGTCACGCGGCCCGAGGTGTTGGAGCTGAAGATGCCCACGCCGAGCTCGGTGATGGGCTGCTGGAGCGTGGAGAAGCCGACGCTGTAGCACCACAGCGGCTGGCCGGGTCCGCGACCGGTGGGCGTCGACTTCAGTCCGAGCGACTGCGGCGCGTTGCCGGGCGAGTACCGGTAGAGCGCGTCGTGGTTGTGGACCCGGTAGACATACGCGGTGCCATCGGTGAGCCCGGTGTCGGCGAAGGAGGAGGCCACGCTCAGCTCATCCGAGTACGCCACCGTGGCATTGCCGAGCGACTCGCCCAGGGCGTAGCGCCGGCCGGGCTCGGGGGCGGTGTTGGGGGCGGAGCCCACGGCACGCAGCACGAGCACACCGTCATGATCGGCCGGGTTGCTCCACAGGAGCGTGTTGCGCTGGGGCCCGGCGAGCGCCACGAGGGACTCGACCTCGGGCAGCACGCGGTTGACGAAGAGGGTGACGGGCGCGTCCACGCGGAGGGTGTTGGTGGTGGTGCCGCTCACCTGCGTCAGCTCCAACTGGTGGCTGAAGGCCGTGTCGCTGGCGACGGTGCCGATGGCGGCGTAGTCGAGGGCGAAGGTCTTCTGCGAGCCCGGGGTGATGCCGGGCGCTCCGGTGGGGGCCGTCCACGTGTAGCCCCTGGTGGTGCTCCGGGTCCACCCGCTGGCGTCGTTGGCGAAGGGCGTGCCCGAGACGGTGAAGAAGGTCGTGTCCGGCACGAGCAGCTTCACGGAGCGGATCTCCACCGTGCCGCCGTTGTAGAGGGTGTAGCGGAGCGTCTTGTTCCTCGCGCCGGAGATGAGGGAGGCCGGCTCGAGGGCCAGCCGGTGCTCCACGATGCGCCCCTGCGCGGAGACCACCGGACCGGTGGAGAGGGAGACGCCGTCGCGAGTGGCGTCCGCCTGGCCCTGGAACTCGAAGGTGGAGCCGATGGGCCCGTCCATGCGGTACTTCCAGACGAAGGAGATGGAGGCGCCCGGGCTGAGCGACGTGGCGCTCGGGGGCGTGGGGCCGCTCAGCGGCGAGGGCGTCGCCGTCCCCACGAAGAGGGGCGCGCGCGGCACGACCTCCCGGTAGGTGCTCGTGGAGGGGTTGGACACCACGAGGCGCACCGTCACCGTGTCGCCGGGGGCGATGCTGGAGGGCAGGGCCTCGATGAGCGCCGGGAAGCTGCTCACGTTCACCTGGAGCGAGGAGGTCTGCGCGGAGCTCACCGCGGCGTTGCCCGCCGAGGCCTGGAGGATGGACGTCCCCTCCCCCGTGGCCTGGAGCTTGCCGGTGAAGGCCCCGGTGGCCCCGGGCGCGAGCGAGAGCGAGGCCGGCGAGAAGGCCACCACCGTCTTGTTGAACGTGGCGCTGCCCACCACCCCGGGGCCACGTAGGGTGATGCCGCTCTGGGTCACCAGCGAGCGGTTCACCACGACGAGCTGCACGGAGACATTGCCCCCGAGCTGGAGGGTGCGCGGCAGCACGGAGAGGCTCGCGGACAGGCCCACCCGCTTCCAGCGCGCCAGGGCCGGATCACCGGAGAAGGTGGTGCCGGAGCAGGTGTCGCGCGCCTCGCTCGCCTTCTTGCTGGCGTTGCCGGCCAGCAGCGTGTCGGTGGTGTCGGCGTTGGCGGCGAGCCCCACGAGCCGCAGCGTGAAGCGCACGGAGGCCCCCGGCGCGAGCCCCAGCGGCCCGGGCGCGCAGGCGCCACTCGCCGAGTACGTGATGCGGCGCTCCTTGCGATCAATGGTGCTCACCGTCCAGCCCACCGGAGCATCCCCGCCGTCGACGTCATAGGCGGTGCCATCGACCGCGAGGCTGACCTCGTTGATGGGACGGGTACTGGTGGAGGCGTTGCGCACCTCGAAGACGAGCGAGGAGATCTCCCCCATCACCGAGGAGCCGTCGACGGGCGTGACGGTCCACGCGTTCTGGGCGAGCGCGGCGGTGGGCAGCAGCAGGGACAGGAGCGCGAGCAGTCGGGCGTTCACGTCAGCGCTCCAGGGTGAAGGCGGTGGTGGTCAGGGGCGCGCCATCGACGAAGAAGCGCACCTCCCAGGAGCCACTCAGGCCGTGGGTGGGGATGTGGGTGGCGGCCACCGGCAGGCTGAAGACGAGCTCGCGCTCCTCGGTGGGAAGGGCCTCGACGGCGCGGGTGCGTCGCTCGTACGCCGCAGGGCCGGGGGCGAGGAACTCCGCGTCCACCGACGCCGCGTTGACGATGCCCCTCACGCGCAGCCGCACCTCCACCGACGTCACCTCGGACAGGCCTCGCGCGCCCTCGGGCACGTAGGTGACGTCCGCCACGCCCACCACCGGGGGCAGCGGCGGCGTGGGCCGCACCTGCGGGGTGATGCCATTCCACGACACCTCGGCGAGCACCACGGGCCCGGACTCCACCGGAGGCAGCGGCGTCTCCCCCGGCTCGTCGGGAGTCGGGACGGGGCCTTCGGCGCACGCGGCCAGCAGCAGGACCACCGACGCCATCATGAGCACTCTCATCGATGCACCTCCGCGTCCAACAGTCCCTGTCCCAGGAGCCGCTCGAGGAAGGACAGGCAGTCCCCGAGCACCCGCTCCACGTCCACGCCGTACTCGCTCGCCACCACGCTGGCGATGTCCCGCGCGGTGCGCCGGCCGTCGACCAGCTCCCAGACGCGCGAGGCCGTCTCGTTGAGGCCCCGAAGCATGTGGCCGTCCGGGTCCAACACCACGAAGTCCTCGCCGAAGCGCTGACCGTCCGCGCCCTCGCGGCGGCGGGGAATGCTGTCCGCCCGGAAGCTCATGGGCGCCCCCGTCCGAGCAGCGCCGCCAGCCCGCGCTTCACCACCACGCGCCAGCGGCCCCAGGGCAGCGGCCCCCGGTCCCACCGCGCGGGCGCGAGCACCTCGCCACCACGGCGCACGAGGCTCACCCGTCCCAGCAGCCGCGCGCGAGGCAGGGGCGGATCCTCCGCCGACACGTTGTCCCCGCGCAGCACACAGGCGTCCGCCTCACAGCGGCGCACGCGGTGCACCACCAGCGCGTGGGCGAAACGCGCGACCACCACCTCGCCGGGCCGGGGAGACTCCGTCAGCGGCTCCACGCGCGCCACGTCCCCCGAACGCAAAGAGGGCCACATGCTGTCTCCCCGGATGGGAATCCAGCACGGGCCCTCTTGCTCTGGGTGCGTCAAGTGCCGAGGCATGGCTGGAGTGCGATTCTACCGTCACTCCGGCAACACCCCAAATCGCCGCCCGTCTAAACCCTTGAATTGTCGAGGGTCTGGCGGGCTTTACCGACTATCCCCTTCCCCGCGGCTCAGGAGGCCGAGGGCGTCGAGGACCGGGAGAGCGCTTCACGCAGGGTACGGGCCACATGGGCGAGCTCCACGGCGAGGGGCTCTCCACCCGCCATGGGCTTGAGCTGGGCCTTGCCGCTCTCGCGCTCGTTCTGGCCGAGCACCAGCGTGTAGCGGGCCCCCACCTTGTCGGCGCGCTTCATCTGGCTGCCGAGGCTGCCGCCGCGCGTGTCGAACTCCACGCGCAGGCCCTCGCGGCGCAGCGTGCTGGCGAGCACGAAGGCGGCGTCCGCCGAGCCCTTGTCCGCCACGGCGATGAAGAGGTCCGCGGGCTGGGAGAACGCCTGGCCGCTCTGCTTGAGCAACAGACAGAACCGATCCAACCCGAGGCCGAAGCCCACGGCGGGCACGTCGGGCCCGCCCAGGCTCTTCACCAGCTTGTCATAGCGACCGCCGCCGCCCACGGTGCTGGCGGTGCCCAGCGCGGGGTGCGAGGCGATGAACTCGAAGGTGGTGCGCGTGTAGTAGTCGAGCCCGCGCATGATGCGCGCGTTGACCACGAACTTGATGTCGAGCGCGGTGAGCTTGCGCTGCACCTCGTCGAAGTGCGCACGGCACGGCTCGCACAGGGACTCGAGGATGTTGGGCGCGGCGTTGGCGATCTGCTGGCAGCGCTCCTGCTTGCAGTCGAGCACGCGCAGCGGGTTGCGCTCCAACCGCTTCTGGCAGTCGCCGCACAGCTCGTTGACGTGGCCGCGCAGGTACTCCACGAGCCGGGTCTGGTAGACGGGCCGGCACGCATA
>NZ_DASVSO010000378.1:0-6001 GCF_036388035.1 Archangium sp.
ACGCCCGAGAGCGCCAGCGCCACCACCACTCCCGCCACGGGCGCCCACACCTTGGAGCCGCCCGGACGAGGTACCGGAGCGCGTGAGGCCGGCACCACCGACTGCGCCCCGGAGGTGCCCCCCCGGGCCCGGCGCGGACTCGATTTGGAGACGGAGACCTCCTCGCCCTCGTCCTGCACGTAGCCCGCGAGCGAGCCGGGCCCCACGGGCAGCCCCGCCTCGTACGCCACCGACTCCAGGGCCTCGCGCAGGGCGCGTGCGTCGGGGAAGCGCTCCTCGGGCTTCACCCGCATCGCCCGATCCACCACGTCGGCGAGGCCGCGCGGCAGCGCCAGAGCCAGGCGCGAGAGCGGCTCCCACTCGCCCCGTACGAGCGCGGTGTGGCGCGACTGCACGGAGGAGTGCGCGTCCAGTGGCCCCACGCCCGCGGCGAGCTGGTAGAGGGTGACGCCCAGGGAGAAGAGATCGCTCCGCCCGTCGAGCGGCTTGCCCCGGGCCTGCTCCGGCGAGAAGTAGCCCGCCTTGCCCTTGGTGGTGCCGACGCGGGTGAGGTTGCGGTTGGTGGCGGCCTTGGCGATGCCGAAGTCGATGAGCTTGAGCGCGCCCCCGGCACTCAGCAGCAGGTTCTGCGGCGACACGTCCCGGTGGACGAGGTTGGGCCGCGCGTGGACGGCCTCCAGCGCCGAGCAGGTGGCGATGCCCACCGCCAGCAGCGCCTCGTCCGAGAAGCGCTCACCGCGCGCCCGCAGCGTGCGCTCCACCACCGAGAGCGCCTCGCCGGACACCAGCTCCATCGCCATGTAGAGGAGCCCGTCCGACTCCCCCACCTCGTAGATGTGGACGATGTTGGGGTGGCTCAGCGTGCAGGCGGTGCGCGCCTCGTCGAGGAACATCTCGCGGAAGTCCTCGGACTCCGAGAACTCCGGCCGGATGACCTTCAGCGCGACGGGGCGGACGATGCCTCCGGCGAGGGCCTGCTCGGCGCGGTACACCTCGGCCATGCCTCCCTGGGCGAGGAGGCGGATGACGCGGAAGCGGCCGACGTGGGAACCAGGCTCGAGGGAGGACAAGGCCTCCCGAGCCTATCACCACAGCATGTCTTGATCCTCGGTGACGCCGGGCACCCCGGACAGCGAGTGCGTCCGGCCCTCCACCCGCACCGTGCCCTCGAAGAGGCCGAGCGGCTGGGCGAAGTGGCTCACCACCACCTTGAAGTCATGATCCTCGCGGTGGACGTAGAGGGGCTGGAAGCGCAGGTCCACCGCGCCGTCCACCGTCCTCATGCGCCAGGGGCTCATCAGCTCCTTCCGGTCGTACTCGAAGATGGCCCGGGCGAGCGGGTAGAGCCTGTCCCCCAGCCAGAGCGCGTTCTCGTTGGTGCCGGTGCTCTCGTTGAAGCCCTCGACGAGGTTGAGGCCCACGGGCGTTCCGTCCGCCAGCCGCCCCGCGAGGAAGGCCCACCGCCACGCGGTATGCCGGGCCAGGTAGCCCTGGGTGTAGTCCGTCCCGCCCACCCCGCCGTCCAGCCGGAAGCGCTTGCCACCCGCCTCCAGACTGCCGAAGGCCAGCATGCCGCTGCGCTTCTGCGTGACGTTGACGAAGCCGTCTCCCTCCACGGGGGCGATCACCGTCAGCGCCGGAGGGCCTCCGGCCACCAGCAGATCTCCATTCCACAGGAAGGACTGGAGGCTGCCCGTGCGCAGCCGGCTCACGTCCACGTTCAGGTGGTAGCGCTCGTCGTCCTCGCCGCGCCGCGCCGTGAGCCGTCCGCCGAGCGTGCGGAACGAGGCCGTCAGCCCCGCCCCGGGCCTGTCGCTCACCTCGGCAAGCGGGCCGGGCGCGCCCAGGAAGCTCACATCACAGAGGGGACGTTGCTCCTTGAGGTCCAGCGCCACGGCGAAGGCGTTGGCCGAGTAGCCCACGTCCACCACGGCGAAGAGGGCGAGCACCTCGGGCGTGGCGGCCAGGGTGTAGTGCCAGCGCTTGCGTTTGAGCAGCCGGGCCGGGGCGGCCGCGGGGGCCCACCGTCCCTTGAGCCGGGAGAGGTCCACTTCGGGCAGCTCGCCCTGGTAGGTGCCGAATCGGGGTTCACCCGACGCCGTGGCCACGGAGGCCGGCGCAGGAAGGAGACTCAGTTCTCGCTCCGGGGTCATTTACTTCCCAAGGTGGGCCATGTCCTTCCCACCTGCCACCCGACCCCAGGGTACGAGGGATCACTTACGCACAGAACAGCGCCACCAGTGTGAAGGGGTGGACCCTCACCCTTGCCTCTCGGGCACGTCCCAACAAGGAAAGCGACGGTAGCGCTCCCGGAGCTGCGCCACGTCGTGCTCGAACCAGCGGCGGACCCAGTCCGAGTAGCCCGCGCAGGCCGCGGTCCACGGCAGGGCCCCCGAGGCCGCGCGCACCACCGCGTGGCCCGCCATCATCCCGGACATGAGCGCCTTGAGCACGCCGTGGGAGGAGGCCGGATCGAGCACCGCGGCCGCGTCGCCGACCATCAGGTAGCCGGGGCCCGCCGGGGACTCCACGCGCCGCCAGGTGACGTCCGCGCCCCGCGAGCGCCCGATCGGCTCACACGCGAGCAGCTCCGGGGGCCGCCATCCGTTGGGCACGGGCCGCCCATCCAGCGTCAACCGGGTCCACTGGCGGACCCCTGGCCGTACGCGGGCCGTCCAGGTCCACCCCTCCTCATCGGCCACGATGCGAGGTTCCTCGCCATCGGAGCCTTCGGGCTCGACCACGTAGCCGTAGGTGGCCACCAGCTTGGGGGAAGCCTTCAGCCGGGGAAGGTCGAGTTGGCGTGCGAGCCAATGAGCGCCCCCCGCCGCGTCGATCACCACCCGGGCATGGAGGGGACCCGCCTCCGTCTCCACGCCCACCACCTCGCCGCGCTCGCCTCGGAGCGGGTGGAGCGCGCGACGGGGCTGGAGCACCTCCACCCCCAACGCGCGCGCCCGCTCCATCAGCAGGGCATCCAGCTCGGCCCGCCACGCCTGGAAACCCAGCCATGGGCCCTTCGCGTCCTGGCCAAAGGGGACGAACTGGCGCGGTCCGTCCCACTCCACCCAGAAACCCGAGTAGCGGACGAAGTCAGCGGCCCGGACCGTGTCACCCACACCCAGTTGCGTGAACAGGGGCTCGACGCCCGGGTGGAGCGACTCTCCCGGGCAGTCGCGAGGAAAGGCGGCCCGCTCGAGGATGCGCACTGACAGCCCGGATGCGGCACAGGTGATGGCCGCGGCGGAGCCAGCCGGGCCTCCGCCGATGATGACCACGTCCGCGCTACGTGCCGTGCCGCTCATCCAATCAGGTCCCCCATGGCGTCGGACTTCAGCAAGCACCCCGCGGGTCGATCAACAGGTCGACCCGCTGAAGAAGGGGGAGATGCTCAGGAACGGCCAAAGACGATGCGCTCGTCGCTCAGCAGCCGGGCGATGAGGGCCAGGCACACCGCCGCCAGCGCCAGGCTGCTCACCGTGCCCAGCACGAAGGGCATCGCGCCCAGCACCTCGCCGCGCATCAGCTCGGACACCAGGAGCTGCTGGCCCAGCACCGGCACCGCGTACATCCACACCTTGCTCTGGATGGGGGACAGCGCCAGCACCATGCCCGGCAGCGTGGGCAGCATCATCAGGAGCTGCAGGTACGTCTGCGCCTCCTTGTACGAGCGCGCGAAGGTGGCCACCAGCATCTGCGCCGACGACGCCAGCAGCGCCATGGGCAGCATCGCGCCGATCATCGCCACCGCCGTCGTCGCCTCCAGGCTCACCTTCACGCCCAGGTCCTGCAGCGGCACCCGCTTCGCGAGGAAGACGAACGCCACCGAGACCACCACCACCGTCACGCAGGAGAACACCGTGGTGGCCAGCCACTTGCCCACCACCAGTGTCCCGCGCCGCACCGGGTTGAGCAGCAGCGGCTCCAGCGAGCCACGCTCACGCTCGCCCGCCATGGTGTCGATGGCCACGTTCAACCCGCCGATGAAGCAGGCCATCACCAGGAAGATGGGAATCATGTTGAGGATGCTCGCGGCCAGCCGCTCGGGCGTGGCCAGATCCACCTCCTCGATCTGCACCGGCTGGGCCAGCTCCGGCGCCACCCCGCGCGCCAGCAACCGCTGCATGCCGAGAATCCCCGAGTACCGGCTCAGCAGCACCTGGATGCGCTTGACGTTGGCGCGCGCCTTGTTGCGCGAGTTGTCCACCACGAGCTGCACCTTCGCCGAGCGCCCCGCGGCGAACTCCTTCCCGTAGTCCTCGGGAATGACGAGCACCGCGTCCAGCGTGCCCGCCTGGATGCCCGCCTCGTAATCCGCCGGAGCCTCGACCAGCTTCGCCCCGGAGCGCTCCAGGAAGGCCATGAGGCTCGGCGCGTGCGCCCGCCCCACCACCGGCAGCTCCACCGGCTTGTCCTGCCGGCTCCACGAGGCAATCACCGTGAACATCACCGCGAAGATGACGGGGCCCACCAGCGAGCCGCCGAGCACGCTCATCACCGAGCGCCGGTCGCGAAGATGGTCCCGCATCTCCTTCCGAAACACCGCCGAGAGGAGCGCCTTCACTGCATCAACCCCTGGTCACTGCCGATGACCGTCACGAATGCCTCTTCCAGGCTGTCCTTCCCCGTGCGAGCGCGCAGCTCGTCCGGGGTGCCCTCCGCCACCACTCGGCCCCGCGCCACCACCACGATGCGGTCGCACAGCGCGGCCACCTCCTGCATCACGTGGCTGGAGAACACCACGCAGTGCCCCTGCTCGCGCAGCCGGCGGATGAGCGTGCGCACCGCGCGGGTGCTCATCACGTCCAGCCCGTTGGTGGGCTCGTCGAGCAGCACGTTGCGCGGCCCGTGCACCAGTGCCCGCGCGAGCGCCACCTTCATGCGCTCGCCCTGGCTGAAGCCCTCGGTGCGCCGGTGGGCGATGTCCTTCATCTCCAGCAGCTCCACCAGCTCGTCGATGCGCTTGTCCAGCGTGGCGCCGGACAGGCCGTGCAGCTCGCCGGCGTAGTGGATGTGCTCCCGGGCGGTGAGGCGCGGGTAGAGGCCGCGCGCGTCCGGCAGCACGCCGAGGGCCCGGCGGACTTCCAGGGGACGCTCGGCCACCTCCAGCCCATCCACCTTGACGCTGCCCCGGTCCGGCCGGATGAGCGTGTAGAGCATGCGCAGCGTGGTCGTCTTGCCCGCGCCGTTGGGCCCGAGCAATCCCGTCACCACGCCGTCCTCGGCGCGGAAGCTCACGTCCTCCACCGCCGTCACCGCGCCGAAGCGCTTGTGCAGGTTCGTCACTTCGATCATCGGGTACTCCCGCTGTGCTGCTCTTCCAGCCAGAAATGACCGCCGCCGCTGCGCAGGGCCTTTTCGAGGAACTCCGAAAAGGAGCTCGCGATGCGCTCGCAGTAATCAGGGTCCGGAAACATCTCCCGGTAGCCATCCAGCAGCGGATATCGCCCTTCCCGTTGGGTGCCGGCATCCACCACGGTGTAGTTGCCATCCCCCACGTCGCAGAGGACGTACCAGCAAGCAGGGCCGCGCGAATCCTCATCCTTGCCACGAATGGCAACGCGAGCCCGGATGACTCCGGACAGGGGCAGGAACCGGTAGGGCGAATTCGGCCGCTCGAAGAGCTCGGCACCGTTGCAATGCAGGTAGAAGGCGCGCAGGTCCGGGTCCAGACGCCAGCCCACCCGCTGCTCGAACTCATCGAGCTGCGCGGGCGTGGCCGGCGGGTTCGGGAAGTGGTCGCGCGAGACCTGTTCGAGCAGGGCTTGAATCGACATGGCGCTCAATCCACGGAGGGACGCTCGGGCCCGACTGTGTTCCAGCCCCCCTGACCGGCATAGCAGGCAGGGTAGGCATCGGTGAACGCGTCATGGGTGTTGGGCGACACGGGAAGCAGGTTGTACTCGGCGATCGGATCGCCTCCATGCCCGAGATCCCGGATGTGATGGCCATGCCAGTTGTTCCCAGCGGCATCCGTAGGCCATTCCCCGAACTCATCCCC
>NZ_DASVSO010000379.1:0-4752 GCF_036388035.1 Archangium sp.
CGAGCGGCTGGAGGACCTGCCCCCGCTCTGCACGTTCCTCCTGGAGGAGCAGGCGGGGCGCACCGGGCGGCGGGGGATGAAGGTGACGCCGGAGGGGCTGGCGCGGCTGGGGGCGTATGACTGGCCGGGCAACATCCGCGAGCTGGCCAACGCGCTGGAGCGGGCCACCATCCTGTCGCGCAAACCGGAGCTGGGCGCCGAGGCGTTCGACCTGCCCATTCGCGTGCCGGGGATGAAGGTGCTGGTGGAGGCTCCGCCGCTGGTCGAGGGCGCGGTGCCCACGCTGGAGGAGGTGCAGCGCCAGCACATCCTGCGTGTGCTGACGCTGACGCAGGGCCGCATCTACGGCCCGGGTGGCGCGGCGGCGCTGTTGGGTCTCAAACCCTCCACGCTGCAGAGCCGGATGAAGAAGCTGGGTATCACCCGCTTGGAGCAGTACGTGGCGGCGACTCCCCCCCCAGCTGGGAAATAGTCCGGGGGTCGAGTCGTTCCACCCGACACACCCTTCCTGGAGGAGTCATGAGCGACCCGCAGCAGCCTCGAGGCACACCCGCTGGCGAACCTGTCGGCGCACCTCCGCCTCCCCCTGCGTCCCCGCGCAATCGCGTCCTCGTGGCCGCTGGTGGCCTCCTCGCGGCGGTGGGCGTCCTGGTGCTCGTCGTCTATCTCCTGCGGGGCGGCGAGGAGCCGGCCGCTCCGGCCCCGCCCGCCGCCCCGCCCGTCGCCGCGGCTCCGGCTCCTTCCACCGACGAGGCGTCCGAGCCCCGCGACCCGAGCCTGCCGGCACTGGGCCAGAGCGACGTTCGCGTGCGCGAGCTCGTGGGCCCGCTGTCTCCCGAGTCCGAGCTGCAAAAGTGGCTCGCCTCCACCGAGGACCTCGTCCGGCGCTTCACCTCGGCCATCGGCAACATCGCCGAGGGCGAGAGCCCTCGCGCCGCGCTCGCGTTCATGGCGCCCCAGGGGGCCTTCCAGGTCGTCGAGCGCGACGGCCGCACCGTCATCGCCCCCGAGAGCTTCGCCCGCTATGACACCGTGACGCGCGTCCTCACCTCGCTCGACACGCAGGCCAGCGCGCGGACGTACAAGACCCTCAAGCCGCTCATCAACGAGGCGTACAAGGAGATCCGCCGCCCTGGCCAGCGCTTCGACCAGACGCTCGCCAACGCCATCCAGAAGCTGCTCGACACGCCGGTGCCCGAGGGGGACCTGGAGGTGGTGGACACGCCGGGCGTCCTCTACACCTATGCGGCCCCGGAGCTGGAGCAGCTCAGCGCCGCCCAGAAGCACCTGCTGCGCATGGGGCCCACCAACGCCCGCGCCCTCCAGACGAAGCTGCGTGAATTGCAGGGCGCGCTCGCGCTGCCCACCGCCAGCCGCTGAGCCGGCTCACCGGCCCGGAGGCGCGGCCATGTAGAAGTGGAAGCGCGTCACGGGCCGGTAGCCCATGCGGCGGTACACGGGGAGGCCCGCCGGCGTGGCGTGCAGCACCGTGCGCTCGATTCCCCAGGCGCGCCTGGCCTCGTCGAGCGCCCGGCGCATGACGGCCTCGGCGCAGCCGAGCTGCCGGTGCGCGGGCAGGGTGGCCACCATCGAGATGTAGGCCACCTCGTCCACCCGGAGGACGGCCGCGGTGCTGGCGGCCTCCCCCTGGCGGAAGCCGACGTAGCCCTTGCTGTCACCCGCGAAGAGGGCCGGCACGTCGAAGGCCTCGCGCCCCACCTCGAGCGGCATGTCGTAGCAGCGGGCATTGAGGTCCGCGAGGAGGCTCCGCCCGGCCGAGTCCGTCGCCTGGCGGATCTCCAGCGTCGGCAGGGGCCGCAGGGCGGGCGCGAGGCGCTCGGCCACCATGCCCGTGGCCACCAGGGACAGCTTCAGCCCGTGGCCGGCGAAGAGCTCCCCGGCCCGGGTCCTCAGGCGCGGGGGCACCCAGTCCTCACACAGGGCGAGCATCCAGCCTCGCCCCCGGGGCACGAAGTAGCTCGCGGCGGCGGCCGCCGCCCGCTCCAGCGCCTCCTCCGTCCCCACGGGGGAGGGGAGGAAGGCCGCGTTCATCATGGACCAGGAGACGTTGCTCGAGGCGATGGAGACCTCGGGCAGCTCCAGCACCTCACCGGCGCGGCTGCTCCGGGCGAAGAAGCGCCAGGAGCCTTGGAGCTGGGTATTGGACTCGTGGAGCTCGTCGAGGGACATGGATGCGGGCTAGCGAGAGCCCGCATTATTGGAGCCGCGCTCCCCGAAGGCCAGCGTGGGGAAGGGACCCGAGGCGTAGAGGAGCTGGTAGGTCGCCGCGCTGCCGAGCACGCGCTTGACGTAGTGGCGCGTCTCCTCCACCGGAATCTGCTCCACCCACTCGTCCAGCTCGGCATCGGGGAAGCGCGACAGCCAGCGGTCCACCGCGCCGGGGCCGGCGTTGTAGCTGGCCACCGCGTAGGCCGGGTTGCCCGCGAAGCGCCGCTGCAGGCTGCCCAGGTACGCCGAGCCGAGGCGGATGTTCTCATGCGGCTGGAGCAGCGCCGTGGACGTGTCCAGCGGCACGTTGAGCTGGCGGGCCACCGCGAAGGCCGTCTGCGGCATGAGCTGCGCGAGCCCCAGGGCACCGGTGGGCGAGCGCGCGTTGGGATTGAAGGCGCTCTCCTCGCGGATGAGGGCCTGCATGAGGTCCGGATTCACCCGCGCCGCCCGGCTGTGCCGCACCACCAGGTCCCGGAAGCTGTGCGGGTAGGCCGCCGAGTAGATGAGGCGCGTCTCGGCCTCGGTGGGCGCCGCCAGCCCCTCGCGCCGCAGGGCCCAGGCGATGGAGCGCGCATAGCGCTCGTAGCCGGAGGTGTGGAGGATGTGGAAGAGGAGGCGGATGGACTCCTCGTTGCGGCCCCTGCGGTCCACCGCGAGCAGCTCCGCGGGCGCCTCCCGGTGCTCCAGCCGCATCAGCTCGATGCCCGTGAGGAAGTGCGGATCCTGCGCGAGGTTGCCCGCGTCCAGCGGCCACACCTCGGTGGGGCTCGTGGGCGTCTTGAGCCGCGTGGTGATGGCGCGGGCCCGCTCCGGGGCCTCGTGCGTCAGGCGCGAGCGCGCCAGCAGCCCGTACCACGTGGCCGCCCCCTCGGCCGCTACCCGCTCCATGAGCGAGTGGGCCTCCTCGGCGCGGCCCAGCGTCAGCAGCGTGCGCGAGCGCCAGTAGCGGGCGCGCTGCACCGACTCGTGCGTGGAGCCCATGCCCTGGAGCGCCTCGATGCGGGAGAGCGCCTCGAGCGCCGCGTCACTCTGCCCCTCGGCGCGGTACACCCAGAAGCGCTGGAAGAGGGCCTCGGACGCGAAGTTGCTCGTCGGGTAGTGGGCGATGAGCCGGTCGAGGTAGCCCATGGCCGCGGCCTTCTCCCCGCGCTCCAGCGCCTTGTGCGCCGCGTAGAAGAGCGCGTCATCCGCGTAGGCGTGCTGCGGGTACTCCTGCGCCAGCTTCAGGTAGGTGCCGATGGAGGACTCCGGCTCCACCACCGACTCCGAGTAGCCCAGCACGTACAGCGCGCGGGGGCGCAGCGCGGCGTCCTGGCACTGCTCGATGACGGGCCGCAGCGCGCGGATGGCCAGCGAGTGCTTGCGCTCCTTGCGCCAGGCGGTGCCGTACGCGAACTGCGCGCGGCAGGCGAGCGGGTCCGGCAGCTCCATCTTCGGCAGCAGCTTCTCCAGCAGGTCCAACGCCTCGCGGTTGTGGTGCAGCGAGAGCAGCGTCTCGGCGCGCGCCACCTTCCACTTGGGCACGTAGGGCAGGTCCCTCAGGCCCTTCACGGCCGCGGAGACCTCCTTGGAGAAGGGGTGCAGCGCCCACACCGCGAGGTGCGCGCGGTGCTCGCCGTTGTAGTCGGCCTGGTAGCGCGCCAGCCGGGCGATGGTCAGCCACGCCTCGGCCTGGGCGGGGTTGTTGGGCTTGGGCGACTCCGTCTGGACGATGGGCGTGAGCGCCGCCACGGCCCCGGCGTAGTCCTGCTTCTTCTTCTCGAGGATGTAGGCCATGCCGAAGCGGGCCTCCTCGTAGCGACGCGCGCCGGGAGACACGGCGGCGTACTGCTGGATGGCCTCGGTCCACTTGCGCATCCGCTCATAGGCGCGCGCCGACTCGAAGTGGCAGTAGTCGCGCAGGGGCGGGTGGGCCTCGGCCAGCGCCGCGAGCTCCTCGGCGCCCGTGAGCCACTGGCCCATGCGCAGGGCGCTCATCGCCCGGAGGTAGCGCACCGGCGGGGTGGCCTCCTGGGTCTCCAGCAACTGGCGCGCGACGCGGTAGCGGCCCCGGTCATACGCGGCCTTGGCCTTGGCCAGCTCGCCCTCGGCGAAATAGGAGGTGAGATCGGCGCGCTCGAACTTGCGCACCCAGCGGCGCTCGCCGGGGGCCACGGGCTCCGTCGGTCCAATGGTGAACTCGGGCGGGGCCTCCTCACTGTCATTGTCCAGCGACGAGTCGAGCTGGTGCCGGGACGAGGCGCTCTCGGCGAGGTTGGAGATGTCTCCCTCCTTCGAGGCCGCGCTCGGGGTGGTGGGGGCCGGAGCCGGTGACTCGGCCCAGGCGGGCGCCACCCAGAGGGCGGCCACCAGGGGCCACTTCATGAGTGGACCCGTGTGCCGCAGGATGCCTCGGAGCGTCGCGTGTTCCAGTCCCACAACCATCCCCCTTGTTCGAGGCACGCACTTCGCGTGAGGCCGTAGAACTAGGAATGGCTCATCGGCACCGGGAGTGTGGGAGCGTGGCGCTATCCGCGCTTG
>NZ_DASVSO010000380.1:0-14067 GCF_036388035.1 Archangium sp.
ACGGGCGAGGGGGCCTCCAGCACCACGGGAGCGAGCCCGGCGGAGGCGAGCCGCGAGGCGAGCAGCGTGCCGAAGGCGCGCCGCAACTCGGGCGTCCCCCCGGAGAAGGACAGGGCCACGGGAGCCTCGGGCTTCACCGCCCGCACGTTCGAGGCCACGGCCTGCGCGAGCCGCTCGAGGGCGGACGTCGGCACGGGCGCCGGAGCGGCGGGGGCGGGCTGAGACGCGGGGGGTTGAGCGGCCGGAGCGGGCAGCGCGGCCAGCAGCAGCGCGGCGGCGAGGGCTCGGCTCACAGTCCCCCCCGACTGCCCTCCTGGAGGAAGAAGTCGCTCGGGCTGACGTGGCCGGGCGGGGGCGCCTCGGCGGTGGGCTGGGTGCCCTCGAGGAAGGACTCGAGGCGGCCGGGCACGGAGTTGCCGGCGAGCAGGCCGGTGGCGGGATCGATGCGCACCTGCACCACGCCCGCGGGCACCTCGAACTCGCGCGAGGGCAGGTTCTGGTGGGCGACGCGCATGAAGTCCAGCCAGATGGGGAGGGGGGCGCGGCCACCCGTCTCGGAGCTGCCCAGGGGCGAGTGGTCATCGAAGCCCACCCAGGCGCTGGCGACCCAGTCCGCGGTGAAGCCGGAGAACCAGGCGTCGCGGTTCTCGCTGGCGGTGCCCGTCTTGCCGGCGGCGGGGCGGTTGAGCTCCGTCACCGCCTTGGCCGTGCCCTCCTCCACCACGCTGCGCATCAGCGAGGTGGTGAGGTAGGCCACCGCCGGAGGCAGCGTCTCCTCGAAGGCCGGCTGGTGCTCCTCCAGCACCTTGCCCCGCGCGTCCGTCACCTTCAGCAGCATGAGCGGCTCGGCGTAGCGGCCGTTGGCCTGCAGGGTGGCGTAGGCGTTGGCGGCCTCCAGAACGCTCACCTCGCCGGTGCCCAGCGCGAGGGTGAGGTTCTCCGGCAGCGCCGAGCGGATGCCGGCCCGGCGGGCGAAGTCGATGGCGGTGGCGGGGGTGATCGCCTCGATGAGGCGCACGGACACGGTGTTCTTGGACTTGGTGAGCGCCTCGCGCAGCGTCATGGGGCCGTCGAAGGCGCGGTCATAGTTCTGCGGCTTCCACGTCTTGCCGGTGTACGGGTCGCGGATGGCCTCGGGGGCGTCGTTCACCGTGCTGATGGGGGTGTAGCGTCCGCTGCCGAGCGCGGCGCCGTAGAGGAAGGGCTTGAAGGACGAGCCCGGCTGGCGCCTGGCCTGGGTGGCGCGGTTGAAGGACGAGCGCTGGAAGTCATAGCCGCCCACCAGGGCCACCACGTTGCGGTTGCTCGGGTTGATGACGACGAGGCCGCCCTGCACGAGCGGCACCTGGTCCAGCGTGGCCTCCAGGAGCGCGGGCGTGGGCGTGACGCGCAGCACGCGCACGAGCACGAGATCTCCCGGCTTCATCACGTCCGACATCTTCGCGGGGGCGCCCTTGCCCTTGAGGCGTGCCCAGGGGACGGTGGAGAAGGGAATCTCCGCGATGCGGCCCACCAGATCCACGCGGGCGCGCTTGCCCGCGTCATCCACCTGGGTGACGAGGCCCGTCACCCGCAGGCCCTCCTTGAGGGGCTCGAGCTTCACGTCGCGCGCGAGCTTCTCGTCGGCGGAGAGCGTGGCCTCCTCCTCCTCCTCGGCGGGCGTCACCACGGGCTCCTCGGCCTCGGCCGGCTTGGGCGTCGGCTCGCCGGACTGGGAGAGCGAGGCGAGGTCGGCCACGTAGGCGCCCTCCTTCTGGCGCCGGCCCGCCTCCTCGATCTGCCTGGCGATGAGGGGCTTGAGACGCTCGAAGCGCGCGGGCTCCAGCGTGCCGAGGGCGCCGCGGTAACCCTGGCGCCGGTCCACCGCCTCCAGCCCCTTGCGCACCGCCTCGTCGGCGGCGACCTGGAGCTTCGGGTCCATGGCGATGTCCACGCGCAGGCCCCCGGTGAGCACGGCCTCATCCCCATAGCGGGCGACGAGCGTGCGGCGGATCTCCTCGGCGTAGTAGGGGCCCACCTCGGGCGGTGGCCTCGGGGCGAGCACGATGGGCTTCTCCAGCTCCTTCTCCACCACGTCCTTGGGGAGGAAGCCGTGCTGGGCCATCTGTCCCAGCACATAGCGCTGGCGCTGCTTGGCGCGGACGATGTTCCGCTCCGGGTTGATGCGGTTGGGTGACTGCACCGTGCCGCCCAGCACCGTGGCCTCGCCGATGCTCAACTGCTTGGCCTGCTTGCCGAAGTAGTAGAGCGCCGCCTCCTCGATGCCGCTGCGGCCCTGCCCGAAGTAGGACTGGTTGATGTAGAGGCCGAGGATCTGGTCCTTGGTGAGGGCCTCCTCCACGCGCGGGGTGAGGATCCACTCGCGAATCTTGCGCGAGAGGCTGCGCTCGGGCGTGAGGAGCATGTTCTTCACCACCTGCTGCGTGATGGTGGAGGCGCCGGACTTGCGGCTGCCGGGGATGAGGTTCTTCACGGCCGCGCGCGTCATGCCGAAGACGTCGAGGCCCGGGTGCTTGTAGAAGTCGGCGTCCTCGGCGGCGAGGAAGGCGTCGCGCACGTGGGGCGGCAGCTGCGTGACGTCCACCACGGTGCGGCGCCCCTGGGGCATGAAGAACTCGGCGCACACGGAGCCGTCGGCGCACCGCACCTTGGTGACCTGGGGCAGGGCGTAGTTGCGCAGCGCCTCGGCCGAGGGCAGGTCCCGGCTGTAGTAGAGGTAGGCGCCCCCGATGACGAGCGCGAGCAGCACCACGCCCACGGCGGCCAGGACGAGGAGCCGCTTCGTCCAGCGCCACAGCCGGGGGCCGAAGCCGGGACGGGCCGGGCGCTCCGGAGGAGTCGAGGGGCCGGCGGGTGGGGTGGATTCAGGCTGGGAGCGCATGTCTCGGGCCGAGTTCATGGGAAGCGGGGACATCAAAAGGTGGGCGACGTTAAACCGCCAGGAGGGAAAACCGGAATGGGCCAGGTGGCCTGCCGGGCGGTGGGCCTCACGAGGGCTCGGGGGACCCCCTCATTCGGGGCACCCCGGGGACTGCCTGTTCTCGAGGAGCTTCAGCACATCGACGGAGGCGTGGGCCTCGCGATTCAAGCGCTCCCGGTTGAGGCGGGCCTTGGAGTCCGTCGGAGACAGGCGCGTGGCGGTGTCATACGCCATGCGGGCCTCCTCGAGGCGGCCGAGCCGCTCGTAGGCGAGCCCCAGGTTGTTGTGGACATAGCCCACGTGGGGCAGCACGTAGGCGGCCTGGGCGAGCACCTCGGCGGCCAGCGCGTCCTGGCCCGTTCGCAGGTAGGCCAGCCCGAGGTTGTTGAGGGCATACCCGTGGTACGGGTCGAGGTGCACGGCCTGTCTGAAGCGGAGGATGGCCTCGTCGAGCTGGCCGGCGGAGAGGTGGGCCCGGCCGAGCACCTGGTAGATTTCGGGGTACTCGGGATCGAGCTCGAGCGCGGCCTCGGCGGCGCGGAAGGTGCCCTCGGTGTCGCCCAGCTCCAACAGGAGGCGGGCCTGCTGGACGAGGGGCTCGGGGCCGTCGGGGAAGAGCCGCGCGAGCTCCGCGTAGGCCGCCGTGGCGAGCTGCTTCTGACCGGAGAGGCGGGCCAGGCGGATGACGGTGTCGAGGGCGGCCTCGGCCGCATCCACGTCCTCGGCGGCGTCGTGGACGGCGCGGCGGGCCTCGGTGAGCGCACCCGAGCTGTCTCCCTCCTGGCTCAGCGCGCGGGCGCGAGCGAGGTGGTCCACCGGGTAGAGGTGCTCCTCGTGGGAGAGCCAGAGCGTGTCGGCGGGCTCGGCGAGAGCGAGATCCTCGGGCGCCACGGGGAGGGGGCTGGCCGTCTCGGGGAGGCCATCGGTCAGCTCGGGGAGCGCCGGCGCGGCGCGCAGGGGGCTCTCGCCGCCGGCCTCTCGCGAGGGGGGCACCGGGGCCGCGGTGCGCGGCTCGACGGTCGAGAGGAGTCCGTGGGCCCGTCGGCTCTGGCCGACATCACAGGCGGCGAGGGAGAGGACGGCGAGGCAGGCGGACAGGATGGTGTTCCTCATGGTGCGGCTCCTTGTCGGGAGGAGCCCACTGCGATGCGCGTGCCAACCGCCCCCTCCCTCTGGGGGAAGGCGGAAGTGAGGGTTGGCGAGGACGCCTTCCCGCTCCCCGGGCAGGTGCGGTGCGGCCCGGTGGCCACACCCGAGGACTCCCGGGGGCCGAGGGCCCGGGTGACACAGGGCGCTACAGGACCCAGGAGGGTGTACCCCCGAGGGGGCGGGGAAAAATCGTGACGGGGGCGGAGGTGACGTGCGAAGTTGGGCGGGATGAAGATCGCCGCCTGGAATGTGAACTCGGTCCGTGCCCGCCTGGATCGGCTGGTGGACTGGCTGAAGAGCGCTCAACCCGACGTGGTGTGCCTGCAGGAGCTGAAGTGCACGGACGCCGAGTTCCCGATGGAGGCCGTGCGGGAGGCGGGCTACCACGCCGCGGTGCACGGGCAGAAGACGTACAACGGGGTGGCCATCCTCGCGAAGGTGGAGCCGACGGACGTGGTGCGGAGCCTGTCGGACGGAGTGGACGACTCGCACGCGCGGCTGATCGCCGCGACGGTGAATGGGGTGCGGGTGGTGAGCGCCTACGCGCCGAACGGGCAGGAGGTGAACTCGCCCGCGTACGAGTACAAGCTGCAGTGGTACGGGCGGCTGCGGCGCTACCTGGACTCGCGGCACAAGCCGGGCGAGCCGCTGGTGCTGTGCGGTGACTGGAACGTGGCGCCCGCGGACCTCGACGTGTGGGATCCGCCGCTGTGGGAAGGGCAGACGCTCTGCACGCCGAAGGAGCGCGCGGCGCTGCGCGAGCTGTGCGCCTTCGGGCTGACGGACACGTTCCGCGAGCTGCACCCCAACGAGCAGCGCTTCAGCTGGTGGGACTACCGGATGCTGGCGTTCCCGAAGAACAAGGGGCTGCGCATCGACCACATCTTCGCGACGGCGCCGATGGTCAGGCGGCTGGTGGCGGCGGACGTGGACCGCGAGGCGCGCAAGGGCAAGCAGCCCTCGGACCACGCGCCGGTGTGGGCCGAGTTCAAGGACTGACGCCCCCGCGGCACCCAACAGGTAGGCCACCGTTTTCCAGCCAGAGTGGGTTGGACGACACTCCTGGAAGGCAATGGATTGACGCGCGGGGGATTTCGTTGGTGCCCCCTCTTGCATCCAAAGGCCGAGGGGTGGTGGGCTTATGGAGTTCGCAGCCGCGTCCATGAGCCGGGAGCCGGGATGAAGAGAACCGACGAGCTGCTGCTGCTGCGCCTGGCGAAGGTGACCCACCGGACGCGCGCGGTGCTGTGTGCACTCGCCCTGCGCGGCAAGGCGCTTCGCCAGGAGCAGCCCGAGAAGGCCCGGTGTCTGCTGGTGGTCGCCGCCGAGCACGCGTTCTACCGCTCCAGCCGGCTGGTGTTCGACATGGCGGAGGTGGCCGAGGCCCTGCGCGATGGGCCGCCGCCCGCGCACATCGACGACGAGATGCTCTCGCAGCTCATTCGTCCGGTGGCCGAGTCGCTGGACATCGCGGACGTGGTGGCCCTCTGTCACTCGGTCTCGGAAGGTGTCGAGGGCGAGCCCGCTCGGAGGTCCGAAGCGAAGCGCGTCCGCACGGACCTGCCGCTGCAGGAGCCGGCGGACGCCCTGTTCGAGCTGATCGTCCTCGGCATCGTGGCCGAGCTGCTGCGCCTTCCCGGCGGAGCGAGGTCGCACCGGCCGGTGGCCGAGTTGGCCTGAGGCCGTCTCACGCCGCGCACGGGCTCTCCTGGGATGGCCTAGAGTGGCGCGCTCATGGATGAGATCCTGCGCTTCCTCCTCACCGAGTCGCCCGCCCCGGAGCCCCAGGGCTCCGTCGGGGACTGGTGGGCGCGGCACCTGCGGCTGACCTCGCGCTTCTCCCTCCCGGTGGACGTGGCGTTGGCCGCGGGCTTCGCGGCGGATCGGCTCGGCTACGCGTTCGCCTCG
This sequence comes from Archangium sp., assembly GCF_036388035.1. Taxonomy (GTDB): domain Bacteria; phylum Myxococcota; class Myxococcia; order Myxococcales; family Myxococcaceae; genus Archangium. The sequence continues at coordinate 5,978 of NZ_DASVSO010000380.1, forward strand.
GGCTACCACTCCGCCCTGCGCTCACTGCTCCCGGAGCTGTCGCGTGAGCACCGCTACGCGCTGTGCGTCACCGAGGCCGAGGGCGGACACCCCGCCGCCATGCACACCCGGCTCACCGGCTCGGGCGAGGGCCCGCTGCGCCTGGAGGGCACCAAGGCCTTCGTCACCCTGGGCACCGCGGCGGACGTGCTGCTGGTGGTGGCCACCGAGGGCCAGGACGAGCAGGGGCGCAACCGGCTCCGGCTGGTGCGGCTCGACGCGCGCCGCCCGGGCGTGACGCTCACCGAGCTGCCCCCGCCTCCCTTCGTCCCGGAGGTGCCCCACGCCGAGCTGCGCCTGCATGCCGTGGAGGTGGCGCCCGACGAGGTGCTCCCCGGCGACGGCTACACGCGCTACGTCAAACCGTTCCGCACGGTGGAGGACTGCCACGTCTTCGCGGCCGTGCTCGGCTGGCTCCTCCAGGTGGCTCGCCGCTCGGGCTGGCCGGACGAGGTGCGGGAGGAATTGCTCGCCCTGGTGGTGACGATGCGGGGACTGGCTCAGGCGGCCCCGGCCTCACCGGCCGTACACCTGGCACTGGCCGGGGCGCTCGACGTGTGCCGGCGGCGGGTGGACGGGCTGGGCGCACTCTGGGAGCAGGTGGATCCGCCCACGCGCGAGCGTTGGGAGCGGGACCGCCTCCTGCTCAACGTCGCGGGGAAGGTGCGCGCGAAGCGCCGGGAGGCCGCTCGGCGGAAGCTGACGCCTTCGGAGTGACACCGCGCGTGGCCCGCCTCTCTCCAAAGAGGGCCCCGGTCCGCCGAATCTTGGACTCGCGCCCGTGAGCAAGCCCCCCGAGCAGGGAGGGAAGCGCACCCAGCGTGGGTCTCATAAGCTGTGAAAAATCCCCTCAGGGGGGAGGACTCGATGGAATTCGACTGCGACTGGCTCATCGTCGGCTCTGGCTTCGGCGGCAGCGTGAGCGCGCTGCGCCTGACGGAGAAGGGCTACCGGGTGGTGATGTTGGAGAAGGGCCGGCGCCTGGAGGCGAAGGACTTCCCCAAGACGAACTGGGACCTGAAGCGGTGGCTGTGGATGCCGCAGCTCGGGTGGCGCGGCCTGTTCAAGATGACCTTCTTCCGCCACGTCACCGTGCTGTCCGGGGTGGGCGTGGGCGGAGGCTCGCTCGTCTACGCCAACACGCTGCCCATCCCGAAGGATGACTTCTTCCAGGCGCGCTCCTGGGGGCACCTGACGGACTGGAAGTCCGAGCTGGCGCCGCACTACGCCACCGCGCGCAAGATGCTCGGGGCCACGGTGAACCCGCTGCGCACGCTGCCGGACGAGGTCATCCAGCAGGTGGGCAAGGACATGGGCCGCGAGGACTTCCAGCCCACCACGGTGGCCATCTACTTCGGCAAGCCCGGGGTGACGGTGCCGGATCCGTACTTCGGCGGCGAGGGCCCCGAGCGCACCGGCTGCAACTCCTGCGGCGCCTGCATGACGGGCTGCCGCGTTGGGGCCAAGAACACGCTCGACAAGAACTACCTCCACCTCGCCGAGAAGCGCGGCCTCACCCTCCATGCGGACACCGAGGTGACCTGGGTGCGCCCGCTGCCCGGGGGCGGCTACGAGGTGGAGGCGCTCGAGGGGACGTCCCGCTTCTTCCGCCGCAAGCGGCGCTTCACCGCGCGCCACGTCGTCTTCTCCGGCGGTGTGCTGGGCACGGTGGACCTGCTGCTCAAGCTCAAGGCCCACCCGGACGGGCTGCCCCGGCTGTCGGAGCGGCTCGGGGATGCGGTGCGCACCAACTCGGAGGCGCTCATCGGCATCGTGGCCGGCGACAGCAAGCGCGAGAAGGACCTGTCCACGGGCATCGCCATCGGCTCCATCCTCCACACCGATGAGCACTCGCACCTGGAGCCGGTGCGCTATGGCGCGGGCTCGGACTTCTTCCGCTCCCTCATGGCGCCCTATGTCACCGGCACCACCGTCCTCTCGCGGCTGGCGAACCTGGTGGGCGTCTTCCTGCGCAATCCACTCAAGGTGACGCGGACCTTCTTCCTCCGCGACTTCGCCCGGAGGACGATGATCCTCCTCTACATGCGCACGCTGGATGGACACCTGCGCATGCGGCGCGGGCGCGGGCTCTTCACCGGAGGCAGCAAGGGGCTCCAGACCGGGCTGCAGGAGGGCCCCGCGCCCACCGCCCACATGCCCGAGGCCGCCGAGCTGGCCCACCGGGTGGCGGAGAAGCTGGACGGCATGCCCATGACCATGGCCACCGAGTCGGTGCTGGGCATCCCCACCACCGCGCACATCCTCGGCGGCTGCTGCATGGGGGACTCGCCCCAGACGGGCGTCATCGACGCCCAGCACCGCCTCTATGGCTACGAGGGCCTCTACGTCGTCGACGGCTCGGCCATGTCCGCCAACCCGGGCGTCAACCCGTCCCTCACCATCACCGCGCTCGCCGAGCGCGCCATGACCTTCATCCCCGCCCGCCAGCAGGTGGACTCGGAGGCGAAGGCCCCCGAGGCCTTCGCGCGCCCCCTCGCCGTCTCTGGGTGAAGCCCGCGGACACCGCGGGTCGAATGGCTGGACCCTGGGAGCCCGTGGTACGAAACGGGCCCCCCATGACAACGACCAGGTGGAATCGAAGAGGAGGCGCGCTCGCCTGCGCGCTGCTGCTGGCCACGGGCTGCGGCCTGGTGGATGCCCCCGGAACGCCGCGCGTGGTGGCGCACCGCGCTGGCTCGGGCAACTACCCGGAGAACTCGCGCTCGGCGGTGACCGCCGCGCTGCACGAGGGCTACCCGGCCATCGAGGTGGATCTCGTCCTCACCCAGGACCGCATCCCCATCCTCTCGCATGATGCGTGGATCGATGCGGACCTGTGCACGTTCACCAAGGGCTCCGAGGAGTTCGAACCGCGCCGGCTGCCCGAGGACTCGCGCCTGCCCATCAAGGACTTCACCCTGGCGGAGCTGTGGCGCGACTACCGCTGCGGCGGCTTGGGTGATGCGGAGAAGCCCGAAGCGGTGAAGGTGGCCGACCGGTACTTCACCTTCGAGGAGCTGCTCTCCGCGCTGAAGGGCTACCCCGACGTGGTCGTGCAGCTCGATATCAAGGAGGACCCTCGGTACACGGAGTCCCCCGAGGTCTTCGCCGAGGAGATTCTCGGCCGCTGGAACGCGGCGGCGCTGCCCAACCGCTTCTTCGTCACCTCCACCCGGGGCGAGCTGCTGAAGGCCTTCCAGGCGCACCAGGAGCTGGAGGCCCTGCTCATCTGGCCGACCTTCAGCGCGGACGAGAGCAACGTGCTGACGGCCGTCCGCAACGAGCTGAAGCGCACCGTGGGCGCGCAGGAGCTCATCCAGCTCGCGCGCGACGCGGGAGCGGATGGCATCGCCGTGGCCTACCCGGTGGCGGACCGCGCCGCGATGGAGGCGGTGCGCCGCGCCGGGCTGAAGACGGCGGTGTGGACGGCCAACACCGAGGCCCAGCTCGCGTCCTTCTGCCGCTGGCCCCTGGACTACCTCATCACCGACTACGTGGAGCGTGCGCCGTGCCGTTGACCCTCTCCCTCGTGACCGCGAGCCTCGCCCTGGCCGCCGCGCCGGTGCGGTTGGATCGCGTCGACGTCCTCAGTGAGGACGCCGGCTCCTTCCTCCACTACGACCTGCCCATGGCGGGCGCCTACGCGCCGATGACGGGCGTGCGCTTCCTCGAGCAGGTGAAGGTGGTGCTCGCCCTGCCGGTGGACGGGCTGTACGCGGGGGCCTCGGTGGCCTCGCAGTCGCTCGCCTACGAGGGGCCGCTGTGGCGCACCCAGGATGGGCGCGGCCTCTTCTGGACGGCCAGCGTCCACACGCGGCTGCTGATGCCCTATGGCGCCCACGCGGGCGTGGCCTGGCGCTTCGGCTTCCTGCGCCTGGGTGTCGGGGCGAGCGCCTCCTCCGAGGCCACCTGGGCCCGCCCGGCGTGGACCGAGTGGAAGGTGCTGCCCACCCTGGCCCTGGGCTTCGGGCCCAACGTGGCCCCGGGGCAGTAGGGCGTCCGGCCTCCGGGGTTCAGAGTCCGCTAAAACGAGAAAAACGGTATTGACGGGTCAGGCCGGAAAGCGCTTGATTCACCGCTCGCATCCCTTTCTCTCACCCGCGGTCCTCCACCCCCGGAGGTTTCACATGAAGCTGAAGCTGACCCAGGCCCTCCTCACCTGCTCCCTGCTGGGCGCCGCCGCGTGCGGCGGCCCGATGACCGAGGAGGAGCTGCAGCAGGGCATCCTCCCGTCCAAGGAGGTCGGCCAGGTGGCCCAGCTCCTGCGCAAGCCGAAGTCGGTGCCGGACGAGTACATCGTCGTGCTGCGCGACGATGTGAAGAGCCTGGTGGGGGTGCGCGCGGCGGCGGTGGCCGAGGAGATGGCGGCCCCGCGCGGTGGCCAGGTGCTGCACGCATATGAGCACGCGCTCAAGGGCTTCTCGGTGCGGATGCCCGAGGCGCGCGTGCGCGAGCTGCTGGCGGATCCCCGCGTGGCGTACATCGAGGAGAACGGCGTGGTGTCGGCGTCGGGCACGCAGACGAGCGCGACCTGGGGCATCGACCGCATCGACCAGCGCAACCTGCCGCGTGACTCCACCTACAACTACAACGTCGATGGCACCGGGGTGCACGCGTACATCATCGACACGGGCATGCGGCTGACGCACGCGCAGTACACCGGGCGCGTGGGCAACGGCTTCGACGCCATCACCACCGGCGGCACCGCGGCGGACTGCCACGGCCACGGCACGCACGTGGCGGGCACCGTGGGCGGCACCACCTGGGGCGTGGCGAAGAAGGTGACGCTGCACCCGGTGCGCGTGCTGGACTGCACGGGCAACGGCACCGACGCGCAGGTCATCGCCGGCCTGGACTGGGTGGCGGCCAACCACGTCAAGCCGGCCGTGGCCAACATGAGCCTCGGCGGCGACGCGTCGCAGGCGCTGGATGACGCGGTGGAGCGGATGATCACCGCAGGCGTGGTGACGGCCGTCGCCGCGGGCAACGACAGCGGCAACGCCTGCAGCTACTCGCCGGCCCGCACGCCCAACGCCCTCACCGTGGGCTCCACCACCAGCAGCGACGCCCGCTCGTCCTTCTCCAACTACGGCACCTGCCTGGACATCTTCGCGCCGGGCTCAAGCATCACCTCGGCCGCGTACTCCAGCGACACTGCCAGCACCTCCATGAGCGGCACGTCCATGGCCTCGCCGCACGTGGCGGGCGTGGCGGCCCTCTACCTGCAGGCCAACCCCTCGGCCACCCCGGCCCAGACGATGGCGGCGCTCACCACCAACGCCACGCCGAGCAAGGTGACCAGCCCGGGCACCGGCTCCGTCAACCTGCTGCTCTACAGCATGTTCATCACCGGCGGTGGCGGCGGCGGGGACACCACCGCGCCCTCCACCTCCATCACCGCTCCGGTCGGCGGCGCCTCGGTGAGCGGCACCGCCACCATCAGCGCCAACGCCTCGGACAACGTGGGCGTGAGCCGGGTGGAGTTCTTCCTGGGCAGCAGCCTGCTCGGCAGCGACACCACGGCCCCGTACAGCTTCGACTGGAACACCGCCAGCGTGGCCAACGGCGGCTACTCGCTGACCACCAAGGCCTATGACGCCGCGGGCAACGTGGGCACCTCGTCCGCGGTGTCCGTCACGGTGAACAACGCCACGGGCAGCTGCTCCATCACCGAGCAGCTCCTGCTCAACCCGGGCTTCGAGAGCGGCGCCGTGAACTGGACGACCACCTCGGGCGTCATCGATGGCACCACCTCGGGGAGCACGCCGCGCACCGGCAGCTACAAGGCCTGGATGAACGGCTACGGCACCACGCGGACCGAATACGCCTACCAGGACATCACCATCCCCTCCACGGCCTGCAGTGCCTCGCTCTCCTTCTGGTACAAGATCACCACCTCGGAGACCACGACCACCACGGCCTACGACAAGCTGACGGTGACGGTGCGCGACACGGCCAACACGGTGCTGGCGACGGTGGCCACCTACAGCAACCTGAACAAGGGCACCGCCTACGTGCAGAAGACGTTCGACCTGGCGGCGTACAAGGGCCAGACCATCCGCGTCTACTTCAACGGCACGGAGGACGCCTCGGCGGCGACGAGCTTCTTCCTCGATGACACCGCGGTGAGCATCACCCGGTAGTCGCCCGGTGGTGGAGGAGGAGCTCGCCGCGGCACCTCCTCCACCTGTGGTTTGTAGAGGTTGCCTGGTTGAAAGGGAATCTCATGCGGCGGACGGCAGTGGCGCTGTGGCTCGCGGCTGGAGTGTGGACGGGCTGCGGGACGACTCGAGGGGAGCCGAGGCCCGTCCTCCTACAGGGTACGGCGCAGGCCTGTGCGCGCCACCCGTGGCTCTGCGCGGGCTACGACTCCGCGGAAGCATGGCGTCGTGCTCTCGATGCTGCGAGAGCCGTCAAATCAGCCGATGCGCTACTGGACGCCGCCATGGAGGAGCCAGGTCTCCTGGACGAGTCCACCCGTGTCCTCTCCAGCCCGGATCCCGAAGAGACGATCAAGCGGCTTGATGAGCACATTCATAAAGTCGAGAGTGTGTGCCCTTCCGGAAGCCCAGACCCGAACGACCCGAAACATCGGGACGTGAAGCACTGGAAGAAGGAGATTCGTGCCTTCTTGAAGAACTTGCGGCAAATGCTCAAGCGCATGCCCAACAACAAAGCCAGGCGTCAACCTGTCGAAGAAGCGCTCAAGCGTGGAGAGGATGCTCTGAGCCGCTGGGGCAGCTCATGATTGATGCGGAGAAGGCGCGGATTCTGACCCATGTTCTGGAGCGAGCCATGCTCAAGGTCGTTCCGGACGACAAGGTTCGCGATGAGATGGCCTTTCACATCGCGGATGTGCTGAGGGATTTTCTCCAGATAGGCCCTGTGATCGAGAAGGCCTTCGAGAAGGGCGACTTGTCGCGAAGTGATGTGGATGCGGTTCTGTCACTGCTGCTGACACACTGGCCGTATCACTTGAAGGGGCTCGCGAGGTTGCGGAAGAAGCTGAATGCCGAGCCTCGGGCCAAGAGGCGGCCCGCTCGTCGTGTCGCGGGGCGAAAGCGCTCCTGAGTGCCGCGGACCTGGGTACGTGGGCCGACGTGACCGTCTACAGTGGGTGCCCCCATGCGTTCGCTCGTCCTCGCTGCCCTCGTGCTGCTCGCGGCCTGTGCGCCCGGGCCGAAGTTGCCCGCCGATGACACCGTGTGCTCGCGCTCCTTCAGCGACGAGGGCGATGCGCGCGTCTTCGTGGTGGGGCACCGCTTCAGGCTGGAGGACGCCATCTCGTATGAGTCCTTCGAGGCCTCTTACGCGGAGGACCTGCGCGCGGTGGCGCCGTGCCTGTCCAAGACGCGGCCCAACCTCGTCGTCTTCCCGGAGGATTCGGGGCTGATCGCCTGGTTCGGTGGGCCTCGGGCACTGCTGGCGCGAGGGGCCTCGGACGTGGCGACCGCCTTCAACGCGATGTACGCGGGCTGGGCGCCAGCGGCGGATGCGTACCGCGAGCGCTTTCCCGGCATCTCGGCGGCCCGAGGGCTGACGCTGGCGCTCGGGGACGTGGCGTGGCGCTCGATGGACCGCACCTTCGGCGGCATCGCGAAGCGCTATGGGGTGCATGTCATCACCTCCGCGAACGTGCCGTACGTGCGCCGCGAGGACGCGCCGCTGCTGCGCGACCCGGCCGCTCCAAAGGGAGACCTGGCCTACGTGGCGACGGGCCCCGAGGTCTTCAACTCGGCCCTCTGGTACGGGCCGGACGGGAAGCTGGCGGGGCGGGTGGACAAGGTGTTCCTCACGGACCCCGAGGTGAAGGACCTGGACCTGTCCCCAGGCCGGCTGGACGCGCCGCTGGTGTTCGAGATGCCCTTCGGGCGCGTGGGCGCGGCCATCAGCCGGGATGCCTTCTACCCACCCTTCGTGCAGCGGATGGAGGACATGGGGGCGGAACTGGTGGTGCAGCCCGAGGCGTGGACGGACGGGTGGATGCTCGAGGACGCGCAGGGCGGCTGGCTGCCGGACGTCATCCTGGCCTCGGGGTGGAGCCACACGCA
>NZ_DASVSO010000381.1:0-10749 GCF_036388035.1 Archangium sp.
AGCACAAGGTGTTGATGATCCTGGTCAACCTCATCAGCAACGCCAAGTACGCCCTGGATGAGGCGCCCGCGGAGCAGCGGTGCCTGACGCTGCGGCTGGAGGCCCCCACGGCCGACCGCGTCCGCATCGAGGTGCGCGACACCGGGATGGGCATCGCGCCGGAGCTGCTCACGCGCATCTTCCAGCACGGCTTCACCACCCGGGACGAGGGCCACGGCTTCGGCCTGCACTCCAGTGCGCTGGCGGCCCAGGAGCTGGGCGGCACGCTGACGGCGCACAGCGAGGGGCCAGGGCACGGCGCCGCCTTCATCCTGGAGCTGCCCTGCGCCCCCCCGGAGGCGACATGAGTGAGAGGGAGCGCAAGCGGCGAATCCTGGTCATCGATGACTCCGCGGCCATCCACCAGGACTTCCGGCGGCTGCTCTGTCCGGAGCGCCGCGGGAGCCCGGCGGAGCTCTCGCTGCTGCGGGCGGCCCTCTTCGGCCCGGCCCCCGCTCGTGCGGAGCCCTCCGGTCCGGAGTTCGAGGTGGACTCGGCCTACCAGGGACAGGAAGGGGTCGCCATGGTGCGGGAGGCCGTGGCGGCGGGCCGTCCCTACGCGTTGGTCTTCCTGGACTACCGGATGCCGCCCGGTGGCAATGGCGTGGAGACGCTGCGGCACCTGTGGACGGTACACCCCTCGCAACGGGTGGTGCTCTGCTCGGCCTACTCCGACTACTCCTGGGAGGAGATCGTCCAGGAGTTCGGCGAGACCCCGCTGCTCAAGGAGCTGCGCAAGCCCGTCCACGGCCAAGAGCTGCGCCACCTGGCGCTCACCTTCACCGAGCCGTAGCAACCCGGGTCGGGGGCGGGAAGGGCTGTAGGGGCGCACGGCCCGACGGGCCTCAGAGCAGAGGATCCGCGACGTACCAGAGCAGCGCGGCCCCGAGGCTGAAGGGCACGACGAGGTTGCCCGTCTCCGTCGCGACGGACGCCACCACCCCCTCGCCCGAGAGCATCATCAAGACGGCGAGCGCCACCCCCCAGGTGACAGCGAGGCAGAGCGCGCGCAACCCGGGCCGCTCACGTGGGGGGAGGCGCCGCAGGAGCCGCGTCTGGAAGTCGTCGTCGGCGAGCTCGGATGGGAGCCGCTGCTGGAGCAGCGTGTCGAGCCAGGCCTCATCATCGTGGCCATTCATGGGACCTCCTCGAGCTGTCGGCGCAGCTTCTCCTTCGCGCGCGCGACGTGGGTTTTGAGCGTCCCCAGGGGGCAGTCGAGGATGACCGCCGCCTCCTCGTGGGTGAGCTCGTTGGCGTAGGTGAGGACGAGCGCGGCCCGCTCGCGTGGCTTCAGCGAGGCCAGCGCTCGCTCCAGGTCATACCGCTCCAGGAGCGTGTCCGGCACGTCCACCCCGGAGGCCCCGGCCTCCAGCGCGGGAGGCTCCGGCGGCGCGAGGCGGCTGCCCCGGTCCTGGCTGAAGAACGCGTTGCAGGCGATGCGGTAGAGCCAGGAGGAGAACTTCGCTCCGCCCCGGTAGCCGCGCAGTCCCTGGTAGGCGCGGAGGAAGGTCTCCTGCGCCAGATCATCCGCCTGCGCCCCATCTCCCCCGGTCAGCCGGCGCAGCAGGCCACGCACGGCGGGCTGGTGCCGAGCCACCAGCTCGCCGAACGCGCGCCGATCGTCCCGCACCAGCACCCGGGTCGGGGACCGCACAGACACCTCGGGCGGAGTGGGCGAGGAAGAAGGGGCAACCGGGGCCTAGGCCGGGGGCGGGGACTCGGCGAGAGCCCCCGTGGCGAGGGTGGCCAGGAGGCACGCGGCGATGAGCTGGACCTTCATGAAGGACTCCTTATCGGTTTTCGCGCGGTGAGACTCCCGGACCCGGCATTCTGGATTCACCCCCCTCTTTTTTCCCACGGGCTGGGTCCACGCCACGTGCGCCAGGGGCTGGGAACCGTGGCGTATTGCCACATGCGCCAAAGTGACGCACCCGGCTGGCCAGCGCCCGTGGGTGCGGCGGAACGCCACAGTCGGCGTTCCCGAGCCCTGGCTCCACCCCGAGTGGGGCGCGGTGGCACGCCCCTGGCAATAGCCCCCCACATGATCGTGCTCTTCGGGCTCTCGTTGGCGCTGCTGGCCACCATCCTCCTCTCCATGCACCGCTCGCTGCGACAGCGCACGGCCGAGCTGGAGCAGGCCAACTCCCGGCTCACCGACAGCCTGCGGCAGCTCCAGTCCACCCAGACCCGGCTCCTCTTCTCGGAGCGGCTGGCCACCATCGGCCAGCTCGCGGCGGGCATCGGCCATGAGATCAACAACCCGCTGGCGTTCATCGTGGGCAACCTCGACTACGTGCAGCAGCAGCTGATGGGCGCGGACGGGGTCGCCTCCTCCGAGGAGCACCAGGAGATGCTGGAGGCGCTCGCCGACGCGCGCGACGGGGCCGAGCGTGTCCACCTCATCGTCCGCGACCTCAAGGTGCTCTCCCACCCGAACGACATGGAGCGCGGCCCGGTGGACATCGTGTCCAGCCTGCGCAGCGCGACGAAGGTGGCGGCCTACGAGCTGCGCGACCGGGCGCGGCTGGTGGAGCAGTGGGACGAGCTTCCCCCGGTGCATGGCCACAAGGGCCGCCTGTGCCAGGTGTTCCTCAACCTCCTCATCAACGCGGCCCACGCCATTCCGGCGGGACAGGCGTCGCGGCATGAGATCCGACTCTCCGCCCGAGCGAGTGGTGACTCGCGGGTCATCGTGGAGGTGAGCGATACGGGGTGTGGCATCCCTCCGGAGAACCTGGAGCGTCTCTTCAGCCCGTTCTTCACCACCAAGCCGGTGGGAATGGGGACGGGGCTGGGGCTGTCGGTGTGCCACAGCATCGTCACCGCGCTCGGAGGGGACATCTCCGTGGAGAGCCAGGTGGGCCGAGGCACCACCTTCCGCGTGAGCCTGCCCGTGTACGAGGCCCCCGCCGAGCTCCCCGAAGTCGCCGCGAGGCAGCTCTCGCCCGCCCCGTCGCACCGCTCCGAGGCACAGCCGCAACTGCGGTGGGCGGCGTGAGCCGAGGGACGCTCAGCTCCCGCGCCGTCCCTCGAGGATCTTCAGGAAGGAGCGGGTCCGCAGCTCGTCCAGGGAGAGGCCGGCGGCGCGGGCCTCGTCCTCGGTGAGGGCCCCACAGGCGATGCCGCGCAGGAAGAAGTTGAGCAGCCCCTGGCCGGTGGCGGCGTCATCGAAGACGTCCCCCAGCCGCGTGGCCTGGGCGGCCTTGTCCATGAAGGCCCGCAGCCGGCGCGAGGCCGCGTCCAGCCCCTCCAGGAAGAAGGCGTACACCGAGGCGTAGCGCACGGGAAGCTGCGCCGGGTGCAGGTCCCACCCCTGGTAGAAGCCGTTCGTCAGCGCCTGGCGCACGTTGTCCGCGTGGAGGCGCCACGCGCGGTGGACGGCGGCACGGTTCTCCTCCCGCTGGGCCGGAGTGAGGGTGCCGCCCTTGGGGGCCTTGTGCGGCCCCACGGGCATGGCGGTGGTGGCTCCGTCGGAGAGGTGGACCTCCGTGCCCGCCAGGGACACCTGCATCACCTGCCGGGCGAAGTCGCACGACGGGTGGAGCAGGTGCTGGCAGGACGCGGTGATGTCGCACGCGGCGGTATAGTCATACGCGCCGAAGTGCGCTCCGGTGCAGCGGCCGTTGGCGGCGGCCACCAACAGAGGCAGGGCCAGCGTCCCCTTCAGGTCGAAGAGGGACTGCGGCGTCTCCACCATCAGCTCCACCTTCACCCCACCCCGCTCCAGGCCCAGGCCGGCCTCGAGCTGGCCCAGCACGGAGTCGAGCGCGGCCACCTGCTCGCGCAGCGTCACCTTGGGCAGGGTCACCACGAAGTGGGGCGGCAGGCGTCCCCCCGTCTTCTCCACCAGCGCGGAGAGGAAGAGGTCCAGGGTACGGACGGCGCGAGGCAAGAGCTCCTCGCTGAAGGACTTGATGCGGATGCCGACGAAGGGAGGCAGCGAGCCGCGCTCCAGACCCCGGGCCAGCTCCTCCGCCACGGCCACCGCGTGCCCGTCCTCCTCCGCATCCGGTCGGTGGCCGTAGCCATCCTCGAAGTCGATGCGGTAGTCCTCCACCGCCTCGCGCCGCAGCTTGTCCCCCACCCGTGCGTGGACGGTCTCCGCCAGGGTGCCCTCCTCCGCCAGGCCCAGCGCCCGGGCCAGGGTGCGCGCATCCGGCGCGTACTCCTCCAGGGAGCGCAGCGCCACCTCGGCCAGCTTCGAGGCCGTATCGGCCTTGAAGAGGTGTGCCCCTCCATAGACGACATGGATGGGCTGACGGCGGGAAGAGGCCCCCGGGTAGAGACGGTTGAGGGCGGCATTCGCCTCCCGCAGGGAGGCACGTGTGTCCGAGAGGCTCTGGGTGGTCAGGGTCGTCTTCATGGGGCGTTCGGAGACGGGAGGAGCTGGCCGAGGTACTCCGCGACATACGGCGAGAGCAGATCGCTCTGGAGGAGGCGCTTGTCGCCGAGCAGCCCGGCGGCGGCGTCCTGGTCCAACTCGTGGACGCCCATCACCTCCAGCGGCTTGCGCGAGCCGAAAGCCTCCAGGACGACGATGCGGCCTTCCTTGGAGGCGCCCTCGCCCATGGGCGGCTCACCCAGGAGCCGCTCGAAGTACTGGAGGGAGCCCTCCCGCGCGCGCGCCTGGCGGCTGGTGCTGATGACGACGACGACCCGCGCCCACTGCTCCGGGGTCATCGAGGCCCGGATGGCACCGACGTGCCGGTGGAGTTCGTCGAGCTCGTCACGGGCCGAGGCCCGGACGTTGGCGATCAGCAAGGGACGCACGGCCTGGACGAAACGGGCCAGGCGCTCCGGCGAGGGCCTGCCCCGCGAGAGGCTCTCGGCGAGTAGCGCGTCGGACTCCCGCAGCAGGGTGCGCTGACCCTCCACGAGTCCGGGAGGCAGGACGCGGCGGGTGGTGGAGCCCGGATCCTCCAGCACGGCCTGGGCGGCGGAGATGAGTTCCCGCGTGCGCTGGAAGCGGGCCTTCGTGTCCTCGGAGAGCGAGGGGCCGGCATTGCCCAGCAGCTCCACGTAGACGCCAAACGGCACGTGCGAGAGGGCCTTGAGCGCATGGTAGCGGGGGGTGAGGACGGGGTACTGGGCGTCCTTGCCCCGCCACTGGAGGGTGAGCGTCCCGTCCATGAGCAGCACGGGGCGCTCCTCGGTACCGAGTCGGGCGACATAGGCCGCCCGGGTACTCGCGTACTGCTGGTGGAAGAGGCCATTGAGGGCCTGGACGGGATCCTGGAGACCATTGAGCTCCAGGACGGGCTCACTGGAAGGGGTGAGCGTCGGAACGGGCTCCTGACTGGCGCCGGGCCGCTCGGCCTGCGCCGACGAGGCCTGAGCGGGGGTCTGGACCACCGGGGCGGTGCCCTCCCGCGGCACCGGCGCGACGGCCGGAGCGGCCGTCTGGCAGGCCGCGGAGGCAGCTCCGAGGAGGGCGGCCAGCAGGAGGCGGCGGATACCCGGAGCGCGGGACAGCGGAACCAGGGCGGCGGGGTCGACGAAGAGGCGCATGGCACCCGGAGTCTCGGAGCGGAGGGGCCCCCGGTCAAACCACGCGCCCAGCAACTTCCGCCACGAAACCTGCGACAATGCCTCGAGCACCCGCTTTTCCTCCCCGAGCCGCATCCGGAGTGGTCCATGGACCCGATTGGCCGTCGTCCCGTAGCCGTCAAGCTGCCCCCCCAGCCCTCGCGGGCCGAGGCCCCTCCGGCCGCCCCCACCGCGAACGCCGCCGTGGCGGTGGGTCACGCGCTGAAGAGCGGCTTCGAGACCCCGGGCGTGAAGGCCGCCCAGGTCACCCAGGCCGCTCCCGGCACCTGGCGCGGCCCGGCGGACTCGGAGGTGGGCAAGGCGATCAACGTCATGCTCGACCGCCTCAAGCAGTGCGACATCAAGATCAAGGGTGACACCCCGGAGAGCCTCTTCCGCCGGGCCATCCTGGACAACAAGCACGTCACCAACGAGCAGCTCCTGGCCATGACCCAGGTGAAGCTGGAGCAGCTCGACTCGGGCCCCGAGACGCGGCAGACGGTGCTGAAGAAGATCCCCAACGCCCGGGAGCTGCCGGTGCACAAGTTCACCGTGGCCCTGATGTCGGCGGCGACGGGCATCGACCCCAAGAAGCTGTCCGAGGCCTGCCCGGACCTGGGGATGACCGGCGCGCCGGGCACCCCGCTGCTCTACGCGGCGAAGACCGAGCGCATGCAGCGCTCCACGGCCCTGCACGACTTCACCGACTACCTGCGGGGCGCCGGCATCAAGGGGCTCAACAAGGCGGTCTGGGGGGTGGAGGACCGGATTCTCTCGGCGGCCGTCAGCGCGCTGGGCGGGGGCCGCTACTAGCGGTTAACCTCCCGCCGCCCATGGACGAACCCAACGGTCGGCTCATCCAGACCCTCCTCGAGGCCCGCCAGCACCACTGCTTCCCGCCCGACGTACGCGCCGGGGCGCCGGAGCTCATCGAGAAGGTGCTGGCCCTGCTCTTCCCCCACTTCTCCGAGCGGCTGGACTGTAGCGCCGTCGGAGTCCGCTCCGAGGTGGCGGTGGTGGAGGCGGTGCTGACCCGGGCGCTGGCGACGCTCGGGTCGCGCTACCCGGGCCTGTCGCCGGAGCTGCCCCGCCACTTCATGGAGCAGCTCCCGGACCTCTACGCCTGGCTGCGCCAGGACGCCGACGCCATCTTCGAGGCGGATCCGGCGGCCCGCAGCGTGGACGAGGTCATCCTCACCTACCCGGGCTTCTATGCCATCGCCATCTACCGGATCGCCCATGCCCTGCACCGGCTGGGCCTCCCCTTGCTGCCCCGGCTCCTCACCGAGCTCGCGCACCAGCGCACGGGCGTGGACATCCACCCCGGGGCCACCATCGGGCGGCGCTTCGTCATCGACCACGGCACGGGCGTGGTGATTGGCGAGACCACCGTCATCGGCAACGGGGTGAAGATCTACCAGGGCGTCACCCTGGGCGCCCTGCAGGTGCAGAAGGACCTGGCGGACAAGAAGCGCCACCCGACCATCGAGGACGACGTGGTGGTGTACGCCAACGCCACCATCCTCGGGGGGACCACGGTGGTGGGCCGCGGCAGCATCATCGCGGGCAACGCCTTCATCACCCACAACATCCCGCCCGAGTCCCTCGTCACCCGCCGCAGCGAGGTCCGCCCGCGACATGGGGGTGCGGAATTCGACGAACTCGAGTATCACATCTGATATAACAGATGTTCATCTGTCCTGGCAGACAGCTCCTCTACGAGGCTCGATACCCATGAAGGCGAACAACATCCTGGAGACGATCGGCAACACGCCGCACGTCCGTATCAACCGGCTCTTCCCCTCGCGCGTCGAGGTGTACATGAAGCTCGAGCGGGCCAACCCGGGCGGCAGCATCAAGGACCGCATTGGCCTGGCGATGATCGAGGACGCCGAGAAGCGGGGCCTGCTCAAGAAGGACAGCGTCATCATCGAGCCCACGTCTGGCAACACGGGGATCGGCCTGGCGATGGTGGCGGCGGTGAAGGGCTACAAGCTCATCCTGGTGATGCCCGAGTCGATGAGCATCGAGCGGCGCCGGCTGATGGCGGCGTACGGGGCGACCTTCGAGCTGACGCCGCGGGCGCAGGGAATGAAGGGGGCGATTGCCCGGGCGCAGGAGCTGGTGGCGCAGAATCCGAACGCGTGGATGCCGCAGCAGTTCGAGAACGAGTCGAACATCGAGATCCACAAGCGCACGACGGCGCAGGAGATCCTCAAGGACTTCCCCGAGGGCCTGGACTACATCATCACGGGCGTGGGCACGGGCGGCCACATCACGGCGTGCGCCGAGGTGCTCAAGCAGCACTGGCCGAAGCTGAAGGTGCTCGCGGTGGAGCCGGTGAAGTCGCCGGTCATCAGCGGCGGGCAGCCGGGGCCGCACCCGATCCAGGGCATCGGCGCGGGCTTCATTCCGAAGAACCTGCACAAGGACACGCTGGACGGCGTCATCCAGGTGACCGAGGAGGAGGCGTTCGACTTCGCCCGCCGCTCGGCGCGTGAGGAGGGCATCTTCGTGGGCATCTCCTCGGGCGCGGCGCTGGCGGCCGTGAACAAGAAGCTGCCCGAGGTCGCCGACAAGAGCCGGGTGCTCTGCTTCTGCTACGACACGGGCGAGCGCTACCTCTCCATCGAGACGCTCTTCCCCGCGCAGTAATCGCCTCTGGCGGCAACGACCGTAAGCCCTGGGATTCGCTCCCGGGCTTACGGCTCGGACTCATCCTTCCATTCATCCGTCTCCAACTCTTCCGGAAGGGGAGCGATCATGAATACCAGCCGGCCTGGCACTTGAACGGCCATGAAACCCTTGCCGGCGATTTTCACACGTTCGGAGTCCTTGGCCTTCCCGCTGGCGAGCCATGTGTCCGCCTCTTCTCGCGTCGCGAATTCGTGAGAGACCTCGACCGTGAACGACGTGTCGAAACAGCTTTTGTAGAACTCCTTGAACTCATCCCTCTTTCTGGTGTTGTGGATATAGAGCAACGCAATTTGTGCAAGCTCGGTGGCATCCCTTTCCTTCGATCCCTCCGCATATTTCTCAATGACGGAGTTCAGAGCACCGAGCATGTCTTCCAAGTCAAAATCTGGGATGTAAGCCACGTTGTCACCAGCTTGTATCAGCTCGCCCCTTGCCTCACTTCCCCGAGAACCCGCGCACCATCTCGACGAGCCGCTCAATCTCCTCGGGCTGGTTGTAGAAGTGGGGCGAGATGCGGATGCGCCCACGGCGGAGCGAGAAGCTGACGTTGCGCTCGGAGAGGTACGAGGCGAGTGCCTTCACCTCTCCCCTCGGCGGCAGGAAGGTGAGGATGCCGGCGCGGTGCTCGGGAGTGGGCCCGGTCTCGCACCCGAGGGCGCGCAGCCCCTGGTCCGCCTGGGAGAGCAGCTCGCGGATGCGCGCCGCGACGTTCTCCATGCCCACCTCCAGCAGCAGCCCGAGGGCCGCGCCGAGGGCATAGGTGCCGGCATAGTTGTGACTGCCCTCCTCGAACTTCGTGGCGTCCGGGCGCAGCTCGAAGTGGGAGCGGTTGAAGTTCCAGGCATCCGTGGTGGAGCGCCAGCCGACGAGCACGGGCCGCACGCGCGGGAGCACGCTCCGGTCCACATAGAGGAAGCCGATGCCGGAGACACCGATCATCCACTTGTGGCTGTCGGCGCTGAGGAAGTGGACGCGGCTCTTCTTCACGTCGACGGGGATGCAGCCCACGCTCTGGATGCCATCCACGCAGAAGAGGACGCCCGAGCGCTCGCAGAGCGCGCCAATGGCCTCCAGGTCCGTGCGGTAGCCGGAGGCGAACTGGACGGAGCTGAGGGCGACGAGCCGGGTGCGCGGCGTGAGCGCGGCGGCGACGGCCTCGGGGGTGACACCGTCCTCGCGCGGTTCAATCTCCCGGACCACGACTCCACGGTCACGCAGGTGCAACCAGGGGTAGACGTTGGAGGGGTACTCGACGGACGAGGCGACGGCGACCTCGTCCCCGGGCTTCCAGTCGAGTCCCTCGGCGACGAGCCCGAGGCCGTGACTGGTGTTGCGCACGAAGGCGATCTCCTCCGGAGCCGCGCCTATCATCTGGGCGGCCAGCCGGCGGGTGTTCTCGGTGCGGGCCTCCCACCCCCGCTCGTAACGGACGCCGTGCTGGACGAGCTCCTCCACCCACTCGCGCATGGCGGTGGCGACGCGCAGACTCGTGGGCGCCACCCCGGCGTGGTTGAAGTAGAGCTGCTCCTTCACGACGGGGAACTCCGCGCGGTACCGGTCGAGCTCGAGGGGCAAGGTCATGGGTGGGGCGCATTATGCGGTCCCCTGCTCCCCCCGTGTAGGCTCCCGCGCGGGGTGACACGGCCACGGGCGGCGCACCCGGTGGAGGGAGCGCGCCGCCCGCGGCTCGGCCTCAGTGGGGCGCGCAGGTGAGCGCGAGCCCCTGCTGCATCGAGGAGGCGCGCGGCGTCACGTAGCTCGTGAGCCCGGCCGTCCCGCCCTGCAAGAGGGCCTCGCGGGCCTGCGCCATGGCCTCGCGCGAGTGCACCGTCATCGTCGAGCCGGAGGCATCCGTCACCTCCAGCGCGCCGTCCGTGCGCTCCCGGGCGCGCACCAGCAGCGCGCCCGCCTCATCGCGCACGGCCATGCCGTCCTCGAGCGGCTCGAAGTAGCGCACCCGCGGCTCCTGGCCCTCGCGGTCCAGTTCGACGCGCATCACGCCGCTCTCCCCGTCACGCGACAGCCGCAGCGTGTCCGAGGGGCTGAGCTGGACGACCCGCGTTCCATCCGGGAGGGTCTCGGCGTTCGCGAGTGGATTGCTGCCCGTCCAGAACTCCAGGCTGTTGAAGATCAGGGAGTCGACGAAGACGCCCACCCCGTACACCGGGATGATGGTGAAGCCGAGGAACAGCGCCCACTGGACGAACTTGTTGTCCGAGACCCCCTGGTTGAGGTCGTAGATCTTCCGCGTCAGGGCGAACGAGCCAAAGCAGCCGGACACATGGAGCGACAGGACGGTGACGAACAGGGCCGCGAGCAACCGAAACGGACGCGACTTCATGAAGCCTCCTTGAAGGCCGAGGCCGGACGTCCCGGCCCGCCGGAGGGCCACCCTACTTCCACTGCCGGTGCGCATTCGCGAGGACGTGAGGTGACATGATGAGAAATGAAAAGGCCGGGGGAGGAATGACCCTCACCCCGGCCTCA